>JAGCNN010000199.1 GCA_017645925.1 Bacteroidales bacterium
GGATTGTACATTCCACAGCTGTTTTTTGAAAAATGGTATCCGTCGTAGCGCTTTTTCAGTTCCGCGTAGGTCTCATCAACCATCATTTTCTTGTATTCAGCCAAACGCTCCACATGACTGTCGAAAACCTTGTGCAGCTCATCTTCGCTAATTCCGCAGATTGAGGAGTAGTCGTCCTCCAGTGAAATGTCGTTCAAATTGTTAAGGTCGCTGAAAATGCTAACCTTGCTGAACCTTGTAACACCAGTAAGGAAGGCGAAACGGATTTTTGCATCGCTGGTTTTCAATACCGAGTAGAACGCTTTCAACTTGCTACGGAAAACGTCTTGAAGGTTTTCGTTGCCGATTGCCTGAAGCATTGGCTTGTCGTATTCATCCACAAGAATGACAACGCGCTGACCTGTTTTTTCGTATGCCTTGTCAATGACGTGCAGGAAGCGTTCCTCGACACTTCTGTCGCTGTATTCGTCGCCGTACAGCTTTTCCCACGATTCAAGGTGACGGTTCAGTTCCGAAATCAGCGATGATTCGTCCTTGTATTCACGGCTGTTTAAGTCCAAATGCAGGACCGGATATTCAGTCCAGTCCTTTTCCAAATTCTCAACAGCCAACCCCTTGAACAAATCCTTTTTGCCGAGGAAATAAGCTTTCAACGTAGTAAGGAACAGGCTTTTGCCGAACCTGCGTGGACGCGACAGAAAATAGTATCCGCCAGTTGTTGCAAGATTGTACATCAAAGCAGTCTTGTCAACATAAAGATAGTTTGTCGTTATGAGCTTCTCGAAATCCTGTATGCCTATAGGCAGGTTCTTCAACTGTTCCATTGTGCAAAGATTTTGCGCAAAGATAAGGCTTTTATTGTTGTCAGGGAGATTTATTTTTGCGAAATTGGGAATATTTGCCAAAATCCACCTCAAATGGCACTGTCCATAATCCCAACAACCATAATGTAAAGACGCAAAATTTTGCGTCTCAACAGAGAAATGGCGCAGCCACACAAACAGTCGTACTTCGCATAATCTAGCAGACAACGCCTCTTTTTCATCACCATTTGCACATACAAAAAAAAAGAGACGCAACACGTTGCGTCTCAACAGATGATTAATAACCTATTTTTTCTCACAAATGTTTATTTCGCACAAGGGACAATCTGATAACCCAATTTTTTTGCGACATCCAAAAATGTTAAAAATATTCCGGGTGCACCATTAACCGTAGTAGGCCAGTTGGTAGAAATAAGCATATCTGTGTCTGCCAAATGAACAAGGTCATCCTCCTTTTTGTATTTAAAGAAATTCCAAGCCCCATTTTTAGCCTTTTGATTAAATTCGTCCAGACTTACAAAAATGCTATTCATATTTCTAACCACACGAAAATCCTCCTGCAATTTAGCCAATGTTAATCCCGGATTTAATGAAAGATGATACAACACGACATCCCTTATTAATGCAGTCTTGAAACTATACACCTTGCCGTTGAATCTGTAATTTGACGAATCCCTATTGCGCTGACCTGGAACTTTCTTTGGAGTGTCAAATGCCTTCAGGTTGGTAACAGCCGAGAGTTCTATGGTAGCCTCAATGACATCGCCCAATTTATCATCATTGTTTATGATTTCGGCAATCTTGTTCAGCAACTGTGAAACTTGGAATGCACGGTTGCTCAGGTGCGTCTCCTTCTGGCACATACGGAAGCAAATCTTTTCCCAATCCTCGTCAAACTCCTCCGCCTGATTAAGACTTTCCTGCTCATCTTCGGTAAGTTTACGCAGTTTCAGTTTGGCGGCAATACCTTCGTTCCATTTCTTGAAATCGGGAGCCTCGGACAACTGGTTGTAAATGTACGGATAAGCAATCTGCATACAAACTAGGGCAAAGTTGACAATCTTATTCTGGTTTTCGTTTGTCTCGCCACCTGCTTGCATTCGCCTGTTGATTATCGAAATCAGCGACAAGGTGTTCGACAGACGCTTGAGCGAACGCGGATTTGTACCAACCGACAACCTAGCAATTTCCGACAGATTCTCACCTAGTTCTCCACTCGCAAGTTCTTCCTTGGTAAAGAATTCTATTTCTGCCAATGCATCCACAAGGAAAGTATCTACACTATACGAAGCCACCGGCATTGAGAACGGCAACTGTATAATCTTGTCGAAGAATGCACGGAACTCTCGCTCGTTCTTGTCGGTAAGTTCGCCAAACTTGGACTTCAAACCTTTGATTACCACATCGTAGTCGATTGCGAGGACAAATACGCACTTGTCCAAGTCAAAGATGTTCTTCAAAAGTTCAAGGATTTCAACAGCTACTGGCGGGTCAATACGGTCAAGGTCATCGATATAGAAAGTGAAGCCACGACGCGACTTGTCGTGTTCGAGTGCTGCATCAACAAGCTTCTGGATTTCTTCCTTTAACTGTACAATGTCGGACTTTTCCGACGATTCTTCGCCAAACAAACCATCTACCACATCGCCATCGACACCAACAGCGTTTGCAGCCACTTTTGCACCGACAGATGCCATTTTCTTGAAGATGCCACCAATTTTCTTCTTGCTCTCGTCCCACTTTTTCTGTTCGGGATTGAGCGCACCAATCTGGTTTATACACCCTTCGAGTATGCTCATTATAGCCTGAGATGGCGTTTTCATCAACGAGAACTGCCAAGTGTTTATCCATACAGGGAAATATTTTGCACCATCCTTGTCGCACAACTCGTAGCGGAGCTGGTTCATAAGCGATGTCTTCCCGCTGCCCCATTCGCCCTGCAAAGCAATAGTAATCGGGGTTTTTGTGTAACTAATAAAATCAATCAAGGCATCCTGATACACCTTTATTCCAAACAAATCGGCCTCCGAATATTTGCGTGGAACATCTACTATACTGGTTTCCATTGTTATAGTGTTTTAAATTGTTTGGCATTGAACATTTCCTATCTCCTTTATAATCTCTGAAATACCCTCGGATAGTAGCTCTTTATCCATCGATGGGGATTTTTCCTGCTCCGTAATGTACGGCAGATGAACAAACAATGCCTTTATCGGGAAATGCCCTTTTGCAACTGCATAAAGCGCTTCATAATAAACGCGGTTGCATACAAATGTGCCTGCCGAATTTGACACCTTGGCAGAAATACCTTTCCGATTGCAGGCATCTGCCAGAAGCCTGACTGGAAATGTTGTCATATAGGCTGTATCGCCAAAGTAATGTATTGGCTGATTTGTGGGAATATGCCCATAGTTGTCAGGCTTTACCGAATCCATAAGGTTTAAGGCAACCCGCTCAATGCTCAGTCCTGCATATTTCGAACTTTGCCCCAACGACAAGACGACATCCGGCAAATGAAGTTCAATCAACGAGCGCAACTTTTCTCCTGCACTCATAAAATCAACAGGAAGCATCTCCTTGACAATCAGCCTACTGCCAATATTGTCGGGCAAAAGTTTTGCAACCTCCCACGAGGAATTAAACACATTGCCGCCAAATGGTTCAAAGGCCGTAACGAGAATCTTCATAAGGTTGAGAGAAAGATTAGATTCGTTCTTCTACAAGTCCATACAGTTTTTTCCAATAGTCGTTTTCCACTGGTCTTTCCATATATTCATCCTTGTGCAAGCCGACAGGTTTCCGCGTTTCAAGATTGCGATTAAGCACATCGGCAAAGTTTATAATTGCATCGTACACGATCTTGTCAAATACCATCAATTTGTACGAAACCGTTATCAGAAGCACATTGGCTTTGGTACGAGCTTGAATATAACGCGTAACATTGGCCTTGTTCATAACTGGCTGAACCTGATGAGCATCCGTCTTTAACTTCAAGCCTTCCATTGTTTGACTGAAATCATCGTACAACTGCTTTAGTTTCTGCTTGTCGTGAGTAATACATTCAGGGAAATCAAAAGATGTTTCGCCCTTCTCGCCACCAAATTCAAAATGGAAGTCGGTAATGTTTTTCACAACCTGCTCCCCTGCCACTACGACAATCCAATCGTTTTCATCGCGGTTGCCGACAATATCACTAATAAACTGCTGGAAATCAACATTTCCATCAGAATCCTTTTCTACAGTATAGAAATTGTGGCGCTTGTCTTCATCTCCTATTGTGCGCGAGAAGTTTTCATTTGCAACATAGTTGAAACCACCAAGTTGAGCAATATGCCAGTCGAAGTAACTCAAGCCATTGTCGCCATACCCGAGCGCATTTACAATGGTAACGCTCGAACCGCGTTCTACATGGCAACCATAATTGTTGTTGACATGGAACTGGTTTACCACTGGCATATCGTTTTTGGGACCTTCGAGGACGGCAGCAGCAAGGTTTTTCAGCCTAATGGTTGGCGAAAATGTTACCGCTTTTAAAATATCGTCTTCACTCATACCCAAATCCAACTTCAAATCGCCTAAACTCAAATTCTTGGCAGGCCAAAATATGCCAGACCTTTTTGCGCTCTTTACCAAGAAAAACTCATTGATACGACGTGCATTCTCCTTCAGTTCTTCGGTCTTGGCTTCGTCTTCCATAACCTCGGTAAAACCAGACCCAATAAGTCCGGCGGGCACGGCAAACATTGCTATTCCAAGTATTCCAATTATGAAAGCGATAACTTGTCCAGTAACGGTAATCGGTGGGTATTCTCCAAATCCACCAGGGTCACCTACATATTGTGCAAATGCCCAAATGACTGAGTACCAACCATTATCGTATGCTTCGGGCTGTGCATCGTGTTCCACAAAGAAAAGTATGAACGAAAGTATCAGCGTGATAATCACTAAGAATTGCATTGAAACCAGAAGTTCCGACTTTTTCGACCGGAATGCGCTTGTCAAAAGCTTGAACGAGTGCATATACCTGAAAACGCGGAACAAACGTGCAACCCTCAGCACCTTTAACGCCATATAAGGTATTGGCATAAAGAAACTTAGGTAGAACGGATATGTTGACAGCAGGTCGATGAGTCCGTAGAACGAGAAGCAATACTTCACCCTTCCCCAGAAGCCCTTGTACTTCGGATCAAGCATGTCGGCATTCCAGATACGCAATGTGACTTCTATCGTGAAGAAAATCTGCGTTATCCAGTCAACAACCGTCAATGCCGTTTCGTACTTTTCGTTTACCGCGTCGAAAGTTGTAAGGAAAACCTCGACCGTACTCAGCACAATAAAACCTATGATTACATAATCGACAATGTTGTGCCACTGCTTGGTGTGCAAATTGTCATCGAAAACTCTGTTAAGTTCTTCTTTAAAACTCTGTAGTGTCATTTTATAATCTGTTAGTTATAAATTAGTTTATCAACCATGCTACGCCCATGCTGACATTTGCATAGTTCTTTATTTCGTTGAAATTTATGTTTGCTGCCACATCGAGCTGCACTTTGGGGTGAACTACCCAGTTGAAACCAAAGTCGAGCGAACATTCGGGCGTCTGCCAACGCGTAAAGTAGTTGTACGACTCGACAAATGCACCAAAATTGTCGGTTATGCTGAAGCCGAAGCACACAGCAAGGAATGTTGTCGGCACAGGCGAAAAGCCGTCCCAGTCGCAACCTACTTGATAGCCTAGTCCAAGCCAGTCGGTTATGGTATTGCTGAAAAGCAAATGCATAGATGGTGCCAGATGTGTTGGACAAAATGCCTTAGTTCCGAGATGCGGTGCCACAACATTGGCAAGGAATGAAACGGCAGGCAGATATTTTGTCCCTTCGTACACCTTGATTTTCGTTCCGAAATTCAGCGGAGTAACGCCCCAGACATAGTCGTCAAACAGTCTGTCGCGATAGTACTGGAAGTCCATACCGAGACGGATTTCGGCAAAATCGGTAAGACCGTAACGAAACAAGGTGTTGTTGATTGTGAAAGTTTCCTGTTTTGCACCACCACGATGTTCCCAGTCGAAAGCGACACCAGTTTCCCACTGCACCTTGTGCAGCGGCATAACATCCGTTCCCGTTGACATTCCCGGACGGTCGGCTGAAACGGACGCCTCTTCATTTTGTGAAAAAGCGGACACACTAACAAGCATTATCAAAACTAAACTAAAAAACCTATTCATAATTTATTAATTCTTATCGTATATTACTGAAAACCAAAGAAATCGTCTTTGTCATTTTTGCAATTCCTTCTTTTCTTCCAGCAACTGGTCTATTTTCCTTTCCAGTTCTTCAAGTTTCTCCTTTACATCGTCGTTGTTGTCGCTTACCATGGCATCTACGAAGATGGAGTTGATGAACGACATGCCAACTATTCCGCCCAAAATGAGCAGCAGGCAGAAGTAAAACTTCACAAGGCTTCCTATAGTCGGGCTTGTTGCCTCAGCTATTGTGTTGGGAATCTCGTACCAGCCTTCCACCGTAAAAAGTTGGAAAACAGCATATATCGAATCAAGCGGAGTTGAGAAATAATCGGGGGCAATCTCCTTGAACAAGGCACAATTTACAAGTCCGAAAATCACAATTATCACAAAGAACGCCAGCAATATGGCATACGACTGCTTCATTGCAAGCTTGAAATTCTTTATGATTTGCGTGAAATTTGGAAAGAAGTGCATTACGCGGAAGAAACGCAGCACCCTCAGCAGACGGAAAATCATAAGTATTGACAGGTCGATGCCCGTATGCGGGAAAAACAGCGATGCCACCGACGGCAACGACAATATCACAAGTATTCCATCCAACCTGTTCCAGCCCGATTTCCAGTATCCGCGGAAGCCAAGATGGATATGCTTCACAATCATCTCTATAATGAAGATGAATGTACAAACTATGTCAATTATGTTCAGTACAACGCTTTCGACGTCGCTTTCTTCGGCGAAGATGACTGCCGCATTCAAAAGGATTATTGCAAATATGAACTTCTCGTTCAGAAATACGCGCTCAAATAACTTTCTCATTTTTATACTTATTAATTTCTATCCAATAATTCATCTGCAAAAGTAATGGAAAGAAAAGAAATGCTGGCAAAAACGCATGACTAAACCACCTGTGAAACCCACAGTGATATTATGCATATTAACCTTACCCTTCGACAGGCTCAGGGGGCGGTTAAATAGCACACAATAGGCTAATCCTTCCTTATCCCTACTTTTCCCGTTTCAGCGACTCCTTTGCACTTTCAATCTGCCGTTTCAGCGACTCGATGTTGCGGTCATGGCTGGCGGCATGGTCAATTTTCGACTTGCGGTAAGTCGCCTTTGACGATGGAGTTGTAGCGCTCTTTATCAATCTTGCATAATATTCGTTGTCACGCTTCTTGGCTTCCTTTTCCTTCTGCATGCTTGCGCGAAGGTCAATAATTCTCTTCCTATAATATTCCTTGCTCATAATTCAGTTTTTACCAATTACTTATATTACAAAATCCATTGGACATTCAATTCTAGTCAAAAATATCACCTATTTTATCCAGCAGGTCTTCACCAATATCTTCACCTTTTTCCTTCAATCTTTCCTTTAATCTACCGTTCCGACCTCTGCCCTTCTTCTTTTTTATGTCTTCTTCATCGTCTTCAAAGTCCTCGTCGTCAAAGTCTTCATCGTCATCATCAAAATCTTCAAAATCTTCATTCTTAGTTTTCTTGGAAGGCTTGGAACCTGCGCCGTCATCTAAAAGGAAACTTGTTAACGACGTTGCCTCGGACGGGACTACACCCATCATGCCTAAAACGCCGGCACCGAGCTTGCCTAACGACTTGGCAGCACCCACAACGCCTTCCATTTTCTTATTCTTTTCTTCGCTTGCCTTGCCTTTTTTCGCAGCCTGTTCCTCTTCCGTCAAGAATGCCTGATTGAAATCATTATCGAAATCCTTTTCAAAATATTTGTCATAATTTATTTCGCCTTTTCCGAGGAGAGGTTTTTTGCCCGCCTTTTTCTTTTTTGTCAGCAAACCATCGAAAAATATTTCAAATTCATCAGCATCCATTCCAAGGCTTTCCGCTTTCTTCCTTAATGTTTCCAAAGTCTTTTCGGAAACTTCGTCCTTCATCAGCGCAGAACGAACAAGAGGCCTCAGCCCTTCATATTTGGACACAGCAATCTCATTTTTCTGTGCTTCATTTGAGGCTGGTTGCCCCGAATTATTATCCGTTTTTCCCGGAATGATATTGTTTAGAAGACCCATATTGATAATAATTTATGTTTTTGTCTATAGTTTTAATTTGTAATCCGTATTTTCATACTAATGTTCGTCAGGATTTGCAATCCTGACGACTGAATATTAGGATTTATAATCCGCATTTTCATACCAGTTCAGTTTCCTTTAGCGCATTGCAAATGCTTATATTCCAGCGTGTCGGATTACAATCATGGTTCATCGGGATTTGCAATCCCGATGTAATGAATATTAGGATTTGTAATCCGCATTATCATACCATTCAGTTTTCTTTTAGCGCATTGCAAATGCTTATATTCCCACGTGTCGGATTGCAAATCCGCCACAACCCACAGACACAACCAATTGTCGCAAATCCGCCACAACATTGTTGCAAATCTGACACAACACACTATCGTTCGTCAGGATTTGCAATCCTGACGACTGAATATTAGGATTTATAATCCTTATCTTCATACCTTTTCATTTCATTTTAGCGCATTGCAAATGCTTATATTCCAGCGTGTCGGATGCTGCTTAAGCAGCGAGCTAAAGGTTATAAATCCGCCACAACCAATTGTTGCAAATTTGACACGATATTGTTGCAAACGTATCGTTCATCGGGATTTGCAATCCCGATGACTGAATATTAGGATTTATAATCCGCAACTTCATACCATTCAGTTTCCTTTTGGCGCATTGCAAATGCTTATATTCCAGCGTGTCGGATTGTTGCTTTTGGCAACGAGCTGAAGGTTGCAGCTTAGGCAGCGAGCTAAAGGTTACAAATCCGACACAACCAATTGTTGCAAAATCCGACACAACACTGTTGCAAATTTGACACGATATTGTTGCACATCCGACACAACATTATTGCATTACACTTAAAAATACGGCAGGCAATAATCACCTGCCGCATTTGTCTTTGCGCTCTAATTATTTAGCATACTTTGCCTTGAGAGCGTCCATGTCGGCCTTCTTGGCGTTCTTTGGGATTTCGGGCAACTTAGCGAGAGTCATCTCGTCGAGAGCCAATACCCAGTCGTCTGCAGAAGCAACCTGAATCTTAAGGCCGAAGTTAGCCATCATATCCTTTTCGAAGCCACCAACGGTCTTGCTGCCGCGGCATTCGTAACTTCCGGTCTTGGTAGCGATTTCGCTAACCTTTTCCGAACCTGTTAAACGCTTCTGTCCCTGGTACACGCGAAGTGTTCCACCAAATTCCTTCTTGAAATTGTCGCAAAGGGTTGACACCAATAGGCGTCCATCAACTTTAATTTCCATGTTTAAAATATTTAAATGATTAATAATAATTTGTTATTCAACATATTTCCAGTTATAGCATTTTCTCCATATCGGCTTTTGTCGCGCTCTTCTTTACCTTGCCCGCCTGCTCGAGTGTAAGTCCGTCGAGTACAGCCACCCACTCGTCGCAGGTGTAAACCTTCACCTTAAGTCCTGCATTAGCCATCTGCTCGACGAATGCACCTACGGTCTGCTTGCCATCGAATGTAGTGTTTATTTCCTGCTTGAGACCTACCTCCTGCAGCGACATTCCGTCGTCGGCTTTTGAACGGCCATTGTAGATGCGCAAAACTGCACCAAACTGGTTCTTGAATGCTTCGGTAAGAGAACCTACTGTCAGTCCGACCTTGTCGCTTGTTGCAGGTTTTGCAGCAGGCTTTGGTGTTTCTTCTTTGGTCTCAGTCTTGGCAGGCTTGGATTCTGCTTTGGGAGTCTCGGCGTTGGGCATTTCTTTTGCCTGTGTCGTATCTGAATCGGCAGGCTTGGCTTCTTGTTTTGCAACTGGATTTTCAGTCTTATTTGCAAGTTTTTTTCCAAGATAGTTGATTTTTACCCTGTCGGTAAAGGAGTTGGGGCACATAAGTACAGCACCTTCATCGTTGAGAATATTGACAACTTCCAGACCACTTTTATTTTGATAATGATCACTGAAGGCTTCTTCACCAATTTTTGTTACAGTAGAAGGTATAGTTATCTCCTTCATTGCTGAACAACCAGCAAATGCATAAGCGTCAATGCTTGTAACAGAATTAGGTATTGCTACCGATGTTAGTCCAGTACAACGCCAAAAAGCAGAACGGCCAATGCTCGTAACCGAATTTGGTATTGTTACCGATGTCAGTCCTGTGCAACCATAAAATGCAGCATTTCCGATTTCCGTCACCGAATCGGGTATGTTGATTTCAGTCAGTCCTGTACATTCTATAAATGCCTGTATGCCAATGCTCGTCACAGAATTGGGGATTGTAACCGATGTCAGTCCGCTGCAACGATAAAATGCACCATTTCCGATTTTCGTCACCGAATCGGGTATGTTGATTTCAGTCAGTCCGCTGCAACGAGAAAATGCACTATTACCAATGCTCGTCACAGAATTAGGTATTGTAACAGATGTCAAGCAAGTCGCTCCATCAAACGCATAGTTCTTTATCTCCGTTATGGTTTCAGGAATAACTAAATTTGTCACAAGATTATCATCAATATATAAATTGTGTGCATAAACAAGAGGGGCACCATCTCCACCGTCGTTTTGAACACTGCACCATTGAGCAATGCTACCTGTATAATATACTGATGTCAGGTTGGTGCAATCTTTAAATGCGTATTTGCCAATGCTCGTTACCGAATTGGGAATATTGATTGATGTCACTCCGCAACCCTGAAATGCTCCTTGACAGATTTCTGTTACAGAATTGGGAATTGTTACCGATTTCAAGCCTGTGCATTTATAAAATACATTAATATTAATACTCGTGACTGAATTGGGTATTTTAAACGATGTCAGTCTACAACATCCTGCAAATGCACTACTACCAATGCTCGTCACAGAATTGGGTATTGTCACAGATGTCAGTCCTGTACATCCTTCAAATGCATTGTAGCCAATTTCCGTGACAGAATTGGGTATTGTTATTTCTGACAGTCCTCTACAATTATAAAATGCATACCTTGGAATACTTGTTACGTTTTCACATATATTAATGACTTTTAAAGATTCTATATCAAACACCCGTTCATAATCATTTCCCATTTTCGAGCAATTTGTTGCATTGAAATTTATGGTAGTCAAAGCCTTACAATTATCAAATGCATTTTTTTCGATTTTCGTAACAGATTTTCCAATGGTTACAGAGGTCAGTCCGCTGCAATTATAAAATGCGCCTTCTCCAATTTCCGTTACAGAATCGGGAATATTAATTGTAGTAAGACCGCGACAACTTTTAAATGCACTTTCCCCAATGCTAGTCACAGAATCGGGAATATTTATTGTTGTCAGGCTTACGCAACCGTTAAATGTATATCTATCGATTTTCGTAACTGAGTTGGGAATAGTAACTTTTTCCAAATGTTCAAAAAAACTAAGACTAGGAATATCTTCATCTCTCCAAGTCTCGGGAAAATGTACTTCCTTCACTTTATTCTTATCAATAAATTCAAATGTGTTTATATCCTCCTCTTTTTCAAATTCAAAAGTATGGCTACCTGTATAGTATCCGCCGTCTTTCCTTCTTCTATCTACTTTCCAATCAGTTTGAATAGTAGTAATTTCAGTGCCTTTTGTATAACATGCCGTTGCACATCCAACCACGGTATATGATTTAAACAAACTTTTTACGGTGGATGGAATTGTCAGAACAGCATCTCCAATTCCAAAGAGACCATTTTTTATTTTCTTCACATACAGCAACCTCGCGGTGTTGTCATTGTCGTATAATTGATATACAGCACCATTATATTCTGTAGTTTTTACATCTCCTTCAATAAAGATTTTACCACCTTTATGTCTTTCTATATGAGTTCTTTCAGACATTTCTATATATTTTTAATGAGTTATTAAATCTTTTGCTAAATCAAACATTGCTTTCAATTGCTGGTTGTTATTGCAGAATGGCTGCCTTGCCAATGTCAACATTTGCAATTTTTCCTTGTCGCGCTCTTTTCTGTCTGCAAACACCACTCGTTATTTTTTAATGATTAATAATTCCACTTATCTTGCTTTATGAAAGTACCACAGCAAATGGTCGAAACCATTACGGCTGATCAGTTCTTTACCTTTCGCACGAATAGCATCTATCGATGTTATATATGCTTTATAATTCAAGTTGTAGCCTTTTTTTAGTTCTGTTTTGAAATGTTTTGCATAATCGGGCAAATGCTCTGCAACTATACTATCGTATATGGAGAAGTTGTCCTGTTCCTGCTGTCCTTCAAACAGGTAGTAGCAAGCATAATGGCAGAATTTTGTTGCAAATGAGAAATTCTTACGTCCGTGATATTTACTATCTTCTGGCACTGTCTTTTCCGTAAGTATTTCTATTAATTTGTAATTCTCCTTCTCAGGATTACGGAGATATTCTACAAGTTTTGCCTTGTCGAGTTTCACCAGCCTTTCAGTCATTTGCTTTCTCCCAACACCGTCAGCATTCAAATGTGTAGAGTTCTCGGAGTCTATGTATTGAACGCAATTTTCGATGATTTTCCTGTAATCGGATTTGCTTTTATTGTTTCCGAAAACTTCCTTCTTAAGTTTCGTTAACCAATATGCCGAAGATGTTTCACTCTCGGTATTGCCAGAGTTGCTGTAGTCCGAATCGTAACTAATCATAGCTTCTACCAAAGCCACGTTATTATGTGTCAATTCAGCAAGCTCTATTCCTTCTTTTGTTCTTAAAGTCGTTATGGAATATTGCTTTGAAGATTCCTCTTCTTTCTGTATTATATTCATTTTCCGAAAAAATTTTTTATCTTACTCCAACACAATAAATTCCGTCCTTCTGTTTTCCGGAGCCATCGGGTCGTCGGTGTTCTTCAGTTCAGTAGAACCTTTGCCAACTGCTTCGAGACGAGATGCGTCAATACCCTCGTGACTTACAAGGAAGTCAACTGCTGCCTGGGCGCGGTCTTCCGAAAGTTTCTGGTTTGCAGCAACATCGCCTTCTGCCGAGGTGTGACCTTCGAGGCGCAGACGGATTTCGGGGTGCTTCTGCATCACCTTTGCCAAGTCGTGCAATACGAACTTTGCGTTTTCCGACAATTCGGCCTTGCCTTGTACAAATTCGGCTGCATTGTAGTTGCTTTCGATTTCCTCAATCTGCGTCAGGTAAACGGTATCCCTCACCACAATGGTGTCGGTAACAATCTTCTCCTCTACAACTACCTGCTGTTCCCTGCATCCGCGCATTGCCAGAATGACTATTACGGCAATTATGATTACTGCCAGAATAATCCACACCCACATCGGAATCTTCTTCTTTGGTGCGGGCGGAACATATCCGTTAAGGTACTCAAGGCGGAAACTGCCTTTCTTGCCACCGCCATCCGCTTCCTCGAACTTTGCGACCTCGATGCCGTACTGTGCGGCGTGGCTTACAAGGCGGTCGAAACTGGGCTTGGTCCACATGCTTACCACAGCCACCTTGGTGCCGTCGCCCATAGTGAGCAGTTCGTCATCCTTCTGGAAAAATCCGTTCCAGTTGGCATCGGTGCCCTTGTCGCCAGCCTTTACGAAGTTCACCTTCACTCCGCTGTCGGGGTTCAACTCGTTGGGGAATGCCTTTTGAAGGTCTTCCATTGTGGCATGAGGATACATCACCATATAGGCGTTCATAATTCCCAGTGCCGTGCGGTTTTGCGCCTTACCATAGACGCGTACTTTATTTACCATAATCTTCTGTTTTTATTATTAGTTTTTTGAATTATTAGCGTATCATTTAAGTTGTTTTACATTATAGCATTTTCTCCATATCGGCCTTGGTTGCACTTTTCTTTACTTTGCCGGCCTGTTCGAGTGTAAGTCCATCAAGCACAGCTACCCAGTCGTCGCAGGTGTAAACTTTCACGGTAAGTCCAACTTTTGCCATCTGAGCGATAAAGTCGCCAACCTTCTGCTTGCCATCGAATGTAGTGTTGATTTCCTGCTTGAGACCAACCTCCTGCAGCGACATTCCTCCATCAGCCTTCGAGCGTCCATTGTAGATGCGCAGGACGGCACCAAACTGGCTCTTGAATGCCTCAGAAATAGAAGCTACGGTCAATGTATTATTAATAGGTATTGGCTTGGGCATGGGCTTAAATTCAGAAACACCTGCAGAAGAATCTTTACAACCATAATTTTCCTTCCAATGTTTATATATGGATCTCAGAGCATCTTCCTCCTTCAATCCTGCAAAAGGATTTTTGGTTCCTTCCAAGAACTCACACAAAACAAGGTCGTCCACATTAACAGTATTGGGGTTGTCGCTAATGTTGATACGTTTCTTGCCAATGAGATGCTTGCCGTTATATTTTTTACCCATCCGTTCTGCATATTTGGGAAGAAGCTCAAACTCTATTTTGCCATCCTTGCCTATTGTCGTATTGGCTTGCAGTTCAAGGTTTTTTATGAATTGTACATAGTTGCCGCGTTCTAGCAGCAGCGACAAGTTTCCATTGGAGAATTTGCCCATACGCCAAAGGTAGGCATCAAGCAGGTCAAATTGCTGCATACCATATATTGTATTTCCTTCCTCGAAAAGCGAATTGCATATTTTTGACAGGTCTTCAATATAATTCTCCATACTGTCACTGCCTTTCATTTTTTCTTTAGGAAGAAGTTTTTTCCACAATTTTGGATAGATATCTTTTGCAAGGCTATCGTATATTGGGAATCCCATAGGATATTTATCTCCCTGTTGCACAAGACAATAGTATGCGTACTTCGACAGAAGCGACACTTGTTTGCTACCATCGGCAAGATTCTTGCGTATGCCAAACGGTTCATCGAACAAAGCCCTAACATCGTCATCTTCTTTTTGCAAGGCGTAGTTGGCAAAACGCTGGCAGGTTTCTGTTTCGCTCCCAAGTTCAACGATGCGTTGCGCCATCTCCTCTATGGAGAAGTAGCTGTAGGGGGCATTTGTGGCATAGAGAGAGTCTATCACAGTCAAGCGGAGCATGATGCTGCCTACGTTGTAGGCCTTGCTCGATGTAGCATTGAACAACTGACAGATAAGTGTTCGCTGGTCGTTGTAGGTACGCTTATCAACAGACACCTCCTCGTTGAGTTTCTCCGCCATCAACTTCATAATGGAAAGAACTTCATCCTTCATGTCTTTCTGCCGGGGAATTAAATATTAAAAAATAAATAAAATTAGAAAGATTATAAGTAGGATAAAAAAGAGGAAGATATTAAAACCAACAATGGAAAGAACTAGAATCTTAATTTTGCGTCTTTTCTTGTATCTCACAAAAATGTCAGTCTTTTGCTGTTCCAGTGAGGCCTTCTCTTCTTGCATTTTGTCAAGTTTCTCTTGGTCTGTACTAGTTCTAGCATAGTCCAACATACCTTCCACTTCCTTTATATTTTTTCTTACGTCCTCTATTTTGACGAATAATTCAACACCAGCCCTTGCCTCATACGCCACACTCTGGCAACGTTCCATCTCTTTCTTCGCTTCAATTGACAATAAGGCAGCAGCACTGGCTCTTTCTTCCAATGCTTTTTTCTCTCCAGCTTTGAACTTTTTGGTTTGCACCTGAATGAGACATATATCGTTCAAATCACGTTCAGCAACATTTGAACGGGTTGTAGCCTTTTTCAGTTCTTCCACTGCCTGATTGTATTTGTCAATCCGAGCATTTATTTCATCATCGGGTATGCGGTTTATTTGTTCGCGAAGATTGTCTTCTTGAGACTTTAAGTCTTTTAATTTCTGCTCTAGTTTTTCGATGTTGTGAGCTTCAATGGACTTGCGGATTTCTTTTATTTCTTCATCCAATTCTTCAAGTCTTCTACACACCTTTCCGTATTCTACGTTATCCCAACGTAAATTCTCGTGTAATTCGCTGTCTGACATAGTTTCTAAAATTTACTTATATTCACCTCTTGCTGCCTGTCCTATTGTAATGCCGTTTGGCACGCAAACTTTTCCTGCCTTGTCCTTAATCTGCACGGTAACGCCAAAATTCTGGTCGAACAGTTTTTCGGCATCGCTTACCTTGGTGCTGCCCTTAATCTTCAGACCGTCGGCCTTGGTATTCACGTCCTTGGTTGTCTTCTTGTTCAAGGCGGCGAGTGTCATCTCGGGGTCTGCCAGCACTGCACCCTTATAAAATGCCAGTGTCAAATCGAATGTCTTCTTGAAATCGGCAGAAATGGTCTTGAGCTTCTTGTTCGGAGCAACCGTAAATTCCGCCTTGTTGAAATGATCCTTAATGTTATCTAATAAACCCATTTTTATAAATTTTAATCATTAATTATTAAACAAATGGACATAAAATTTTATACTTATTTTCCTGCTGCAGCGATAGTGCCATCGTTGTCGGCGAGAGCGCTGTCATTCTTGTTGGCAACCTGTACGGTTACGCCAAACATTTCCTTCATCTTGTTTTCAAAGTTTCCAACCTTGAGGTTTCCTGCACACTTGAGTTCGCCACCCTTAGCATCACCTACGCGAATAGACGCCAAAGTTGCATCTTCATCAGCGAATTGGTTGCCCTTGTAAACTCTCAAAGTTGCACCAAAAGCATCCTTGAACTGCTTTCTCAATGTTTTGACCTTCATGCGGCCGTCAATACTAAATTCTGCCATAGCTTTTATGAATTTAAAATGTTAATAAATGGTAATTTACTGGTTTCTACGTATGCAAAGTTCAACGCCAAACCAATAGTTTGGTATCGTTTATCCGTCTTAACTTCCAAAATATGCATACAAATAATTTTTTCGTAAAATTACATATACCTAAGGCTATCTGCCCACTTAGCACCGTCAATATTACAGACAGATTTGTCATTTTTGCAGACTATTTCACATCTGCCAAATCTTTGAGCAGACGCCTTACGGAAGCAACTTTTTCGTCCAGCATGCCATCAAGATTCAAGTTGATATGGATTTCGCAGGGGGAAAGTTTGTTTTTCATGCCTCGCTGTACTTGAATATCGTCCAAGAAGTTGTGTTCCAAGGCATCGCAAATGTCAAGAAGCTGGTTCAAGTCGATTGACGGACGCTCGAAGATGAAATACACATTGGAACGTGCGGTGTGGATACGCCGTGCAAATTCGGTAACGCTCATGCCGTTCTCGTCAAAGACGGCTTTAATCATCTGCCCTATGTGAAGTTTCTGCTGCGTGTCCATCCTGTGTTGCGTTTGTGTACCGGCACAAAAAAAGCGTGGATTTTAATATCTTGCCTGTGTTCAAGGGTTTCCACGCCCTACATCTCTAAACAAGTTACTCCACGCCGTAGCAAGACGGCATTTGGCAACTTTCCTTGAGATGTTATGCCACCCGAAGATGGCTTGTGGAAATTTAGAACACAAGGTCTGTTACAAATACAGCTATTTCTATGTCAATATAATTTGGTTTCTACATTTTGTTCAATATTTAGAATTTTCGGGCAAAGGTAAGGAAAATTTAGGATTTTGGATGTACGATTGAAAAATTTGAAAATTTGATGGATTTGATGATTTGATGATTACAGAATCGCGTCATGGCACGATTGCACAATGTAGCGGCGCAATGCGTTGCGCCGTCAGCAATGATTTGTAGAGACGTTGCGGGCAACGTCTGTGAGAATAAAGGATGGAATGTTTTTATTTGGGGATTTGGGGATTTGACAATTCGATGATTTTGATATTGCAATAAAAAAAATTTGCATTATCTTTGTGTCTCATTTTGGTACACACAAAAAAAAAGAATATTATGGAAGTAGTTTCAACAAGGGAATTCAGGAACAATATGGCTACATATTTAGGCTATATTTCATCAGGTCAAGAACTTATACTGAAGAGCAGGGACAAGGGCAGCTTTGTCATTCGCAAGGTCAAGGAAGATGATACGCTCATGTCGAAGGAAGAGTTTTTCGCCAAAATAGAAGAATCCGAGAAACAAATCGAGAGAGGGGAATATTCGGTGATGAAACCAGATGAAACGTTGGATGAGTTTTTGGAAAGGGTGACAAATGTACAAGATTGAATTTTCAAAAAACGCCATTGCTGACATCGTAAAACTTAGACGCAATGAACCAAAGGCATATAAGAAGTTGGACGGATTGATTTCTGAACTGAAAGAACATCCCACCACAGGCACAGGTCACCCCGAGCAACTGAAAGGCGACAAAGCAGGAAAATGGTCGCGGCACATAACAAGCAAGCACAGACTAATCTACGAAATAAAGGAAGAGGTTGTAATTGTAAATGTCCTCGCCGCCTACGGACATTATGGGGACAAATAGAAAAGGGGGGAAAATTGGAGCATCTTTACATACACCTAATGTAAAGACATATCAACTCTTTAATAACCAACAAAAATACACAATATTCGTACAAATTTACGATTGAATCGAAAATTTGTACTATTCAATCAATTTTCATCAGTTGCTTCAAGCAAATAATCGCTTGCATTTGCACGAAGTTTCAACTGGTTACAATTTGTAACCGTTTCATTTTCCTTTGCAATTCTTCTGATGCATTTTCAGCAGTTTTACAGCCTGCAAATACGGACTTGCCGTTACGCTCAAGAAATATGCTGCCATTGTAGTGGTGTAAGTGCATTTAAAGTAACCTTTCGTAAACAATTCTTCTTCAGAAAAACTTTCGGCAAGGTCAAGCATATTCTGATGAGACTGTGACAATAGTTCCTTTGCCTCTTCCAATGTGGTGTTTTGGTGCTTTTCGACAAGCATCCTGTCCATCTCGTGATAGTTCTTGCGGTATTCGTCGGGCAAATAGTCTTTTGGGTGTCCTTCGCAGATATTCTTCACAAATATTTCCATCAGCACCTGCCATTCGTACAAATGTGTAAGCAGGTCGCGTAGGCATCGGTCGTTCTGCCACCTGACACCGCATTTCTTAGGGTCGGCAGTAAATGTGAATGGTGCGGCAATTTCTTCTGCACTCATCTTGTCAATCTGTTCGTTCAGTTTTGCATAACCATCAGCTATGGCGGTTAAAAGTTCCTGTTTTGTAGTTGGGTTTGCCATTGTGTTTTTATCAATATTGGTTTGGTAAGGCAAATTAATTTTTACCTAAAGTTGCTTTGTATCAGTGATATCCGTTAATCGCATTTTGCCATCTACAGACCGCAGTTTTAAACCGTGACAAACTGTCACGGTTTGATTTCCTTCTTCTTTTAGACTCTCGCTTCCTATTCGTCCTCGTCCAATACTATGTCGTCAACATTGTCGGGCAAGTCCATACCGAACTTGATGGTAATCTTGTTCTTGTTCTGGCTGGCCTCGTCAATTGGAGCAAAAGTAACCTTGTCCGATGGAATTCCCTGACCAGAGAAGTATTCGCGCAGATTTTTCTCACGCATACCGTTCATCATCTTATACATACCTTCGAGTTCTGCGCCCGAATAAAGTTTCATGGCAGCCTCGGTGGTGTTGCGGGCATTGGCCTTCGCCTTGGCATAGTCAACCAGTTTCGGATCCTTGTCGCGCATAGCCTGGATTGCCTTGTATTCCTCCACGGTGAGTTCCTCGCGGGTCTTGCCGGTTTCTTCCAGGTAGCAATCCATCTTCAGTCGGAACAAAGCAATCTGGTTCAGGTTGGTGGTCTTGTCAAGCGACTGGGTTATTTCCAGCTTGATGTCGGGTTTGTCGGCAATTATGTCAAGGAATTCTTCCGACAACTTGTTGAGCTGCTGGTAGTTCTCAACGGTAAGAGTGCGGTCAGTAATTTCCATGTACATATCCCTGAAATTATCTTCGCCACCATTCTTCTTGAATGCATCAAACGGACTTGCGGCAATCTTCACCATGAGGTTACAGAAAGTCTTCCATATCAACTTACCAAGTTTGAACGACGGGTCGTCAATGTTGCCGGTTACGGGCAAATCTATTGAAATCTTCTTGTTTCTGTCGGACAAGATGTAAAGACCAGCCTTCAACGGAATGTTGCTGTATTCGGCTTTCACGTCCTTGCGCTTCTTTTCTACCGTGCAGTTCAAGATGTTAAGCTCGTTGGAACTGTTAAGGTAGTTGTTTGTGATTGTGCTTATGCTCGAAAGCGACAAAATACCATCGGTAAGCGGATAAGCGGTATAATGTACACAATACGGCGACATATCCTTCAGCTTGATGTTCTTGAGCGAAATGTTGAGCTTCATGTTTGAGAAGTTCGACAACGAGCCTACAAA
>JAGCNN010000200.1 GCA_017645925.1 Bacteroidales bacterium
AAATTATTAAAAATCAACGATATGTACAACTTTTTATCTGTTTTTTTTCAATGATTTTTTAATCCCGCCAAAGGGTTAAAATAGATATAGTTTAACCCTCTTATTTGTCATTCCGCAAGTTAGAACAATAACGCGATACGGAACGGGAAGCGTAATATTGTTCAACTGTGCGGAATCTCCAACTGAACCCATTTCAACTGGAGATTTCGTACAGACAGGCTCACACGACACGTTCCTTAGTCGGTTCGCTTTGTTTTACGGGATGACGCAGAGGGTAAAAATTGTTGCTATTTCGGCATCGCTTGCAGACCGCTGACGGTCATGAGTCCCCGAGCAATGAGGTCGCGACAACGTTGTTTGTTTAACTCCGTCCAGTGGCTATTTTTGCGGCGTGGCGAAAGGCGTTGGGCACATCTGCCATCGGGCAGACGCTTGAGCGTACTGTCAATCCAACCGAAGCAAAGTGCTTCTTCAACCACTTCAATGTATGGAATGCAGTCTGTGCGTTGAATTTTGGTGCGGTTTGTCGTAACCCAACAATCCTTGGCTGTCTTGTGGTTGTCAATGAGCCACTGGCGCAATTCGGCTCTGGTGGTGTATTCCAAAAGATTAGTGATTTGCATAAATCAATTGAATATTTTCAGCAAAGATAGTGATTTTTGGGGAAATGAATGGCGTTCTTTGCAAAATACACTTTCAATAAAAAAGTGTTCTTTATAAAAAACGCACGGTATTCAGAATTTGCTAATAAACATATAAGTAATAATGTTATTAGTAATAACTCTATTAGCAAAACAAAGCCTTGTTTTATAAGGGTTTTGTGGTTTATATGCTACACATTTTTACATATCCATTTTGCGAACAAAGGATCTGATATTGCATAAGATTTTGCAGACACTTCAATAAGTTCGCGGGCTTCCAATGACTTTCTCATACTTGCAACATTTGCAGTGGATGCAAGGTTATATTCTTCGATGACATTTTTGGTGGATAGGTCGGTGCTGTGACCATTGGCGATTGCTCGCATCATACTTATCTGGTAACTTGACAGTTCATCGATGTATTTCTGGAAAAGGACATGGTTTTGCCTCATAATTTCTTCTTTGGCGAGTTCAAAACTTTGGTCTGTAGCAGTGTCGGTTGTGAAAGTCCATATAAGCCAAGCCAATTGCTGAACGTATGACGAGTTGCTTTCGACGTATTCGCACAGCTTTTCGCACAGTTCGGCAGATATATGTTTCCCTGTACTTTCGAAGCGTTTTTGGACGTATGCTGTCCAGTACGAGACGGGGATTCTTTCAAGAAACATTAGGTCGCCGAAACGGTAGAATGGAAAACTTGACTTGCCGAACATTCCCATCAGAATGTGGCGCTTGCTACCGAAAAGGCAATATGAAGTGTTTTGCTGTAGTTGCCATACCGAGCGCAGTTTTCTCTGGAACGACAACGAATGGCGGAAGTCGGCTATCTGCTGGAATTCGTCGATGCACACAACTACGCCGAATCCTTTTTCTAGGGCAATGCGTTCCGGCAAGGTCAGCACATCGGCGGTGTATTTGTGGTTTATGGCTTCGAGCGATAACGAAATTTCGTTTCCCGGCTCGGTGCTCATTGTCAAGTGAGGAACCAAGTTTGAAAGGAAATGCTTGGCATCGATAAGCCATTGTTCAACCTTGTTGCTTGTCTGCTTTATTATTTCGGTTGCGAAAAGTTTGTAGAAATCGTCTTCGGTTCGGCAACTGAAAGCATCCATCCTTACAACTTTCACCTTGTCGTTGTCGGCAAGCAGTTCGGCAACATGGTTCACAAGTGAAGTCTTTCCCCACCGGCGCGGAGAGATTATCATTGTGTTTATGCCGTGCGTAAAATTCATTTTCAAGCGTTCTGTTTCTTTTTCGCGGTCGGTGAAACAATCGCCGTGCGTTGCAACTCCGTAGATGAAAGGATTTTCCATGCTTGTATTTTTTATAAGTGACGTTGCAAAGATATGCATTTATTTTTTGCTAACAAAGCATTTAGTAATAATTTTATTAGTAATAACTCTATTAGCAAAATAAAGCCTTATTTTATAAGGGATTTATCACTTATATACTATGAATTTTTTTGTGTGCTAATTTTTTTAATAATGTGGGCAAAATCAATATTGTGAAGTCTTGAAGAAACTACCTCCTCCCCTTCTTCTCAAGGTACTTTATGAGAAACTCCGGTCGGTCGGTTTGAATGATATTTGTGCCTATGTCGAGAATTGGACCATAAATCAAATCGGGATCGGGACTGACAAATGCACGGTCGTCATCATAATTGCCACAAAGCGAACCCCACAGGGTATTAACCCAAACTTTTGCTCCAGATGCTGCAACCTTGCTAGCGAGAGATTTTACTTTTTCGTTTAGTTTGCCGAAGCAAAGTTCGAAAGCAGGTGGGTTCAATGTAAAATACTCATCGTAAGCCGACAAGTCCGTTCCTTCCGAAATGCTTACCACTGGCATATAAATCATATTCTTGTCGTGCTGTTTCAGCACTGCCGTAACCTTTTCGCTTGACCATCCACTCTTGATAATCACCTGATTGGTCATTCCGAGTTCTTCTGTAATCGCCAGCACTTGGTCGTAGTAGTCGAAACCTTGGTCAACATTCACAAGCACGCGGTCTTTGCAAAGTTCCAATGCTTGCTTCAGTGTTGGGATTTTCAGTCCAGGGATAGCAATACCGTGACCGCGCTTAAGGTCGTAGGCAAGCAGTTGCTCGTAGGTGTAGTCGCGTATAGCGCCATTGCCTGTGGTAGTGCGGTTGAGCGTCCAGTCGTGACAGAGCACCAGAACGCTGTCGCGTGTCAACTTGACATCTATTTCCACTATATCTACGCCCATATTTATTGCCGATTCTATTGCGGGAAATGATTTTTCGGGCCAGTTGCGCCAGTCGCCACGATGAGCCACAACAGCCACATATTTAGGATTCTGCAACACATTGTAAATCCGCTGCTCTATGCTCATCGGCTTCTGCTCGTGCTGACCAAATGCCGGCATACAGAACGCCAGAGCAAGCAGCAACAAGAATTTCTTTGCAAACCACCTTATTTGATATGAAATATGCATTGTTTTTCGGTTAATGTTAGTATAACTGATGCAAAAATAGGAAAAAACAATTAAGTACAAATAAAAGATGTTTCTGGGTTGTTTGAGATGGTTTGAAATGGTTTGATGTTGTTTGAAATGGTTTCTGCACCACAATCATACGCCTGAATTCCTATAATCGTGTTAAAATATTTCTCCATTCCAAAGCATTTTCAGGAAGTCCAGTATATATATCAGTTCTATATCTCCTGATTTTCGAGTGATGGGGTCAAGTGACACTAGAATCAAGCGACAGTCAGGATGTTCATCATTGAAGGCCTTGAGACCTTTTTTATGCTTTGTTTCCACATGCTCAGTGGATTTTATTTCAATAGCCACTTTAGCATCACCTATAACAGCATCTACTTCTTTTTTATCGTAAGTGTGCCAATAGGAGATAACGTCCCGCTTGTCGTTGTACCCTTTATATGCAATGATTTCCTGCATCACATAGTGTTCAAAGGCATGACCATAATCATCAGTGCCACGCTTCAAGGAATGCCGTCCCATAAGATAGTTTGCAAGACCGACATCAAAATAGTAGAACCGAGGAGACTGGACAACCTTACGTTTGATTTCTTTCCTAAATGCAGGGATTTCGTACCCGATAAGCGTATCATAAAGAATCTGAAAATACGACTTTACCGTTTTTGCAGAAACGCCACAATCAGAAGCAATGTTAGCATAGTTCAGCATTTCTCCATCTGAAATGGCTGCAACCTCCATGAAACGCTCAAATGCATCAAGTTCCCTTACTTCTCCTTCTGCTCTGATTTCTTCGTCAAGGTAAACTTTTACATAGCCAGAAAGACGCTTAGTTGCATCTTCAACCATATAATGACGGGGAATCATGCCATTTTGGACGGCACGGTCAATTTGAAAATCAGTAACCTCTGGCCACACAAGTGGATAAAGTGTTTCCGGGATGGCACGTCCTCCAAGAGTATTGGCACCTGAGCGCTTAAGTTTTCTTGCGCTGGAACCGCTGAGGATGAAGAATAAGCCCCTGTCCACCATAAGAGAATGTACAATGTCCAAAAGTTCTGGAACTTTTTGGATTTCATCTACTATTACAAGCGTACCAGCATTTTTATCCTGAAGAGCCTCCCAAAAGGAATTGGGATTTAACTTGAAGGCTCTACGTACATTAGGATTGAGCAAATCATAATAGATTGCATCTTTAAACCGTTCTTTCAAAAGGGTGGATTTGCCTGTCTGACGTGCGCCAAACAAGAACATACCTTCATCTAATTTGTTCTTTATGTCAAAAAATCTCTTATACATAAACCTAAAAAATTGGTAAGTACACTTCCGAATTTTTTATGAAAATCGGAAGTTCGGTTCCGAATTTTGCACTTTTTTCACATCGCAAAAATATAAAACAAATCAATTAGTCAATGCATAAAATGAAATATTTTGAATAATAATTTTAACATAAGAAGATACAAAAAATTCTGCAACACAAGTCCACTGTCGAAAACAATTAAGTACAAATAAAAGATGTTTCTAGGTTGTTTGAGATGGTTTGATAATAAACCACAAATTACCGTTCATTTTCATTTTTATGGAAGGTTTTAAACATCTCAATATAATCGATTCCGAATTTCTTAATAACCATCGCGTTGTATAGTCGCAACTCAAATAAATTTTCACCTAGTCCAACCTCACGGAAATACTTTTTCCTGAAATTTTCCAATTCATTTTTTGTTTCACTATATATTCGCCTAATGTCTTCAACCGAGCGATGATTTTTCTTTATGTTTTCTTCCATTTCCAAGCGAATGTCCTCACAAAGCGCAAAATAAATATTCACGCACGCAAATATATTTTCGGTAGGATGTTCCTCGTATTCGTAATACGATTGGAACGGGTCGAATATTGTAAACGATTGCCAATGAATGGAATCGTCAAGTTCTGTTATGTCCAGCAGAATCAGTACAACAAACTTATATTTCTGAGAAGTAGCAATAATGTTTTCAATAGAATTTTCTGATTGTGGTCGCTTTTCGTGAACTAATAATTTAACATCATTATTCCATTTTATATATGGAATTTCAAAGAATCCTATGTGCCGAAAATTATCAGTGTTATTTTCAATTTGAGCAACAATGGCGTCACCGAAAATCGTCTCCTCACTTGTACTTGAATTATAGTCAAAAGACTGCTCTTCCCGTTCAAAATAATCAATCTTTTCGGATTTGGATTCACTAATAGTAAACTTGTAATTTTGCTTCCAGAAAACATCATTGTATGGAATTAGCGAAATTTTTCTGTAATCCGTAGGGTCAGCATAAAAGTCGAACAATGGATCAACAAACGATTTTCCATAGTCATACAAGTACAAAAATGATTTTGATTCTACTTTGTGCAACACGCCATATCTTCTGCTGTAATAATCAAACGAATAATCGTATCTCACTAATTCGGGTAATAAATTAACGCCATTATCTGCAAATGTTTCATTTATGCTCAACGAAACTTTACTAATGCTATCGTCGGGATATATAGGTAAAAACGGGTAGATTGTTGCATTGTCGGTAAAATATTCGATATGCTTCAAACTAAAGTCAGATCTATCAATAAATATGTAACCCGAAAAATACGCCCCGCTTTTATCTTTCGGCGAAAAAAAGACTTTATAC
Source organism: Bacteroidales bacterium (assembly GCA_017645925.1). Taxonomy (GTDB): domain Bacteria; phylum Bacteroidota; class Bacteroidia; order Bacteroidales; family ML635J-15; genus Bact-19. The sequence goes on from JAGCNN010000200.1 coordinate 5,759, forward strand.
AAATCGTCAGTAAATTCCATCTCTACATTGAATCTTTTTTTCATTCCAGATAAACCAAAACAAAGAATTGACGACGGGAACAAATCTGTCTCCTGGAATACATCAAAATGCTTGTATGTCTCTGAAGCATTTAAAGTTCTCCATCCGCTTTCGCTTTTGTTCAGAAATAATTTTCCATTCTTAAATGCCAAATCTTTGACATTAAGTCCATTAATATCAGCATTGTAAAAACATTCTACTACTTCCAACGGCAAGTCATCCTTGGTAGATTCTATGGAATAGAAAGCCTTTGCTCGAGATATATTTTTCTGCTTGATATTTACACTTCTGCATTTATTGAGAATCTTAAACCATTCGTCATCATTGGAACTTATTTCCACTTCCGGCAGAATATATGCACTTTCCTTTAAGTAAACCACTCTTTTTTCGTCGCCTATGTCTGAAATCTTGATTTTTTGGGGTTCGTATCCTATGTGGGATATTGATATTGTCGCTGTTGAATATGATTCAGGAATTTTCATTGTTATCACCCCATCTTCATTTGTAATTCCGCCCAAACCAGAACCTTCTATGCCAACATTGCAAAATGGTAGAACTTCTTTCGTGTCAAAGTTCTTCACAGTAAAAGTAACAACTTGTTGCGAGTATGAAAACAATGCAACAAGCGACAATAGTAATGTGAAAAAATATCTTGCCATCAAAATTTAATGTTCGTGCGCTAACAAACTACAAATCTATATGATTTTTTGTTGATAACAAAATTTACGACAATTTTTTGCACCTACAAATAATCGGCATTTCTCGAACTTTGTCTTATCTTTGCGATATGTTACGCTACAACATACACGACTGCGCCGAAATGATGGACGCCATTCAGCAGATTGGCTTTCTGCCTTTGCTGGAGAACGGAATTTACGGTTTTTCGGCAAATGCGCTGGTTGACCCCGACTGCCGCTATGTACAACTGCCCGATGGCGGCTGGGACTGGCCTTTGTGGAAATGGAAAGGCGACATAGTAAGGGAAGGCGACTGCGTGTATGGTAAGTTTTTCGCTGGAAAGGCAGGTTTCATAAGCACCGAATGGTGGCCTGACTTCTGCAACTATCGCCGCAGTACGCATCGCGCACCCGACGAAGGCTCAATCGAAGAAACAATATTGGCAATCCTGAGCAGTCGCGGCAGTATGATTACACGGGAATTGCGTTCGGCTTGCGGTTTCGACGGACCGAAGATGCGCAGTCGTTTCGACAGCTATGTCACCCGCCTGCAGATGGCTTGCCGCATTGTTACCGAAGATTTTGTGTATCCTACCGACAAGCATGGTCACGAATACGGCTGGGGCTGGTCGCTGCTGACAACACCAGAACTACTATATGGCAAGCCTGCCTGCCAATGCCTACGCTCGCCTGATGAATCGTACAAAAGGATGATGGACTATCTGCAGAATTTGCTTCCCGATGCATCAGAAAACCAAATAAGAAAATTATTGAAATAATACCGATAAACACATGAACAACAACCTTAAGATTTGTATGCTACTCGTTATGCTACTCTCTGGTACGCTGGCTGTAGCACGGGAGCAAAGTTATATCCTAACCTCGCCCAATGGCAAACTAGTAAGCAACATTGTAGCCTCAAGCGACGATGAACTGTCCTACGACATAACTTTTGACGGAGTGCAGATTTTGAAGCGTTCTCGCTTGACACTCAATCGTGTATATGGCACAACGACTACCGACCGTCTGCCTGTGAAAAAGGTTACACGCCGTTCTGTTGACGAGAAGGTGCCGTCGCCATTCTACCGCCAAGCCGAGATGCGAAACCACTACAACGAACTCACACTGCAAATAAAGGACGGCCTATGGGTAGATTTCCGTGCCTACGATGAAGGATTTGTCTACCGCTACCGCACCGACCAAGCCTGCACCGTAAAGACCGAACTGGTAGAATACAATTTTGCCGCCGACTGGCAAGCAACAGTGCCATACGTGCGTGGCTTCGACGAGAAAAATCCTACTGGACAATATTTCAATTCGTTCGAAAACATCTATACCACCGATACGCTGTCGCAACTTGACCCGCGCCATTTGGTTTTTCTGCCGTTGGTGGTGCATGCTGCTAACGGAATACAGGTTTGCCTTACCGAAAGCCATCAGGAACATTTTCCGGGACTTTACCTAAAAGGCACAGGCATTGCCGGTCAGCTGCGTGGCGACCAGGCACCATGTCCCGACCAGACAGAGCAAGGCGGACATAACAATCTGCAGGAGATTGTAAAGACCCGCAAAAATTGGATTGCCCAACTCTCAAAGGGCAACGAAACGCCTTGGCGCATTGCCATGGTGGCGCATACCGATACCGAATTGGCAATGAACAACTTGAGTTATCTGCTTGCTCCTGCCTGCCGTCTCAGCGACATCAGTTGGATACGCCCTGGCAAAGTGGCATGGGACTGGTGGAACTGCTGGAACATTAGCGGTGTTGACTTTGTAGCAGGCATTAACAACGACACCTACAAATATTACATCGACTTTGCTGCACAATATGGTATCGAATATGTCATTCTCGATGAAGGTTGGGCTGTCAACCTAAAGGCAGACCTCTTGCAAGTGGTGCCTGAAATCGACCTGCCAATGCTTACGAAATATGCCAATGATCGTGGCGTAGGACTAATACTTTGGGCAGGATATTATGCATTCAAGCGCGATATGGAGAAAGTCTGCAAGCATTATAGCGGAATGGGCATCAAAGGATTTAAGGTTGACTTTATGGACAGCGACCATCAAGAAGTCAACGAATTCTACTACCAATCGGCCGAGCTCTGCGCCAAATATCATATGTTGCTCGATTTCCATGGTGCACACATTCCTGCAGGCATCAACCGAACATATCCCAATGTACTCAACTTCGAAGGCGTATATGGTCTCGAGAACCTAAAATGGTCGCCTACCGATTTCGACATGGTAAAATACGATGTGCAGATACCTTTCATCCGTCAGGCAGGCGGACCAATGGACTATACGCCAGGAGCCATGCGTAATGCAGCAAAATATTGCTATGCACCTGTTTGGACAGAACCAATGAGCCAGGGCACCCGTTGCCACCAGTTGGCACTCTACATAGTTCTCGACCAGCCGATTGCCATGCTTTGCGATACACCGACAGAATATATGCGTGAGCCGGACTATACCCGATTCCTCGCCTCCATTCCTACCGTGTGGGACGAAACGCGCGTTCTGCAGGGCGAAGTTGGCGAATATATTGTTACCGCCCACCGTAAAGGCACAACATGGTATGTGGGTGGCATCACCAACTGGACTGATCGCGACCTAAAAATCGACCTTTCAAGCTTGGTAAACGGTAGTGTCAATGCTGTTATCTACAAAGACGGAGCAAACGCCCACCGCAAAGGCTGCGATTATCGCGTAGAACGCCTCAATAACACAACTGGTCCAATTGATATTCATTTAGCTCCAGGAGGCGGATTTGTTATGAAAGTGGAATAATTCTACCTCTCCCGTCTTTCAATCACCTTCTCCAACTTGTACCTGTCGCCAGTCGAAGTGCCAATAGCATCGATGAACTGCTGGTCGTAGCCTTGAGTGTCGTAGCCCCAGCGCAGGAAGTCGCCATTCTCATCAGTACGGCGGATAATCTGGTCGTTGTACTTTACAATCAGATACTTGGCGAGTTTGTCCCAACGCTTCATCATACGGTCGGTGTATTCTATGCTCTTGCTGTTAAGGTAACTGCGCCGGTCGGCAGGCATCATGCTCTTGATGGCAAGCAAAACGCTGTCCTGGTCGGCGAAATAGTAGTCCTCAAGCTCCTTCTGAGCCTTGCGCAAGTCGCCAATCATCATCGAGTAGCGCGGATACACCATATTGGCAACCCAGTTGTTCATCCAAAATGCCGACTCGAACGAGAACTCGTTGCGCGGATTGTTCTCCTGACGGAAAGCATCTGGCACTTGAGTAATGCAGCAATACAGAGGCACATATGCCACCATATTGGCATCGTCGCAGTTGAACCAAATAACACCGCCCACATCATCGGGCAACCACGAGCGCATCTGGCAGGTCATTGTGAATCCCGACTGCTGCGTGGCAATAGGACGCTCGCGGAAATACGCAACGCTGTCCTTGTCCTTGAAGTGCATCGGTAGCGGACGGATAGGCATTCCCCACGGACCAGCGGTCATATCGGCGGTCATGTCGAGCGGTGTGCCTTCGAAATGGTCGCGCATGTCGTTTTGCAGGTCGCGCAGCGAAAGCGGAGCATCGGGCTTAATCCACAGCGGAAGATGGTCGCACTTGTCGAAATCACCGTTGATATATGGCAGGTACTTGTCCATTTCGGACTTGTTGTAGTGGTGACGGAAGAAACTCCACACGCGGGCATCGGCATAGCGCACATTCTCGAAGTCGATGGGACAATATGCATCGCGGAAGGAAAATTCCTCATCGCTACCTGTGAAATAACCCAACTCGCGAGCCAACGAAATCACATCGTAGGCATACACGCATTCCACCTCGGGACGATTTATGTTTTGCAAGTTCTTGCTACTGATGCTCTTGTACGACTTTTTCTGTTCCAATGGAAACTGCCTGATACGGCTGAGGTTAGCGTGTGCGCAGATGCAGTCGTCGGGAATACGCAGAGCCACCCACACGGCACCCTTGCGGCCTTTGCCCTTGCCAATTATCTCCATAATCCACGCCTCGCTGGGGTCGCAGACGGTGATTGTCTCGCCGCTGCTGTTGTATCCGTATTCGTCCACCAGTTCGGCCA
>JAGCNN010000201.1 GCA_017645925.1 Bacteroidales bacterium
GGAGATCCACAGTCGCTGAGCAAGAACGGAATCAAGTTTGCAAACTGCACCGCAAAATTCAACGGATACAAGAAAGGTTCTGCCGAAGATGATGCAAGATACGCCGACCAGAAGAACGCCAACATTGCCGAAGTCATCTTCAAGACCAACAAGGGAACACACTGCGTAACAGGTTTTTCAATCGGAGCCGGAAATGTTGAAATTAGATTCTATGATGGAATGTTGGATTTCGCACTCGATGGAAAGATTGACACTGTTCTGAATGGTGGAAAAATTGAAAAAATCAACGAAAAGAACGCAAATCTACCAAAAATTGCTAAGATTTACAACGAAAATTCGGCTACCGAACTTCCAATGATGCCTTTCCATACTTTCGAGGAACTTATAGAATATGTAAACGAGGAAAAAATAAATCTCATTGACCTTATCCTTGACATTGAAAGACAGCTGCAGAATACCGATCGCAAGCAGGTTTATGACAAGATGCGCAGCTACTGGAACATTATGCAGAAGTCGGTTGACGATGGAATCCGCAGCAACGAACTCACCTTATTGAAACTTACTGGCAAAGATTCGAAGAATATCAACAAGTACCGCGAAGGAAACAAGATTTTCGACAATATTTACGGAAAGGCAGTTGCATACGCAGTAGCCGTTAACGAGATAAATGCGAAATCGGGCGTTATAATCGCTTGTCCTACTGCTGGTTCGTGCGGAATTTTGCCAGGCGTTCTGAAGGCATACAACGAAATTCACAAACCGGAAGAAGACAAGATACTAGAATCGTTGATGATTGCAGGTTTCTTCGGAATGATACTGTTTGGTGATGTTTCGACTGCCGGAGCTGACTACGGATGCCAAGCAGAAATTGGTTCGGCAGCAGCAATGGCGGCAGCAGCCTTGGTTTATCTCGAAGGAGGAAATGTAGAACAAATGATTGAAGGTTTTACCATTGCAATAAAGAACTCGCTAGGTCTTATCTGCGACCCGATTGCTGGACTTGTGGAGGTTCCTTGCGTAAAGCGTAACGGTATTTATTCGTCACACGCAATCAGCGCGGCACTTATGGCACTCAGCGGAGTGAAGTCGTTTGTTTCGCCTGATGAAGTTGTTCTTACTATGCGCGAAGTTGGTGAACGCCTGAATGTCGATTACAAGGAAACTGGCAAGGCTGGTCTCGCAAAGACCCGCGATGGCAAGGAAGTGGAGAAGAACTTTGCCAACGAGGTTAAGAAATTCTTTAACTAGAACGAAAATCAACCGCCCACTGAGCCTGTCGAAGTGAAGGTTTTAGTAATAATATTATAACCCTTCGACAGACTCAGGGTGCAGAAATGATGCAAATAATTATCCATTATCAATTGTACATTATTCATTGTACATTATCAATTATCAATTTGACTTCCACGCTCTTTGAAATATGCAAGCAAACTTATCAACTTTTTTCAAAAATGCGGTTAATTTGCTGAATGAAAAATCATTGAAAAATCGCTTTTTTTGTAAGTCGTTGATTGAAAAAATAAATCGAAATTAACAGAATCGGTTTCAAAAAGGTTATTTCTGTGAATAAAAAATATTAAATTTTTCTTGCAGAATTGTAAGGTGCTCGACTATATGGAAGTTGGATTTAAGCAAGGATTTTTTGTTATTTTTTGATGCATTTTTTTCAACAGAAAAATGGTTCAATTTGAACAATCGGAGAGGTAAAATTAACCATCAAAACAGATGCGAAAAATGTCAGATTCTTCGAGAGAAAAAATGCTGAATAATAAACATTTCACTCTTAGGCACTGCGATAAAAAAGTGTTTTATCTCTAACTTGCAAGAAGAATTTTAACAAATTTACTAACCAATTCACAAGTATTAATAATCATCAATTAAATTTAATTAAATATTTATTTATTGTTATTATGATAATGTGGTTTCGGATAGCAATTTTTGAAAATGAAAATCAGCCTATGCTCCTGCGAGCGTTTAAGTCATTAATGGCATTAACGACAACGCAGGGCAAATTGGCTGAAAATATTGTTTAATTGCCATCCGAAAATTGATTACCTTTGTAAATCGTATATCAAAAGATTTAAAACTATGAAATACATAGAACTCAACGAGATTGATTCGACTAATGCCTACCTTTCAGAAAGACTTTCGTCGGGAGAGATAACAGAACCGACAACAGTATTTACCCATTCGCAGACAAAAGGCAAAGGAATGGGACAGAATATTTGGGTGAGCAACGACAACCAGAACGCACTTTTCAGTATTGCACTGTTTACCGAAGTAAAGACTGAGGAAATTTTTAAAGTCAGTCTGGCAACCTCAATGGCTATATATGAATTTTTGAAATTAAAGGGCATTACGACGAAGATCAAGTGGCCGAACGATATTTATTACGACGGGAAAAAACTCGGCGGAATACTTATCGAAAATAAGTTAGACGGCAATGTTGTAAAGTCATCTGTAATAGGTGTAGGATTAAATCTCAACCAGGAGAAGTTTCCAAAGTGGTTGCCGAACCCGATTTCGCTGAAGAACATCACTGGTCAGGACTACGATGCTAAGGAATTTATAACTGGAATATCGGAAATGGTGGAAAAGAAGCTAAACGAAATTAAGGATGTTCCTTTTGCTGACCTTCGTCTCGACTATCTGTTGAATCTTTATTGCTTTGGTAAGATTATGATGTGGAAGATTCAGGGCATAAAGGATGAGATTAGCGGAAGCATCGTAGATGTAAAGCCATCTGGAAAAATTGTCGTACAGGCAGTATCTGGCCAGCTTTGCGAATGCGACATCAAAGAGATTAAGTTGATTGATGATTTTTAAATCTTCAACTTCAACGAAACCTCCGTATATATGTCATGCTTTTTGTAATCCTCGGTTGGAACACGACTGCGGTACTCATATACAAACGAAATGTCAAGGAATAATATCTTTGTCAGCTTAGTTTGTAACTTAGTGGTACTGTTTACAATGCAATCACCGAAGTCAATTACCGACGGCTGATAGAAAGTGCAATGCGATAATGTAAGGTTTTCTCCTATCTTCTGCTTGAATTTTGGGCGTATAGAAATGCGATAGTTGTTGTTGGGCAAGGTTGTGGAATCGGTATAGTCCGTCCAGTCGTATACAAAGGCTGCACTTATTGAATAATCACACACCAATGGCTTTGCATACAGCTTGAACTTAATTCCCACAAGTCCGCTAACCTTGAAATCGTAGCCCTTATACTTGTTTGTGAGTATTTCGCAAGCCAAGAACGGCGAATATGTGCCATACTGGAACAAATCCATCTTTACGCCACCATTCACCTCAAAGTTCGACTCTTCCCATTTTCGTTCTGCGTTGTTCTTATTTATGAGCGAACTATAGAGCAACTTGTAGTGAAAGTCGAGAGCGACAATGCTGTCGTTACGGTTGATTGATGCATCGTTGCTAATGTTACAGTTGTTGACATTACCCGTGTTGAGCGAGGCTCCAAGACCTAATTCATAGTTCCATTTATGCTGGGCATTTGCACTTATAACACTAAGTGCCAGCAATATAACAAAATATATTTGTATCTTGGTCAATTTTAATTTCATTCAACCATATCAAAATGGTGAATAATTTTGTCTATATTCTGTTAATCACCACAAACATTTAGTTAGAGTAAACAATCTTCAGATCTGTGTAACTAATTGTTAATCATCAAAACAGCCTCTTGAATCCCATTATTTCGCGCATTTCCTTTACAGTCTTCACGGCATTTTCGCGTGCTTTCTCTGCACCGCGCATTACGGTGCGTTTCAAGAATTCGTTGTCTGCATCTATTTCCTTTATACGCTCGTTAATTGGCTTAATTATCGCAACAATGTCCTCGGCAAGTTGCTTCTTCATATCGCCGTAGCGGATTTCGCAGGTGTTGTACTTATCCGTAAAGTATGCAACTGTGTCAGGTGTAGAAACAGCCTTCATTATCGTGAAAAGGTTCTGTATTGGTTCTTGCATAGGCGAATTTGGCTCGGTTGGACCAGTGTCGGTAACAGCCTTCATCACCTTCTTGCGAATGACCTTCTCGTCGTCGGCTAAGAAAATGCCGTTGCCTTCCGATTTGCCCATCTTGCCGGAGCCGTCAAGTCCTGGAATCTTTATGAGTTCGCCGCCGAAATTGTAGGCCTGCGGTTCCTTGAAATACTCAACATTGAACATGGTATTGAAACGGCGGGCAAACTTGCGCGTCATCTCCAGATGCTGCTCCTGATCCTTACCAACAGGAACCTTGTCAGCATGATGCATAAGTATGTCGGCAGCCATAAGCACGGGATATGTCAACAAACCAGCATTCACATTTTCAGGCTGCTTGCGAGCCTTCTCCTTGAACGAGCTGGTACGACAAAGTTCGCCCAAATAAGCGTTCATGTTCAACAGAAGATACATCTCGCAAATTTCGGGCACATCGCTCTGTATGTAAACCGTCGATTTTTCGGGGTCGATGCCGCTAGCAAGGTATTCTACCAGCACCTGACGCACATTGCGGTGCATTTCCTCAGTGGCAGGGTGAGTTGTAAGCGCATGATAGTCGGCAATGAAGAAATAACAGTTGTTGCCTTCCTGCATCCTTACAAAGTTCCTTACTGCTCCAAGGTAGTTGCCCAAATGGAGATTTCCCGTTGACCTGATTCCACTTAATAC
>JAGCNN010000202.1 GCA_017645925.1 Bacteroidales bacterium
AACCGAAACTGGCGACTACTCGGCAACCATCAAGTACCGCGCAGCCGTTATGGGACAGCAGTCGCGAGACGTAAATATGAACTTCTCTGCTGTCGTTCCCGAGTGTGACGCCGTTCAGCAAATCAGCATCGTAACCGACACATTCCACACCGTTACCCTCGACTGGCAGCCAGTGGAACTCGGCGACTACGAAAGCGTTTCGTACCTCGTATTCAATACCGCTTCGCAGTTTGCAATTGACACCGTCAGCGGAACAACTGTAACCTACGACGGACTTCCGGCAGGAAACCACTGCTTCACCGTATGTGCATTGTCGCAGTCTGTTTACACATGCCTGTCGGCTGCTTCCGACACTGTTTGTGCCGAAATAGAGCCTATACCTTGCAATGTTACACTTGCCTTTGAAGCTGCCAACGATGGCGAGTCAATATTCCTCACATGGAACAAGCCGGTAGGTGTTGAATATTTCCGACTTCTCAGGGACGACAACGGCGTTGAGGAAGTTCTATACGATGAAGGCTACATAGATACGAATGTAGTTCCTGAAGTTACATATTGCTACACAATCTTCGCATACTTCGAGAATGACATTTGCGACGAAATAGTAGGAACAGCCTGCACAAAGATTACTTCGGGAGTATGCGCCGAAGCGCCTGTTATAACGGCTGAAGTTTTCGGCAATTCGGTACACCTCAGCTGGACGGCAACCAGCGATTCTTACACATATAGGATTTTCAGAGATGACGTTGCCATTGGCATGACAACCGACACAACTTATTTAGACAATGTTACCTATGGTTACAACTATTGTTATAAGGTTGAAAGCCTTTGCGATTACGGCATGTTCATATATTCCAACGAGGAATGTGTCTTTGTCAACGAAGGCGACGCCATCGAAGAATGGTCGGAGGACAACTTGAGCGTTTATCCTAACCCGACCTACGGTCAGTTCTTCATTGAAGGACAGCGCATTGCTACAGTGATTATATACAACGCATCGGGACAGATTGTTGCCGAACTTGACAACAACGAATCCGACCGTATTATGGTTAATTGCGATGGCTGGAATCCAGGACTGTACAATATCCGCATAATTTCTGAGGAAGGTCAGGTTGCAACAAGGAAGGTTTCGATATTTAGGTAAAAAAGTAATTCCAAACAACCATAATACAATGTGGCGACATTGCGTGCAATGTTCGCCACATTTTGTATTAAATCATTAAATTTTTGATTTTTTAAATCATTTTATCCTTGAATTTTCCTATTTTTGCAACCCTTATGCTTTAAAAATCTTATTTAAGATGAAAAACTCATATATGGGAGATTCCCGTAATGATGGGAATGGCGCATCCCACAAGACTTTTCCTGCTATAGTACTTGGTACTATATTGTTATTCTTCATGTTTTTTTCCGCAAACGGACAGACAATCTACCAATGCGATTTCGAGGATGAAACTGAGAACTTAAACTGGACACTTGACAATGGTGACGAGACAAATCAATGGTACATCGGCTCAGCTGCAAGCAACGGTGGCGAAAACGGTTTGTACATCACAAATGATGGTGGCGAAAGCAACGAATACACAGCTACCGCAACTTCGTATGTTTATGCATACCGCACCATAGAAGTGACAGATTCCGCTATATACGAAGTAAGTTTCGACTGGATTGGTTATGGTGAAAACAATTACGACCTTCTTCATGCTTTTATTATTCCTACTTCGCTTAATCCTATACTCTCGGCTGGTGATGCAAACGGTATGACTGGCAATACAAACACAATTCCTTCCGGTTGGATAGACATTGCCAATATAAATGAAGAACTTAACTACGCTACTACATGGCAACACAGTGAAAAGAAAATGACAATGGAGGCAGGCACATACTACCTCGTATTTTTCTGGAAAAACAATAATAGTAATGGAAACAATCCGCCTGCAGTAGTTGACAACATCAGCATTATAAAGGAAACCCCCGCCACAATGCCATATACTTGCGACTTCGAGGATGAGGACGAAAATGCACAGTGGACACTTGCCAACTTGAGAAACAAGTGGTACATCGGCTCTGCGGCAAACAATGGCGGAAGCAATGGCCTATATATATCAAACGATGGAGGTGAGAGCAACGCATACACGATTACTTCAACTTCATACGTTTATGCCTACCGCACCTTAGAACTTACAGAAAGCGCCATATACGGGGTAAATTTCGACTGGATAGCAAACGGCCAATCCGATTACGACCTTCTTCGTGCCTTTATGATTCCTGTCTCGCTTAATCCTTCTCTCGTGGCCGGTGATGCAAACGGCATGACTGACTACAGAAATGATACACCTTCCGACTGGATAGACATTACCAATCCTACAGGCAAACTCAATCTTGCTTCTTCTTGGCAACATAGTGAAAAAGATGTTCCTATTGAAGCAGGAACATACTATCTTGTATTTTTCTGGAAAAACAACGGCAGCAGTGGAAATCAGCCTCCTGCCGCTCTCGACAATATAAGCATCGAAAAGTCTTCGTGTATGCCTGTAACCGACATAAGAGTTGGAGATATAACAGCAGAATCGGTAACAATAAGCTGGACAGAGCCGGGTGCTGCTGGAAGTTGGGAAGTGATTGTTTCGGAAACGGAACTCGACGAAACTGAACTTGCGAATTACGCAGAAGTAGAAACAGTATCGGAAACACCGACTTATACTGCAACAGGACTGAATCTATCAACTACATATTATATGTATGTACGTTCTGTCTGCGATGTCAATGACGAAAACGAATGGACCAGTTATACTTACACAACACTACAACATACACCTGCGACTTTGCCATACACCTGCGACTTTGAGGATGATGCCGAAAATGCCAACTGGATATTTCCAAACAGCGACCAGACAAATACTTGGCACATAGGCACGGCAGCAAACAATGGCGGAAGCAATGGCCTGTATATCTCCGACGATGATGGTGCAAACAACGAATACGACACCGGATCTTGGTCATACTCACACGCATACCGCGAAATATACATAGATCAAACTGGGAAATATCTGTTCAGTTTCGATTGGAAGGCTAAAGGAAGGTATAATTACGACTTTTTAAAGGCATTAGTGATACCTGCCAATATAATTCCCGACTTTACGATTGAAAACATATACGATTATGGTGAAACACCAGAAGGCTGGATAGATATTAGCGACTACGGAAATATGTCCAACCGCACCTCATGGCAACACTGTTCAAAATTAATAGATATTGATACTACTGGAACATACTATCTCGTTTTCTACTGGAGAAACGGTGATACAGGCGATAACCCGCCAGCAGCAATTGACAATGTAGAGGCGAAACTAGCCAATACTCCGATTGTTGTTACCAATATTTCTACACCTGTAGATGCCAATTCAGCAAGATTGAAAGGCAGCATAACCTACGGTGGCACAGCCGAAGTCACCGAGCGAGGATTCCTGTTCGGCTCCAGCGAGGGCAATCTCGACCAGACACTGCAAAGTTCAGTCGTTGCCGATGAGTTTACATATACACTTACTGGACTTAACATTGGCGAAACCTTCTACTATCAGGCTTACGCAACCAACAGCGAGGGTACAGGATACGGAAGTGTGAAATCGTTCACGGTAGTCGATCCCGATTCGTATGAAATAATTTACTTCTGCGATTTCGAAGATGATGCCGAAAATCAAAACTGGCATGCTGATACCCGAATATATCCGTTAAATGAAGAAGAAGACATTCCCCACTGGACAATCGGCAACTTGGCTAACAACGGCGGAGAAAATGGCCTTTATATTTACGACGATGCTGCTGGCACACTCTTCTCATACGGCTCGAATATATCATACGCCTACCGTGAAATAGACATACCAATATCTGGAGAATTTTGGTTCTCTTTCGACTGGCAGGCAATGGGCGATGGCGGTATAGGAGATGTTCTGAGGGCTTTCATAGTACCTACCGAACTCAACCCGTATATGACGACAACAGTGGAAGATGAGGACGTAAACCGCATCAACGGCGACAGCAATACCACACCAGAAGGCTGGATAGACATCAGCGAGCGCGGATGTGGAATGTCGATGGTGGAATCCTGGCAGAAAAGTACCAAAAAGTTGGAAGTAGAAGCAGGTTCATACTACCTCGTATTCTACTGGGTAAGCGATGGAACTTCGGGATACCCACCGTCGGGCGAGGTTGACAACATTTTGATAAAAACAGCTTTAAAACCATACGTTAAAATATCTTCCGCGACCAATATCGAGGGTAAATCAGTTACTTTGAATGCTACAATATTGGACGAAGGTGTTTCAGACCTTACAGAAGCAGGATTCTTGTATGGCCTCGACAGCACCAACCTTAATGTCAACCTGCCACTTGCCGACATTGACAACGAGATGGTTTACTTGCTTGAAGGTCTTACTTTAAATACTAAATATTTCTATCAGGCGTATGCAACCAACAGCAAGGGAACTGCATATAGCGAAATAAAATCATTCAGAACATTAGATCATACATACGAAGCATTCTACCTATGCGACTTTGAGGATGCCACCGAGAATGCCAACTGGACACTTGGCTCAGATGACCAGACAAACAGATGGTACATAGGCACAGCAACAAACAATGGAGGCAATAGCAGTCTTTATATCTCTAACAACGAAGGCGCAAGCTATTCATATAACAATAATTCTGCATCATACTCATACGCATACCGTGAAATAAATCTATACCAAACCAGTTATCAGTTCGACTTCGACTGGAAGGCAAATGGTGAAGGTTTCTTGGACTTTATGAGAGCATGTGTTGCATCGGACATTTCCTACTTACCGGACAACTTGTACTATGATGAGACATACGGATGGATAGAGCTTGGTAGTAACGATTATATGAGTGATCAAGAGGATTGGCAGCATATTTCGAAAATTGTAAACATTAATACAGCAGGCACATACTATCTCGTTTTCTACTGGAAAAACGATAGTAGTAGAGGAGAACAGCCACCTGCAGCGATTGATAACATAGAAATAAAGCAACCATCAGAACCGAATGTCATTACCAGTATCCCTACTATTGTAAGTAGCGCTTCGGCAAGATTGAAAGCCAATATAACATTTAGTGGTACAGCCGAAGTTACCGAGCGAGGATTCCTGTTTGGTGTCAGCGAGTTTAATCTCGACCAGACACTGCAAAGTACCGATTTAACAGATGAATTTACATATACAGCTACAGGACTTACCACTGGTGAAACCTACTACTTCCGTGCGTATGCAACAAACAGCAATGGTACAGGATACGGAATTGTAAAGTCGTTCACGGTAGTCGATCCCGATTCGTATGACATAATTTACTCCTGCGACTTTGAGGATGACACCGAAAATGCAAACTGGTCACTTAACCCTCCAACGGATCCTGATGTCACCTTCACATACTGGAAAATCGACAATTTTGTTAACAATGGTGGTGAAAAATCCTTGTACGTTGTCTGCAGCAGTGATGGCGGTATAGTCAATGAACATTGTGGTGGCGCGTATAGTTATGCCTATCGAGAAATAGAGATACCATTTTCAGGTGAATATTGGTTTAATTTCGACTGGCGGGCAGTGGGAGAAGATGACTTGGACTATATGCAGGCATACTTAGTGCCTGTTGAGCTTGAACCCAATTTAGCCGCAACTGAATACGATGAACCTAATTCAACAGACGGATGGATACTCATCGGTGATACTGAAATAATGTCTGGTGCTTATACTTGGCGTACTAGTCGTAAGAAAGTAGCAGTGGAAACTGGGTCATACTATCTTGTGTTCTTCTGGGAAAGCGACGCAACAGAAAGCTCCGGTCTATCAGGTGCTGTAGATAACATATTGATAAGAACTGCATTAAGACCTTGTGTTACTACAGCATCCCCAACCAATATCGGAACAACATCGGCAACATTGATAGGTAATTTAATGGACGGTGGTGTTACCGAAGTTACCGAACGCGGATTTGTATATGGCAACGATGTAAACAATCTCAACGAATCGGCACAGTATTCAGGCTCAAATGACAGTATATCATGCACACTCACAGGACTTACCCCCGGCAAACTGTACTACAACAGGACTTATGCAACAAACAGCAAGGGAACCGACTACGGAAACATTGAGTTGTTTCAGTTGCCTGCCGGACAATTTGCAGAGCACAACTATGTTGACCTCGGTCTGCCGAGCGGAACAATATGGGCTACGGCAAATCTTGGGGCAACAACTCCAGAAGGCTTTGGCAATTACTACGCTTGGGGCGAAACATCACAAAAAGATTTTTATGATTATACTGATAACTATTACTATTCATATTCCGACAATCCAGATACGCTTCCTGCAAGTGCCGATGCCGCTACTGCCAACTGGGGCAACGGCTGGCGTATGCCTACAAAAGAAGAATTGCAGGAATTGGTGGATAACTGCGAGGCAACCTGGATTGATGTTGACGGATTAAGAGGTATGCAATTTACTGCATCAAACGGCAATTCCATTTTCTTGCCAGCCTCTGGTCACTATGGAGAATATTATTATAATTACGATTACGGCAAAGGCTATTACTTGTCAAGTACCCTTGGTGAAGATCCAATGAACTCGTCAAGTATTAAGATTTCATCTTCAGGAAGCAACATTTTGGATATTGTACGATACGAAGGTTATTCTGTACGTGCAGTTTGTAAGTCAATGCTTGCGGTATCAACCGATTCGGCTACCAATGTGACGCCAAATTCGGCAACATTGCACGGAAAAATAACAAGTGTTGGAAGTTGGAATATTGACGGCTACGGATTCTACTACGGAACAGACAGTACAGACTTCACGTCACACATACAGGTTACAGACGGAGACGGCTACTATTCGGGATCAATTACTGAACTTACACCGAATACATTGTACTACTATCGTGCTTATGCAGATGCTGACGACGGTATGGTATATGGTGAAATAAAATCATTCTATACTCCAAGCGGAGTGCAGGCTGGTCACGGCTATGTTGACCTCGGGCTGCCAAGCGGAACTATGTGGGCAGTTTGCAATGTAGGCGGAAGCAACCCGGAAGAATTAGGTGATTTATATGCTTGGGGCGAAACGGAGACAAAAGAAATTTATGACTGGTCCACCTACCGCTATTGCAACGGTAGCGAAAATACCCTTACAAAATATTGTTATAATGAAAACTTTGGCAACGGTAGTTTTACCGATGACTTGACTACACTGGAAGCAAGCGACGATGCCGCTACCGCCAATTGGGGAAATGGATGGAGGATGCCCACCAATGAGGAAGTACAGGAACTGATTGACAATTGTACTATGGAATGGACTTCACTGAACGGCGTAACTGGACTTCTTGTAACTGGCAACAGCAACAGCATTTTCTTCCCGACTATTCCTAACGGTTTAGAGGTCATCTATTGGTCAAGTTCATTAAATATATATGAACATGAACCACAATATGCAATGATTCTGACTTCAGAGGTGTTAGAACAAAACGTAGTAACTGATACTAGTTTCATTGCACGTTTCTATGGAATGCCTGTTCGTGCGGTTTACAAGGCAGCACCAACGGTATCAACAAATTTTGTTTCCAATATGACTATCTCTACTGCGACATTGAATGGTAGCATATTGAGTGGCGGAAGCTCCGATGTAACTGAATGTGGATTTATGTTTGGTACCGATAGTACAAATCTTGACCAAAACTTTATAATCCCCGATATTAGTGATGAGTTTTCCTATCAGCTTACCGACCTCATGGCAAAAAAGACATATTACTACAAAGCGTATGCAATCAATAGCGAGGGAACAAGCTACGGGGAGTTAAGGTCGTTCAAGGTTCCGAGCGGTGTCCATAACGGTCATGAGTATGTTGACCTCGGTTTGCCAAGCTGTACAATGTGGGCGATTAGTAATGTTGGAGCATCTAGCACCGAGGACTACGGAAATTACTACGCATGGGGAGAAACGGAAGTTAAAGATAACTATAGTTCGAGTACAAATCGTTATCATGATGATGAATTAGGATATATCAAGTATAATAGTTCTGATGGCTTGACCACCTTGGAATCCGATGACGATGCAGCCTCTGTCAACTGGGGCGGTAGTTGGCGTATGCCTACACTATCGGAACTGGAAGAACTATACCGCTATTGCTCTCATGAAGTTGTTGATCAGAATGGAGTACATGGTCTCCGCATTAGCGGTAATGGCAATAGTATTTTTCTTCCTGCTGCTGGCTACTATGCGTGGGGACCTTTCAATGACGGAAATATCTCTTATTATTGGTCAAGTACAATAACTGATAATACGGATTATGCTGTTGCGCTTAATTCAAATTATGAAAACTTTGTTTTTTCAGATTTACGCGAATATGGATTAAGCGTTCGTGCTGTTTATTCCGCGTGTAAATATGTAACAGGCATTACTGTGTCGGACATTACAACCGAATCGGCAACAATAAGCTGGAGAGAACAAGGAGATGCCGAAAACTGGGAAATGATTATTTCGGAAGAAGAAATTGGTGAGGCAGAACTCGACTTATTCGATAACATTTTAACTCTGGCAGATACGTCGTATTCGGCAGAAGGATTGAATCCGGGGATATTATATCATGTATATGTACGAGCAGCATGTTCGTCTGACAACAAGAGTGCGTGGAAAAGTCAGACATTCAACACTAGGTATCTCCCGCAAATTCCAAGTACAGTGCCTTATACCTGCGACTTTGAGGATGATGAGGAAAACTCCAAGTGGACACTCAGTTATGGCGGACAGGTTAATAGTTGGTACATAGGAACGGCGGCAAACAATGGTGGTAGCAATGGCATGTATATATCCAATGACAATGGAGAAAGTAACCAATACACTAATAATTCAAGTTCGTATGCTTACGCCTTCCGGACAATAGAAATACCATATACTGCCGACTATTCTATAAGTTACGACTGGCGTTTTGTAGGAGATGGTGGATTTAGTGATTATTTGTATGTATTTTTGGCTCACGATTCTCTCAATTACAACTTTATTTCTGGAGTTAGTCAACAATATTTTTCGAACTGTATATATGTTGTAGACTATGATTATTCTGAAGAAGCGATATGGAATGACTATAGTACAGAGAAACACATTGAAGCAGGTACTTACCATTTAGTATTCAATTGGGCAAATGATGATGATGGATATGGAGATAATCCTCCTGCAGGTATCGACAACATTAGCATAAGAATGATTTGTCCGGAAATAACAAATGTAACCGTATCGGAACTTACACAGGAATCGGCTACAATAAGATGGACAAAACAAGATTTGGCAGGAAGTTATGAAGTTATTGTTTCGGAAACAGAGCTTGACGAAGACGGACTTGCCAATTATGGCTCGATAGTAACAGTAACGGATTCAGTATATCAGGCAACCGGATTGGCACAATTGACGACATATTATGTATATGTCCGCTTGGTTTGCACGACAAGCAATAAGAGTTCATGGATAAGCACATCTTTTAGGACGCTTCCTGTTCCTACCGTCGTACCATATAACTGCGACTTCGAGGATGTCGACGAAAATGACAACTGGGTGCTCAACAATGGCAATCAGACTAACAAATGGTACATCGGTACGGCTGCGAACAATGGTGGCGACAATGGCTTGTACATATCAGACGACGATGGAGAAACCAATGAATACAACATTAATGGGACTTCGTATGTATATGCTTTCCGCGATATTCAAGTTGACGAAGCTGCCTCATATCAAGTATCCTACGACTGGAGGTCGTATGGTTTAAGCCACTGGGATGCAGTTTGGGCAGTATTAATACCCAAGTCGGTCAATACCAACATTTCGGCAGGCGAAAGCAATGGAATGGTTGATTATTATAGCGAACTCCCAGAAGAGTGGATTGATGTTTATGAAGAAGGTGGTGCTATGTTCAGCCAGACGGAATGGCAGACAAGCAACAAATATGTAAACTTGGAAGACGGAACATATAGTCTTGTATTTTTCTGGAGAAATAGCGGTCGTGGTTCACAGCCCCCAGCGGCAATCGACAACATTAGCATTGTTAAAGCTTGTCTGCCTGTAGAAAACATAAAAACTACAGATATAACATACGAGTCGGCTACCATAAACTGGGATAGAAACTTTAGTGTGACAGATTATAAATTAAAAATTTCGAGTATTGCAATTGAAGAGGGCAACCTTGAAACAACAACAGCTGATGTGTTTGATGGCATTGTTAGCGATACGGTAAAAGTCGTTTCCGGGTTAATTCCATCAACAGCATATTATGTTTATGTTAGGTCAGTTTGTGGTCCCAATGAATACAGCCAATGGGACAGCACATTTTTCAAGTCGTACCAGATTCCTGTGTCAGTGCCATATTCCTGCGATTTCGAAAATGCAGAGGAAAACGCCAACTGGTCGTTTGCCAATGAAGGACAAAATAACCAATGGTACATTGGTACGGCAGCTAACAATGGTGGTGACAACGGATTGTATATCTCAAATGATAATGGCGTAAGCAATACATACAGCAACACAGCAGCCACGTTCTCATATGCATATCGTGATATAGTCGTTTCTGAAACCGGGTTCTACCATATTGATTTTGACTGGAGAGCCGAGGGTCTGAATTTTTATGATATGTATAAACTAGATTTGCTTAGCGCATTCTTGGTTCCAAATTCATTGTCTCCAATTATTATGGGAGGTGATGCCAATGGAATATTTGATTTGTACAATGGAACAATGAACGCAACGCCTGAAGGTTGGATAAATTTGTCGGAAAATGGAGATCCGTTGCTCGGGCAATCGGAATGGCAAAGCAATAACAAGGAACTGACCATAGAAGCAGGCACATACAAGCTTTTATTTTACTGGCAGAACATTGATAAGAACGAGATTGGTATGGAAGAAGGCGGTAGCAATCCACCTGCCGCAATCGACAACATAAGCATTTGGAAAATTGCATGTCCGCCAGTAACAAAAATACGCATAAACGACATTACCTCTAACTCGGCAACAATAAGCTGGACGGAACGCAGTTCCGCTACAAACTGGAAGGTTATTATTTCCGAAGAAGCAATTGAAGATAGCGAACTCAACGAGTCTAATGCTGCCATAACCGTAGAAAACAATCCGTTGTATGTGACAACGGGTCTAAATCCAACCACGAAATACTATGTTTATATAAGTGCTGTATGTTCAATTAACGAAGTCAGCACTTGGGAAAGCAAAACATTTACGACACCTAACTTGTCGTCAACTATACTCTATTATTGCGACTTTGAGGACGAAGATGAAAATGAAAACTGGGATTTGTCATTAACCTATGATTCTCCTTATAGTGATGGAGAAATTAGTTGGGAAATTAGCACACAATATGACAACAATTACGAACACAATCTTAATTCGCCTGTAAATTATAACTTACGTTATGGCGATCATAAATGCTTGGCATATCGCAATATTACATTAGACAGTGACGATTACTACTATAAGATTGATTTTGATTGGCGCACAAATTCCACTGAACCTTACTGTGCAGCGTTAGGTGTTCTGATTCCAGATACAACCGCCATCAGCGAGGAGATATACCTACCATCTTCAAGTATAACCTTAAATGAATGTAATATGTTTGGTGACAATGGTTGGCAACATAATACATACAAATCAAAAATTGCAGCAGGCGACTATAAACTTGCATTCATAGGAGGAGTTTCCAGTGTTAGTGCTGTACATGATGCCTTTTTTGAAATAGACAATATTGTAATATACAAGTCTCAGTTTAGCGAACCAATTTTGGAACTAGCTTCGGCTACGGCTGAAAGTGCTTCGTCGGTTACGCTTCACGGCAACATAACAGACAACGGAGGCGCTGATATTATTGAACGAGGGTTCGTTTATGGTATCAGTATAGAAAATCTTAATATGATGGTACAAAGTAGTGACGAAACTGATGAATTTTCCGCTACGATTAGTGGTTTTGAACCTGGTCATACATATTATTATAGGGCTTATGCCGTGAACAACGAGGGCACTGGCTACGGCAAGGTAAATACTTTTATTATACCTTCTGGGTATCATAACGATCACGCCTATGTCGACTTAGGTTTGCCAAGTGGATTATTGTGGGCTACTATGGATGTTGGAGCAAGTGCTTTCGATGAACTTGGAGACGCCTACGCATGGGGAGAAACAGTAACAAAGGATGAATATACAGACGAAAATTATACATACACCGACAATCCAGAAACTCTTCCTAGCGAAGTTGATGTCGCTGCAATAAACTGGAGCAATGGTTGGCATACTCCTACAAAGGATGATTTACAGGAATTGTACGACTACACGACAAAAACAATAATCAAAAGAGTTGAAGGTTCAGATTATTTGTTCTGCCTTACCGGTCCTAATGGTAATAGCATTTTCTTACGTGCTGCAACAGGTGATGGTTACCAGAGTATAATTATGTCAAGCACACTTAAAACTGATGAACAAGATAATGCATATTCCATGGTTTTAATCTCAGTTGATGGTATCAGTCTTTATGGTGCTGCTGTTATACAAAGGAGCCGTTCACAAGGATATGTTGTTCGTCCTGTTCGTTCTCCTGAACTTGCCACCTCTTCTCCTGCCGATGAAATCTACAACTGCGACTTCGAGGATGATGCAGAATATGCAAACTGGACGGTCAACAACGGCGACCAGACAAACCATTGGGCGACTGGCATAATGTCAATGACTAGTGGAGATAAAACACTTTTCGTTACCAACGGCAACGATAACGAATACAACACCGGAACAACATCATATGCATACGCAACCCGCGAAATAGAAATAGAGCAAGCGGGCAAATACCAGTTCGATTTTGACTGGCGTTGTAATGGCGAAAGCAGCTACGACTTATTAAAGGCATTCTTTATTCCTAACACTGCCACCTCCAATTTTACCGATGGCGAAAGCAACGGAATGTCTAACAGTTCCAACGAAGCGCCCGAAGGATGGATAGACATAAGCGAGAATGGTACAATGTCGAGTGTAGAAGACTGGCAGCATAGTTCAAAACTGGTGTCAATCGATGCAGTTGGGTTATACAACCTCGTTTTCTTCTGGAAAAACAACAATAGTGGAGGTAGCAATCCTCCAGCAGCTGTCGATAACATTGTGATAAGCAGGATGCCTCCTGTGGAAGTTGTCACACAGAATGCAACACGCACATCAACAACCGCGACCGTTGGCGGGGAACTAAGCATCGAAGGCGATGTCGAAATCACTCAGGTAGGATTCGAGTACGGAACACATGACAATGTACTTACCGACACGGTGAGAATGGCATACGCAGAAAACACTTTCTCCTCGCAACTCACCGACCTTACTCCGCAGACAAACTACTACTACAGAGCATTTGCAAAATACGGCGACGATAAAATCGCGTATGGCGACCTTGTCAAATTCAGAACAAAACAAAACGACACCGACGGAACCGAGGATAATCCTCTAACTATCGACAGCGCCGAGGAATGGATACAATTTGCCGAGGCAGTTGGTACAGCAGGTGGCGACACAATAAACACATACAAGGACTTTGAAATTTTCGACAACGGTGACGATGTGTATTTCAAATTGACAACCGACTTGGACTTTGCAGAATGTGGATATCAAGGACCTAATATGTTTAAAGGTCATTTCAATGGCGGTGGTAAGACGATAACATATAGTAATATTGAACAAGGTACAGCCCCAAGCGCATTTGTTTATATTTCTAATGCCACAATTGATAGCCTCAATATTCTTATTGCGGAATCATTTGAAATAGAAACAGGAGCAAGCATTTACGGAGCCGTTGGACTATCAGCCTCTTCGTCATCCATATCAAATTGTACTGTATCGGTTGCGAACGCAGAAGTCGTATTGCAATCTAGCATTTACGCTAGTGGAATTATTGGTGTGGCGCAAGATTGCAATATAACCAACTGTACTAACAACTTGTCAATAAATGTAACAAGCTCTTGGTCGTTTGCAGGAGGCATAGCTGTTGGTATTAGTGGAGGTTCTGTTAATTCATGCACCAACAATGCATCAGTAGCAGCAAGGTACGGTGTGGGCGGAATAGTTGGTTTAATATCCGGAAATGGTGCGAACATATCAAGGTGCCTGAATACAGGAAATATAAATGGTCTTATTTCGACAGGCGGAATTCTGGGTGTAGGGATGGAAGAAATAGAAGGAGCTGTTACCATTGACAAATGTATGAATACTGGCAAGTTGTCGGCAACAGTTGCCTATGAAAATTATTTTGGTGGTATTGCTGGTTTATGGCAGGACAATAGTAGCATAAGCATAAGCAACTGCGCAAACTATGGTTCTTTCTCTGAATTGCTATTGGCAACAGGTGGTATATTTGGTGTAGGTTCTGTAACATTGAGCAAAAACATCGCTGCTCCAATATATGAGAGTGCTTCTGTTTCTGCAGACAACAATGGCTATAATGTATATTCAACTATAGCAGTTCCCGATGGAGCTCAAGAACGATATCCATTTACCGAAACCGATGACTTCTTCGACGAGCAGGTTGGCGACATAAGGGTTGACTCGCTGAGGTTGAAGTTTGCCGAGCGAGGAACTGCCAAGGAAACAAGCCAAATTATAGGTACGGCACTTCAGTCAACGCTTTCAACAAACTGGACCTACGCCGATGGACTTTACCCGATGCCGGCAGGAATACCTGAAAGCACTAAGGCAACTTTAGCGCGAGTACCTTTATATTTGGCAACTGGCGAAACAGCTTTTGGTGTAAGGAGCAACTTTACCGTGCCCACAAGCATTTCTGGGCAGCCTGTAACTTGGACTTCTGACAATGCCGCAATTTCAATAACCGCCGGCGTGGCAATCGTAACTCGTCCAGCCGAAGGCGAAAACGACATTGATGTCAACATCACAGCCGAATATGACGGATGCACCAAGACATTCGTAGTGAGAGTGATAGCACCAAAGCACATTCCTGTAAATACTGGCAGTGCTGTTCAGGATACCGTTGTTACTTTAAATGGCTCGTTTGATATGGAAACCGTGGGCGTAACATACGCAAAGGAATATGGTTTCGTTTATAGCGCCAACAGCAACCTTGCCGATTCTACAAAGGTTGTAAGTACAAATCTTAGTGGTCTCGGGCCTTACGATGAAAGGAACTTCTCTGCTTCATTGAACGGCCTCGAAGAAGGCACAAGGTACTACTATGCAGCCTTTGCTACCACAGGAGACGGCACAATGCTCGGTGAAATCAAGACTTTCAGGACTGAAGGTGCTCCCGATGTTACCATGTACTATCCGACTTGGCGCGACACTATTTCAGTCGGATTGAAAGCAAAAGTTGATATGCTTGGAGATTTGGAAACCTATAAGTTCTACATCGGTCTCGAAAGGAATAGCCTTAGCGAAATAACAGACGGAGCAATTTATAGCGACGAGGACAGTACATTTGTCGTTACCGCCTCAGGTCTTACCCCAGAAACCTTATACTATGCGGTAGCCGAGGCAGCAGACGAATATGGCACAACCCAAAGCGATACACTTTCGTTCTACACCTACGGACATTTCAAGGATGACCGCGACAATACCGACTACTACACAATCAAGATTGGCGACCAGACTTGGATGGCGGAGAACTTGAAATATGTAGGTGATGAAGTTTCGTTGGGAACAACAAGCAGCGAAACAGAACCATACTACTATTATGTAAACGGTGATGAGGCAAATACAGATACCTACGGCTACCTCTACAATTGGAAGGCTGCTATGAATGGTGCAAGCAGTAGCGCTGCCAATCCAAGCGGTGTGCAGGGTATATGTCCAAATGGGTGGCATTTGCCAAGCGATGCCGAATGGACAGAGTTGACTGATTATTTAGGTGGAACAGACAATGCAGGTGCTCAGTTGGCAGGACGAGCCGAGTTGTGGAATAGCGGCACTCTGGTAAACTCTCCATACTTTGGCACCAGCGGTTTCGGTGCGTTGCCCGCCGGCGCCTACGACGGCTACGACGGATATTACTACGGTTTCGGCCCCGGCGCCTACTTCTGGTCGGCTACCGAGGGCATTATTGGCGACGTGTACGGCCGCCTCGTCTACTACCTCAACACTTACCTCGACAGGAGCAACGGCGACAAGGGCAACGGCTTTAGTGTACGTTGTGTAAAAGGTACAACCATTTATGCCTACGATACTGTAAACTACTGCGGTGAAGAATACACCTTCGGTACTCAGACATTAACCGCAAATGGCGATTACGAAGAGACATTCCACTTAGGAACCGACAAGGATAGTATTGTTTATCTGCACCTTACAATGTACCCAGCACTTACGGCAACCATAAGCGAATTTGGCAGCGGCTGTTTCGGTGCAACCGACGGCTATGTGGAAGTAACGGCTGGTGGTGGTGCTGGCACATACACATACAACTGGAATACCCCCGAAGCGCAGACTACTGCACGTGTGAACAATCTCGTTGCCGGTGAATACATAGTAACCGTAACCGATGCGGCAAGATGTACTGCAACCGCATCAACCACCTTAAACGATGGCGATAATGAAGCTCCGCAACTTACAGGCACATGGCCGGCAAATATCTTGGGTCAGGGCAATTGTCTTGCAGATGCCGACCTAAACGGATTATATTCGACAACACAGGTTCAGGCACTCTACGAGGATGACAGCGAAATCACAGTTACCACAAACGATGCAACAACTGGTGACAATTGCAGTTGGACTATTACCCGTACCTATACGATAGCTGATGCTTGCGGCAATAGCACAGCCAACACTATGAGCGTAAGCGGTAGCGATAATACGGCACCAGTGATAACAGGAACTATGCCGACAAAGAATGTTGATGGCTGCAATGAAAACCTGACAACGATTTATCCTGCAAAGACGACAGTGGCAGAACTCATTTCAGAGGCAACAGCTTTGGGAGGTTCGCTGAGCATATCTGACAATTGCTCAAGCGAAGATGAACTCTCGCTCAGTTCAACCGAGTCTAGCACAGGCACTTGTCCTGTAGTGGTAACCCGTACATACACTATCACCGATAATTGTGGCTCTTCGGCGACACTTTCGCAGACTATCAATGTGAATGTGGCCGACTTCACATTGCCAGGCAACGGCAGCAGCACGGTAGCATGTATAGACCTGGCTACCGAACCCACGCCACCGACAGTAAACGACAACTGCGGCACCGTATTGTCACCAAGTGATGCGGTAGAAGGCGGCACATACACCGACTGCGAAGGAACAAAAACCTACACCTACACCTATACCGACTGTGCAGGACATACTAAAGACTGGGTTTACACCTACACGATAGAGCGTGAAGATTTCACAATGCCTGATGACGGCAGTTCAACCGTAGCCTGCGCCTCGGAAATCACAGCGCCGACCTTGCCGGCAGTAACTGACAACTGTGGCAATGCCCTGACTGGAACCCTCAAGAGTGGCTATCCGACAGAAAACCCGTCTTGCGAGGGCACAGTGGTTTACAAGTACACCTTTACCGACTGCGCAGGCACTGCCCACGACTGGACATACACCTATACCATTGAGCACACCGAAGCACCTTCAGAAGTTGGTGGACCGGTTGCAACGACAGGAACGGCGGAATGCCTTGCCGAAGCCACCGCACCTACTACCTTGCCAGTGGTCAAGGATGTTTGCGGAAATACACTAACTGCACCGTCACCAGTTGTAACGGATAATCCAGACCCGATAACCTGCGAAGGCTCAAGAACATACACCTATGTATATAAAGACTGCTCAAACCTTGAGTTTGTCTGGACATACACCTATACGATAGTACATACCACTGCACCTGAAGAGGTGGGCGACCCGGTTGCAACGACAGGAACGGTGGAATGCCTTGCCAATGCCACCGCACCTACAACCTTGCCGGTGGTAAAGGATGTCTGCGGCAATGCACTAACCGCACCGACACCAGTTGTAATTGACAATCCAGACCCGATGACCTGCGAAGGCACAAGAACATACACCTATACATATAAAGACTGCGCAAACCTTGAGTACGTCTGGACATACACTTATACAATAGAATACGACGACTTTGACATGCCGTCGGACGGCAGCAGTACTGTATCCTGCGCATCCGAAATTAGCGTACCGACATTGCCTAATGTTACCGACAATTGTGGCAATGCCTTGACCGGCGTACTCAAGAGCGGCTATCCGACAGAGACTCCGTCATGCGAAGGCAGTGTGGTTTACAAGTACACCTTCACGGACTGCGAAGGCAACGCCCACGACTGGACCTACACCTACACAATAGAATACGATGACTTTTATATGCCGTCCGACGGCAGCAGTACCGTAGCCTGTGCATCTGCAATAACCGCACCGACATTGCCTGAGGTTACCGACAACTGTGGCAATGCCCTGACTGGTACTCTCAAGAGTGGCTATCCGACAGAAACACCAACCTGCAATGGAGATGTTGTATATAAATACACATTCACCGATTGTAAAGGCAACAGCCACGACTGGACTTACACCTATACGATAGAGCGTAATACTGCACCATCGTTAAGTGGCACTTGGCCAAATAGCATCACTGGTCAGAATAACTGCTATGAGAATCGCGACATTAGTGTACTTTTCTCGGATGATGATGTTGCTGAGTTGTACACTGCAAACTGCGGCACTATATCAGTTTCACATAGCGATGTTGCAGAGCCGACATCCAACTGCGGATGGACAGTTACAAGGACATATACAATTACAGATGGTTGCAATGAAGTTACCAACACCCAGAGCGTGAGCGGTAGCGATGAAATTGCACCGACAATCGGTGACGACGACCTCAATCGCCAACTCACATCTACCAACTGCGTATTCACCGTTCCCGACCTTACAGGCGAAGTCCGCAACATTGCAAGCGACAACTGCACTGCAAACGGTAACCTCACAATCTCTCAAAACATAACGGCAGGAACTGAGATTACAACGGCAACAACTGTTATTGTCACTGTAACCGACCAATGCGGAAACAACAGCACTAAGGAGATAGAGCTGACATTGCCCGAAGCACTCACGACTTCGCTTTCGGCAAATCCAGCAACTATCGCCTGCAATGGAGGTACAACCAGCATCACAAATACGCCCAACGGCGGTACAGCGCCTTATCAGTATTTCTGGAGCAATTCGACAAACGAACAGAACCTTGCGGGCGTTTCGGCAGGAACTTACATCGTAACCGTAAGGGATAACAATGGTTGCTCGGTAGTTGAAAGTATAGAAATCACTCAGCCAAACGCTCTTACAGCATCGCTTTCGGCAACCGAAATCAATTGTCATGGAGAGACAGCAAACATTACAAATACCGTTGCTGGCGGAACAACATCTTACACATACGCTTGGGAAACTGGAGAAACCTCGCAGAACCTTGAAGGTGTCGGCGGAGGAACTTATTCAGTAACCGTTACAGATGCGAACAATTGTATTGCAACAGCAACCATAACTGTCAACGAGCCAGCTGAACTTACATCGTCACTTTCGGCAGGTGAAATCGGCTGTAACGGCGGTGTTGCCGACATTACAAATACCGTTGCTGGCGGAACAGAACCTATCACTTACGCTTGGAGCAACGGCAGCAACACTCAAGGCTTGACTGGTGTTGTCGCAGGTGAATACACAGTTACCATTACCGATGCAAAGGGCTGTTCGCTGGTGAGAACCGCAGAAATCACTCAGCCCGAAATTCTTACCGTAACTCTTAATGCAGGTACAATAGCTTGTAACGGCGAGACAACAACCATCAGCACAAACATTTCTGGCGGTACAGCACCTTATACATACGCATGGAACAACGATGCAACAA
>JAGCNN010000203.1 GCA_017645925.1 Bacteroidales bacterium
AATAAGATTATGAAAAATTTGATGTTAGTTGTAGGAATGTTGTGCATGATTTGCCTGAGTTGTGCAAATGCAGAGAATCAGACCAAGCAAACCGACAACATTGTGACAAATGCTCAGGAAAAGCCGCAGAATCTTGTAAAACAACTGTTGATAAACGACGATGACTGGCAGAAACGTGTTGTCGATTTTGAGTATGACGAATCGGGGCGTTTGGTTGCGGTTTCTACGACTTACAATGCTGGAGCAAAATCGGAATTTACCGAAAAGGCTACCGTGACATACGGCAAGAGCACAATTGTATGCGAAGGTCCAAAGAAAAAGTTGACGCTTAGGCTTGATTCAGATGGTTTTGTAAAAGAAGAAAAACGAATATACGAAGACTCGGTTATAGAAGTTCACTACAAGTACAATTCTGGAAAGTTGGGCAGTTGTGGTTTGCGCAAATATTTGTGGGATGGCGACAACATTGCAAAAATGACTGTTGTCTTGTGCGAGGACGATGGAAATTGGTACGATACTATTGAATACAAATATAGCGATGTTGCTCGTCCTAACATTGATGTGCTGGCTTTTTCGGATATGTTTGGCGGTTTCCCCAATGCCGAGTCTGTAGCTTCCAAAGGATTGGTTTCCAAATATATGCCGTCGGAGATAAAGGGTCGCAACTATAACAGCGATGGAGCGATGACAAGAGTTTTGTTGCTTACTTACAAGTACACTACAGATGATGCAGGTCGCATTACTGACATTGAATGCTTTAAGTTTACGTTCGATATTGCTAGCGGTTCAAAGGAAGAAACAAATGTGATGGTGAAGGTGGTGTACTGACAATGTAATGTAACAAATTTAGAATTTAATTTGCGATTTGTAATTCAATAGTAGCGGCGCAATGCGTTGCGCTGCTTGTCAGAAACAATAATATTGTTAATATTTATCCATAGATAATTTTTATTTTGACAGTATTGTCATTTTTTACTATTTTTGTTCGTTTTGAATTTTAAATGGACGAAAAGTATAACATACTGATTTCTAAACTTGATAAGTTCATCAGGAAGTACTATCTGAACAAGATAGTAAAGGGTTTTATACTCGCTTTGGCCATTTCGGGGCTGTGGTATCTCATAGTTGTAATTGCCGAATACTATGGACGATTTTCGTCTGCATTCCGTACTGCGCTGTTTGTCAGTTCGATAACTTTGTATGCTATAGTTTTTGTGACGATGATACTTTGGCCGTTGCTCAAACTGATGAAAATTGGTAAACGCCTGTCGTATTCCGAAGCAAGCCGCATTCTTGGAAAACATTTTCCCGAGGTAGCCGATAAGTTGCAGAATACATTGGAGCTCAACTCCTTGCTTGATGAAAATTCCGAGACTCGCGACCTCGTTTATGCAAGTATTTCACAGCGAATTGAGAAATTGTCGCCTATACCTTTCCTTTCGGCTATCAAGATAAAGAAAAATGTAAAATACCTTGTGTATCTTGTGCCTGTGGTGCTGGTTTTTATACTTATAATTTCATTTAAGCCGGCTATTGTTACCGAGGGAACGGAGAGAATTGTGAAGTATGACGAGCATTTTGAGATGCCAGCGCCATTTTCGTTCATTCTTGAAAACGACACCTTGCAGGTTAGGCAGGGCGACGACTTTACTGTGAATTTGCGTGTTGAAGGTCAGTATGTTCCCGAACATGTGATGATAAATTTCGGAGGAAATTCATTTTACATGGAAAAACAGTCAACCACAACATTTAAGTACGATTTTAAGACGCTGAACAATTCCTTCAAATTTTATTTCACGGCACAGGATGTAGAGTCTAAGGACTACGAAGTAAGTGTAATGCCTGCACCTATAATTTTGGACTTTAAGATAAATATTAAGCCAATGGCTTACACTGGTTTGGAGGCGATTGAGGTGAAAAATTCGGGCGACATCGAAGTGCCTGTAGGCTCAAATGTAGAATGGACTTTCGGTACGGCAAACCTTGATTCGTTGGCTATTGTCTTCGACAGTGTTGCGCTGCCTACGGTAAAAGAGAGAAACGAATATGCTGTGTCTAAGCGTATTACAACTGGTGGCGATTATATGCTGTTTGTATCCAACGAGTATTTCAGCGAAATGGTTGATATAAAGTATCATGTTCGTGTGATTCCCGACCTTTATCCTACAATCGTTGTCAACGAGGCCAAGGACAGCACCAATCCTGCTATAATTTATTTTAAGGGTGCAATTGACGATGATTATGGTTTTACAAGGCTTACATTCCGTTGCTTTGATGGAGAAAATGAAATCCAGAAGTCGCCTGTCCAGTTTTCGCAGAGGTTGAATTCGCAGGACTTCTACTATGCAGTCGATTTTTCTACCATTGAGCATACGGGAAACAGGTTGACTTATTACTTTGAAGTTACCGACAACGATGGTTACAATGGACCTAAGTCGGCAAAGTCGAAGGTTATGGAGTTCAATATACCGTCGGCGCAGGACTTGCAGGACATGAGCGACGAAACCAATACGGAAACCGAAAATAAGATTGACGAGGCTAAGAAAATCAGTGATGACATCAAGAAAAGCATTGATGAGCTGAAACGCAAGCTTGTAAACGAAAACCTTTCGCCATACGACCGTTCGCAGCTGATGCAGGACATCATCGACAAGGAAGACCAGCTCGAAAGCCTCATGGAGCAGATAAAGGACGAGCAAAGCCAGCTTCAGCAGTACAAGGAACAATTCTCAAAGAGTGAGGAACTTCTGAAAAAACAGGCCGAAATAAATAGCCTCATGGAAAATCTTATGACTGATGAAATGCGTCAGATGATTGAAGAAATGAAGAAACTCATGGAAAACTTCAACAAGGACGAGTTTTTCAAGAAGTCGGAGGAGTTCAAGATGTCGGTAGAGGAGATGGAACAGAACATGGACAATACGCTTGAGCTGTTGAAACGCTCGGAGGTAGAGGAACGCGTGAAGAGCATTGCCGACCAGATGGAAAACCTTGCCGAGAAAGAAAAGAAACTCGCCGAGGAAACCAAGGATAAGAGCAAGTCGCAGGAACAACTGAAAAAGGAGCAAAGCGAACTAAACGAGCAGTTTGATAAGTTGAAAGAAGAGTACGAAAAGACTTTGGATAAGAATTCCGACCTGAAGGAACCTATGCCTTTGCAGGATTTCAAGAATGAGATGAACGACATTTCAAACGAAATGCAGCAGGCAAACGAAAATTTAAACGAAAATAAGAACAACAAGGCTTCGGACAAGCAAAAGAACAGTTCGCAGAAGATGCAGCAGTTGTCGGAGAAGATGGATTCGATGATGGCGCAGATGGAGATGGAGGAAAACGGCGAGAATATGGACGAAATAAGGCAGTTGCTTGAAAATGTGCTTACTTTCTCGTTCGACCAGGAGAATATTATGTCGGGAATGAAGCCGCTTTCGTACAAGTCGCCTCAGTACAAGGATTTTGTTGTTGGACAGAAGAACTTGACCGACAATTTCTCTCTGATTAGGGATTCGCTGAATGCGTTGTCGGCGCGTGTGCCAGGACTTTCGTCAATGGTTTCGCCGGAGGTGATGAATATCCGCAAGGAGCTGGCTTCTGTTATGGAGTATTTGGGTAATTCACAGAAATATCAGGCTCAAGTGTCTCAGCAGAAGGTTCTTACATCGGCCAATAACCTTGCATTGCTTCTTTCGGAAGTTCTTGACCAGATGCAACAGCAGCAGATGCAGATGCAAGGCAATTCGAGTTCAAGTTGCAACAAGTGCAAGAACAAAGGTCAGGGACAGCCGCAGCCTAACAAGCAGATGGGCGAAATGCGCGACATGCAGCAGCAGTTGAAAAACCAGATGCAGCAGATGCTTGACCAGATGAAGAAGAACGGACAGCAGGGGCAGAATGGCGAGCAGCTTGCAAAGATGCTTATGCAGCAGGAAATGATGCAGAAGATGCTCAACGATATGATGAACGGCGAACTCAGTCCCGATGCTGCCAAGTATCTGAAAGAGGCTAATAAGATGATAGAGCAGAATATAAGGGATTTGGTCAACCGTAACGTTACGCAGCAGACTGTTAATCGTCAGGAACAGATAATTACGCGTCTGCTTCAGGCCGAAAACAGCCAGAACGAGCGTGAAACCGAGCAGAAACGCCAGTCGCACGAAGCCAAGGAGTACAAGCTTAGCAATCCCGACAAGGCTTTCGAGGAAAAGGAAAGCGAAATTAGGTTCAACGAGTTGCTGCAGGTGTCGAATTTGAAGTTAAGAGATTATTATAAAAACAAATACAAGGAATATTTAAAAAATTTAAAGGAAAACTAAATTATGTCAATCGAATTTTTCTGTGAAGATGTTGAGAAGCCGAGAGTAAAATACATTGCTCTGCGGAAGTGGATTAAAGATGTTGTTGAAGAACACAAAAAAACAGTTGGTAAGATAAGTTTTGTATTTTGTTCGGACGAGCATCTGCTTAAGATGAACAACGAATATTTGAAGCACGATTATTATACGGACGTCCTTACATTTGATAATACCGAGGACGATAAAATATCTGGTGAGGTGTATATAAGTGTAGATAGGGTTGCCGAAAATGCTAAGACCTATTCTACTGAGGATACCGAAATATTTAGGGTTGTGATACATTCTGTGTTGCACATGCTTGGCTACGACGACACTACTCCCGAAAGTCAGGAACAAATGCGTGCTGCAGAGGATAAATGCCTTGCAATGCCCGGATTTAAGAATTGCAAGTGGCTGAAAGATAGCAAGCAGCTGTAAAGTTATAGTTTTACTTTTTATAACATTCTGCTCAAGCCGCAGAGGCTTTTACTTTTTTGTTGGCAAAAAAGTAAACAAAAAACCATGTCCGCTGCGTCTGCTTTGCTAAAAATCGGTTACACTTCGCTAAAAGTCAGAAACTTGCCGTTTTTTGCGAGTTGCGTTTAAGACGCGAACCCGCAAAACGGCTTCAAACAGACTGACTTTTTACGCTCCGTTCCACTGATTTTCTTAACGCTCACCAGCCAATGCGGCAATCAAGGTATGCTCACTTCGTTTCGCGAGCTAAAGGTTCGCCAAAGGCGATGGTTAAAAAAACGAAATCTGTCTTCGGGAGATTCCGTCTTTCTCATTATAAATCTCCACCCACTTTTTTTTGCTGTCACAGTTTACCTTGCATTGTATTCTTTCTGGTAATATTCTGTTTTTTCCTTGTTACCCTTATCCTTGAAATAGTTGTACAGGGTTGCTGCTATGTTCTTGTTGCCCTTGAACTTGTCGTAGGCGATTTCCCAGTTTGCTATTGCATTGGCAGTGTCCCCCGAAAGCATGTAGTAGTTGCCGAGGTCAACGTATGGCAGGTCGGCATCGGGGAAATGCTTTACTTCCTGTTTGCCAAGTCGCAATCCTAGAGCATAGTCTTTTGTCGTGTCTATGAAGCGTTTGAGTTCCGGTACTGTGTGCTGGAAGTTTTCGCTCTTCAGGCTGTCTATGCATTTGCCATAGTAGGTTTGTGCGTTGGTGTTGTCGCCAAGTTCAAAATATGACTTTCCAATGAAAAAATATGTAAGGTCTTGAAATTTGTCGTTGTACAATGTAGCTGTGTCGTATCTTAAAAAATTATCGATAGCTTCGTTGTGCTTTCCATTCATTGATTTTGCCATGCCGAGGAAATAATAGCTGTTATTTAGGCTGCTGTCGTTTGCAAGAGCTTTTTCAAACATAATTTCCGCATTGTCATAATCTTGATACACAATCTGTTTGAGGTATGCAAGGTTATACCATGCATTTCCGTATGTGGAATCTATTTCAAGTGCTTGACGATATAGTTTTTCGGATTTTTCAATGTCTTTCATGTACTTGCTTTGAATTCCAGAGGTTGAATTTGCAAGCTTTTCGTAGGCGTTTCGGCTCAACAGGTTGGCGTACAATACGTTTGCTTTTGCACTCTCGGATGAATATTCAATGTCGTGGGCATAGAGTGTTTCGCGGTCTTTCCAGTCGCTGTTGCGGTTTATTGCAATTATTGAGTTGGGAATCACAACGATTGCTGCCATAATGCAGATTGCCAAGCGTTTACCTTTGTTGATTCCATTTTCTGCCTTTGCAATCATAATGATTATGAATGCGATAGTTAGGGCAAAACCTATGCTTGGTGCAAAAAGCATTCGTTCTCCGATAATTCCTGTAAACGGGAAAAACAAGTTGGAAAATGGAAATATGCTTATAAGGTAGAAAAGTATGCCAAACGAGATTAGGTTGCGCCTGTTGAAAAGCCATATTGCAATGATAATTAGTGCAATATGCACAACAATGGAAGTTATTGCAATTGGATTGTCAAGTCTAACATCGGGAATCAGGCTGTAGCCGTAGTAGAAGCGCAAAGGGTAGGGGACAAACAGTAGCTTAAGGTAGTAAATAAGGCTGTACATTGCTATTGCGAAGCGATTGCTGGCCGATTCTTCGGCAAAAATCGGATTCTGCCACTTTGACATTACAGCGTTGCTTTTGGGTAGGACGCTTTCGGGAATGTAGTGGGCAATGGCTATTGTTGCGGCTGCTATGATGAGAATAAGTGCAAATGGAAGTACAATTTTCAAATATTTCCATGCTTTTTCTGCATTTTCTTTTACTTGGGACATGCCTGTCTTGTTTTCTTTCAGGGTAACAAGCATTAAAATCGTTGCTATAAAAAATGCCCAATACTGCCATAATATTGTAAGAACCAAAGCAATTGACCAGAGTATTATGTTTTGTCTGCATAATACCTCTTTCCCGAACCGTTTGATTATTACAATGATGTACGAAATTATGAATACAAAATATATGGGCTTTATGAACCATCCATTAAAAAATATTGGTTTGTACTCTGTTGCCCAGCTAATAATCAGCCTTGTGAATAATAATAGTAGGACTACACATCCGAATGTTGCAAGAAAAGTATTGCCTTTGAAATACGCAGTAATTTTTTGCCAAAAATCCTTTAGTCCACTAAATTTTATTTTCAGTTTGAAATCTGTGCGGAAAAATATGATTGCCAATGGGATAATGGCAAGGAACACAATTGCCGATTCCTTGGTTAAAAATCCAATCAGTAGAAGTATTATTGCAAAAATGATGTCTATGATTTTCCTTTTGTCGAAGTAGCGCAAGGCCAGTATTGCCGATGACAGGCAGAAAATCAGGCATAGGATTTCTTCTCGGTTCTTGAGGCTCAATACCACTTCGGTATGTATGGCGTGTGTCATGAATATTGCTGTAACCAATGAGGAAATCAGCAGACTTGATGATGCGAACTTTGTTTCCAGCAACTTGCGAAGGAAGAAAAACAGAATCAAGCAAGCTATGATGTAGTATATTACATTGAAGAAATGTCCAATAGCGGTTGATTCTCCAAAAATCTGGTATTCAATGGCATATACGGCAACTGTGACGGGACGGTATCCGAACATTACTCCGCCGCTATTGTTGTATCTGGATGTAAATATTTCTGGAATTCCTTTGATGCCTTGCTTTACAAGTTCGTGATTTTCGCATACATAGTCATCGTCGAGGTTATAGCCGTTCTGCAATGAAGCACCATAAAGCAGGAATCCTGCAACTACTATTGCAGCGATTATCCAGATTGTGGATTTGCGGTTGTTTGGCTGTTTCATTTCGGTTCGGTTAGAAGTCTTCTACATCAAGCAGTTTGTTCATTACGGCATAAATTGTAAGACCTGCGATACTATTGATGCCCAACTTGTGCGAAATATTTTTGCGGTGTGAAATCACTGTGTGGATGGAAAGATTGAATTCGTCGGCTATTTCCTTGTTGGTCTTGCCTTTGGCTACGGCTGTCAGTATTTCACATTCGCGGGTAGAAAGTTCGTTGCTTCCATCTTCCTGCTCCTTGTCCGATGAAATTTTTAGTGCGCCTTGCAGTTTCTTTTCAATTTGTTCGCTAGTGTTGAATATTCCAATATTTCCATCGTAGCTGCGCAATATTTCATCGTCGTATGCTCCGTAGTTTATTGCAACGAATGCCGTATTTTCCTTTGCCGCTATTGATTTAGGGCTGTCAAATCCGTTTGCTATTACAATCGAGGGGTTTACAATGATAATGTCCGGTTTTCCGTTTTGCGGTTCGGCATATTCCTGCAAGTTCCTGAAAGTCTTAACGACTTGAAAAATCCCAGCGTACTCGATGAGATGTTTTAGGCCAGAGGAAACAATTTCCGACGGTTCAATTATTGTAATCCTATATTTTTTGTTGCTCATGTTATTCGTATTTTGAGACAAGCGGTATTAGAATCTTGTTTTCGATGACGGAGTGTTTGCAGAGGTCGTTTTCAATCTTGAATATTTCGTTGAGCACATTTATACGCGATTGTTGTGTTGCGCTGTCGGGAAGGTATTTTATTACAATGTTTTTCAGGTCGTGAAGTTTTTCCTCTATGTTGCTGTGGTTTTCTTCAAAGTCCCTAATTCTGAATTTGTTAGCATTCTTTGTGCCGCCATTGCACAGCGACAATATGTATGGAAAAACAGTATTTTCTTCGTAGTCGAGATGTTTTTGTATTTCCTCGTCGTAGTCGTCGTAGAACTTGTTGAGCATCTTTTTGCTGGTTTCGTCGCACGATTCAAGCATTGTGTGTATGTTGGAATGCAGGTTCGGGAAGAAACTTTCGGTCCAGTACTGGTGTGTACGCTGAAGGTATCCTATGAGTTTGGGAATGTCGTCGCTGGTTAGGTTTTCGATGTCGGGAACGAAACTGTCAACCGCAAAAACTTTGCATATTTTCAGGAAAAGCTCTGTAGAAAGCCCGTGCTTGTGGCAAATTTCGTCAATGCTCGCTTCTCCGAATCCCAGTTTTATGTTCAACCGTTCAATTATTGATAGCAGCGAACTGTCTGTTATAATTTCGGACATCTTTGTTCTTGCCGAGAAAATAGGGGATTTGTCGTTCATTTCCTTTTTGCGTTTTTAGTGAATTTCAGTTTGCAAATATAGTCAAATGAATTTAGGTTGAAAACCAGAATTTGTCAAATCTTATTATTAGTGTCCGCTAAAGTCCCAGCCAGTCATTACTTGCTACGCTGCGTGCGCTAAAGGGTCCGAAAAGTAGAACGAACAGCATAAGGAACGTTGCTTGTGAGTTCACTTGTCCGGAACTCTCTCACGAAACGAAGTGAG
>JAGCNN010000204.1 GCA_017645925.1 Bacteroidales bacterium
GTACATAATAGCGGTCACCCCACTTGTAGTTGTTCTTTACAGTCTCGTAGTAGGCTTCAAGTCCAGCACTGTCGGCAATAGCCTTGTTCCATACAGCATCGTTGGTAAGAGCGAAAAGCAAAATTCCATCGTGATATTCCTTCATCAAGTACTTGAATGCCGGATATTTTTCCTCGAGGTGCTTTTCTTCGTATTCAATTATGTTCTTGTCACCAAATTGCTTGTAAGCATTTAGTACCAACATTTTTATGTCAACAGGCGGTTGCTTGGTGTTGAATTTCTGGAAATATTTTGCAAAATCCTGTTCTGTATATTTCTGGTCTTTTATCTCAAAAATTACCTTGTCGAGCTTCAATGTGGAGTCTATTACCCAAGTTCCGCTAAAAATTGAATCGGTAACATACTTCTTGTAGAACGGTGCAATCTTCTTCGACATGTCCTTTATGCCATATTCCTTGCGCAAGTTGGCAACAACAACGTCACGTCCCTTGTACGACCTCATGTTTCCGCTTATCTTCGATTTGAGGTCGGCCTTACATTCCTCAAACGGCTTTATCGGTTCCTTTTCAAGGAGCTTGATAATGTGGTAGCCGTAGCCAGTGGAAACTATTTCAGAAATGTCGCCTACATTGTTCAACTTGAAGGCTGCTTCTTCGAACTCACGAATCATTCTGCCACCGACATTTATCCAGCCCAATTCACCACCTTTGACTGCTGTTCTGCGGTCAGCACTATACTTGTCGGCCATTTCGGCAAAGTCGGCACCTGCCTTTAGCTGTGCATACACATTCTCGATGGTTTCCTTTGCCTCGCGCTTCTGGTCGGCGGTTGCGTCCTGCGGAGAAACAACCATTATGTGTGCAATTTTGTAGCGACCTTTTGACGGGCGTTTGTCATGAACCTTTAAAATGTGGTAGCCGTAGCGAGTGCGGAAAGGCTTTGATATTTCGCCCGGCTTTGTGTTGTACATTGCAGTTTCAAAGTCGTAAACCAAGCCAAACACCGTGCAGTAGCCAAGGTCACCATGATTCTTTGCAACCGATGGGTCTTGCGAGTAGGTGTCTGCCAACTTTGCAAAGTCCTCGCCCTTTACAGCGCGCTTGTAGATGTCGTTGATTTTGTTCCAAGCCTTCAGCGTATCTTCGGGTGAAGCATTGTTGTTTACGGTAATAAGGATATGGCTGACATCAATATCGTAGCACATTCTGTCGTAAGCTTCCTTAATGAGTTCTTCCTCTACGCTCTTGTCGCTGAGGTATGGCTGTGCGAGCTGCTTGCGGTAGCCTGCAATTTCCTGCCTGAAACTGCGCGAAGTGTCAAGTCCCTGCATCTGTCCCTCGTGGACTTTCAGCTTGAAGTTGACAAAGAGTTCCATGTATTCGTCAACATCCTTGCGCGTAACATTTCCTGTATGTCCTGCATTTTTCTTGAAAATGTGCATGAATTCGTCTGCATCAATCTTTTCGTTGTCGATTTCGAGCAGAGTTCTATCTTGAGCGCACAATATTGTTGCAAAAAGTAATGTTGCAATTACAAATATTGTCTTTTTCATCTTAAAATTCCTTTATTGATTGCGTGAATAGTTTGGAGCTTCCCTCGTTATGGTTATGTCGTGCGGATGGTTTTCGACTACGCCGTTAGCGGTAATGCGTACAAACTGAGCCTTTTCGTGAAGTTCCTCGATGTTCTTTGCTCCGCAGTAGCCCATACCAGCCTTCAGACCGCCAATGAGTTGATATATAACCTCGTTGAGAGTGCCCTTGTAAGGTACGCGACCTGAAATTCCTTCCGGTACGAGTTTCTTGACATCGTCTTCCATATCTTGGAAATAGCGGTCCTTTGAGCCGAGTTGCATTGCTTCGAGCGAACCCATACCGCGGTATTCTTTGAACTTACGACCGTTGTAAATGATAGTTGAGCCAGGAGCTTCCTCAGTACCGGCGAAAAGTCCACCTGCCATTATTGATGATGCGCCTGCTGCTATTGCCTTCACTATGTCGCCCGAATAGCGGATGCCACCATCTGCGATTACAGGAACACCCGAACCCTTTATGCCTTCGCAGACATTCATGATTGCTGTGAGTTGCGGAACTCCGATACCAGCCACGATTCTGGTTGTACAAATAGAACCAGGACCAATGCCGACCTTTACACCATCGGCGCCATTCTTAACAAGAAGTTTTGCAGCTTCGGCAGTTGCTACATTTCCCACCACGATGTCAATGTCGGTGAATTTCTTGCGGGCAGACTTCAGCACTTCGTTTACGCTCTTGGTATGTCCGTGCGCAGTGTCAATTACGAGAGCATCAACGCCGGCATTTACCAATGCTTCCATGCGTTCGAGCGAATCGCCAGTTATACCTACTGCGGCTGCCACACGCAGACGACCGTGAGAATCCTTGCACGAGTTGGGGCTTACGCTTGCCTTTGTGATGTCCTTGTAGGTGATAAGTCCTACAAGTTTATTGTCCTTGTCAACAACTGGCAACTTTTCAATGCGGTATTTCTTGAAAATGTCCTTTGCGGCTTCGATTTTTGTATTCTGGTCGGCGGTAACAAGTTTTTCCGCTGGAGTCATGATTTCGCAGATGGGTTTGCTGGCATCGTCTTGGAAACGCATGTCGCGGCTGGTAAGAATACCGCAGAGGCGTTTTTCGGCATCAACCACTGGCAAACCGCCGATATTGTATTCGTTCATGATTTTCCTTGCATCACCAACAGTGCTTTTAACATCGATGGTAACTGGATTCAGAATCATTGCATTTTCAGCCCTCTTCACCTGGCTTACATGGCGAGCCTGAATGTCGATAGGCATATTTTTGTGGATTACACCTATACCGCCTTCGCGAGCCATTGCTATTGCCATACGGCTGTCGGTTACAGTGTCCATTGCCGCCGAAACTATTGGCGTATTGATTTTTATGTTTCTGGAAAACACCGAACCAAGAGCAACTTGTGCCGGTATGATTTCCGAATATGCGGGGATAAGGAGTACATCGTCGAATGTAAGACCGTCCATGATGATTTTGCTGTTTGTAGCCATAGAATCTCGTATTAAATTTAAGGTGCGAAGGTAAGACTTTTTTTGCAGAAATTGAAAAGATTTTTTTGATAGCATTAGATTATGGCATTTCGCTTATTTTGCAGTATTTTTGCAAACGGATTAAAACAAGACAAGAATTGGAACAATAGCATTGATACTTCGCACATTGACCGCACTTTTGCATTGAACAGACAAAAAATAAATAGCACTTATGCCACTGCTTATCCTCTCCTCTACCCTTTTTGCTCTCCTCCTCATTCAGGCGGTCTTCTACATATTGCCATGCGTGGGGGGACGGAAAAATGCGGAGAAGAAGAATCTTAACACCGATTTGCAGCCCGTATCTGTTATTATTGCCTGTAAAAACGAACTACAAAACCTGAAAATCAACCTACAGTACATCATCAACCAGCAGTATCCCGAATTTGAAATAGTGATTGTAGATGACAATTCCACAGACGGAACTGGCGAATACATTTCCATGATGCTTGAATCTAAGTATTTGGCTACTTTAAGGCTGGTAAAAAGCGATGGGCAAGGCAAGAAAGCTGCCGTTGCGTGCGGAATACGTGCCGCTGCCTACGAACACTTGATTTTCACCGATGCCGACTGCCGACCTGCTTCCGAAAAATGGATTTACCACATGATGCAATGTCTTGACGAGGAAAATCCGCTAGTTTTAGGCTATGGCGAACTCACTGGAAAAACTTTTGCCGCTAGGTTCTCGTCTTACGATGCTGCTCTCATTGCAATGCAGTACATGGGATTTGCCTCGCTGGGACATTCCTATATGGCTGTGGGACGCAACATTGCCTATTCGCGCAAACTTTGGGAGACCATAGGAGGTTTTGCTTCCCATTCGGAACTTGCATCTGGCGACGACGACCTTTTTGTCATGGAAGCCGCCCAGCATATTCAACCTACCGTATGTTTTTTGTCCGAAGCAAAGACCATTTCTCCTGCAAAGGACAGCCTCGCAAAACTTCTGCGGCAAAAGGCAAGGCAAGTTTCTTCATCTGTAAGGTACAGTCTTTTTGACAAATTTTTGTCGGGAGGAGAAATTGTTTCGCGGACATTGTTCTTTGCGCTTATTATAGCAATGCTGTTTGTAAACTGGGAAATTGCACTCGGCTTTGCGGCTGTACGGTTAGTTGTAGCAATGTTTTCCCTTGCATGGTTCTGCCGTGCTGCAAAAACCGATTTCAATTTATTTATGTCGCTTATATTTGATATATTTGCACCGAT
The DNA here is from genome assembly GCA_017645925.1 of Bacteroidales bacterium. Taxonomy (GTDB): domain Bacteria; phylum Bacteroidota; class Bacteroidia; order Bacteroidales; family ML635J-15; genus Bact-19. Next base: position 4,289 of record JAGCNN010000204.1, read on the forward strand.
TTTTTATTTCATATTGTTGGTGTACAAAATCTTTAATCGGAAAACGGAATGGTAAAAAGAACTAGCAAACTTTCGGGAATGGACGACCTTACATTGCGCAGTCTTGTGCTTGCCGGCGACGAAGTGGCAAGTTCTTGCCTCTTTCTCAGGTATCAAAACGAAATAAAAACCTTCCTCGTTTCTCGTGGTTGCCAAAGCGATGATGCCGACGACGTTACCATCATGTCGCTACTTAAGATTCTGAAGTCGCTCGACACATACGATGCAAATAGCGGAGCTTCGTTTCGCACTTGGGCACTAACCATTGCAAAGCACACCTACATCGACTGGTGCAAAATGTATAATTTGCAAGTGGCGCAACTGCAAGGTAACGATTCCATGTCGGTTCCCGATGATGCTACGCCCGAAACTTTGCTGATAGAAAAGGAAAGACAGGCTTACTTTGTTTCACTGCTTGGACAACTTTCCGAATACGACCAGAAAATATTGCTCATGAAAGGTGCTGGCATGAAATACGAAGAGATTGCTACCGAATTAGGGATTAGCCTTCAAGTGGTAAAAAACAGAATTCATCAGGCAAAAATAAAACTTGTAGCATTATCCGAAGATGTTAGAAAAGATTAAGAAATACTTTCCACAACTCACTGATTCACAAGTTGAAAAATTACAGCAACTAGAATCCCTCGTGCGAGAATGGAACGAAAAGATAAATGTGATAAGCCGCAAGGATACCGACAATATTTTTGTGCATCACATACTACATTCTATGGCTATTGCCAAAGTAAAACGCTTTGGTTCCGGGGAACTTGTGCTTGATGTTGGCACTGGCGGCGGTTTCCCAGGAATTCCACTTGCAATAATGTTTCCAGAAACAAAATTCACATTGGTTGACAGCATCGAGAAGAAAATCAAGGTGGTGAATGGCATTTCCGAAAGTCTGGGACTTGCAAATGTCGAAGCCATGAAAATTCGCGCAGAACTTTTGCCGCCTAAGTACGATTGCATAGTTAGCCGTGCAGTAACAGCCTTTCCCGATTTTGTAAAGATGACACGCAATGTGTTGAATCCTCGTTCCACCGAACATTCTATAATTTACCTCAAGGGAGGCAACTTCGACGACGAACTGAAAGGCATGAAAAATTACTCCATCACAAATATTTCCGACTTTTTTGATGAAGATTTCTTTGAAACGAAGAAGATAATATACCTGAATTTATAATGTTTTTGATGGGATTTCTATTTGTTGAGTCGTGGCGTGCCGCGACCGTACAAATAATAGGATTTTAAATTGTTTTTTGTGGAAACACAAAATTTAGCAGCTGTACAAAATATGAATTATTCATTTGCAACCTCCTCACATTCTAACGATTAACATCATTGACTACCAATCCTTTATTCAAAAATTCACACAAAATCAAAAAAAATGCTTTGATTTCAAAAAAATGTAGTACTTTTGCATTCCCAAAAACATACCGAATGCCCGGGTGGCGGAATCGGTAGACGCGCTGGTCTCAAACACCAGTTCCTTCACTGGAGTGCCGGTTCGACCCCGGCCCCGGGTACCCAAAAAGAGATTGCAAATGCAGTCTCTTTTTTATTTGCTGTGTGTTCCAAATTATTGTCTCCTTGAATCTTTTGCTTACTTTTGCACAAAATCTTGAAACATGACCAAATTGCACGAACTGTTCTGGACATTCTTCAAAATAGGCGCGTTCACCATAGGTGGCGGCTACGCGATGATTCCACTTATGGAGCAGGAAATAGTTGATAAACGCAAGTGGCTTAGCAAAGAGGATTTTATGGACACCATGTCGCTAGCACAGTCGATGCCGGGAGTTTTTGCGGTAAACATGGCTACAAACGTCGGATTTCGCACACGTGGTTTTGTCGGCGCATTCGTTGCAGTAATAGGCAATGTGCTCATGCCGATATTCCTGATTCTCGCGCTTGCTGTATTTTTCAGGCAGTTCAGCGACAACCCTGTTGTAGAAAGCATTTTCAAGGGAATACGTCCCGCTGTAGTAGCACTAATTGCTGCGCCAGTGTTCAATATGGCAAAAACAGCAAAAATTTCATGGCGCAACTTCTGGATTCCAGTAGTGGCTGCATTGCTAATATGGCTTTTAGGGGTGTCTCCTGTGATTATAATTCTCGCAGCTGGTCTGGCAGGCTTCATATATAGTAAAATCAAGGGAAGAAAGGAGGCTAAGAAATGATTTTCTGGCAACTTTTCTACACATTCTTAAAAATTGGAATCTTCACTTTTGGAGGAGGCTACGCTATGGTTGCCCTCATACAAAACGAAGTCGTGGTCGAAAACCAGTGGATGACCTCTCAGGATTTTACCGACATACTTGCAATAAGCCAAACTACCCCTGGTCCGCTTGGCATAAACACAGCAACCTACACAGGCTACACTGCAGTAGTAAATGCTGGCTATCCCGAATATATGGGCGTTCTGGGAGCATTCCTCGCATCATTTTCGGTTATACTGCTGCCATTTCTGCTAATGCTTGTTATAACAAGACTGCTCATGAAGCACAAGGAAAACCAAACCATTACCAACATTTTCGCAATACTGCGCAAGGTTGTTGTGGGACTAATTGCAGCCTCGGCTCTGCTCCTTGCTTCTACTGAAAATTTCGGTTCTCCAACAGAATCAACATTCAGATTCGTAATTAGCATTCTGATTTTCATAGGTGTATTTGTAGCCTCATACAAATTCAAAAAAAGCCCAATACTGCTAATCCTCGTTAGCGGACTAATAGGTTTTTTAGCATACGGACTATAAGATGCTGTAAAATTTTGCAGTCACTCTAATATTATTTATCTTTGCCGTTCTTAAAAACTAACGTAATGAATAGAGAAGATATTATAGAAGTCCTTGGTGCTGTGTGCTATCCCGAAACAGGCAAGTCGCTTGAATCGGAAGGCATGATTGGCGACATTGAAACCAATGGCAAAGAAATAAACGTAACTCTTTTGTTTTCAAAAGCTACCGACCCTTTTCTTGCATCAATCAGACGTGATGTAAAGGATGTTTTGGAAGCCCATTTCGGAGATGTTGCGGTAAACATAACAACAAAGGTAAAGCCCAAAGAAGTGAAAGCCAAACCTGCAGAATGTGGAGTTGGCAAAGTTAAGAACATTGTTGCTGTAGCAGGCGGAAAAGGTGGCGTTGGAAAGTCAACAGTTGCCGTAAACCTTGCTATCTCGTTGGCACAGAAGGGCTACAAGGTTGGTTTGCTTGATGCCGACATTTTTGGTCCGAGCGTTCCCAAGATGTTCAACACCGAAGATGCACAGCCTTTGGCAGAAGCCGATGCAGAAGGACGTGAAATCATTATGCCGATTGAGCAATACGGAATAAAGTTGCTTTCGGTTGGTTACTTTGTGGCACCAGGAAGTGCTGCAATATGGCGTGGACCTATGGCTGCCGGCGTGATGAGGCAGTTCATCCAAAACACCAAGTGGGGCGAACTTGATTACTTGCTTTTCGATATGCCTCCCGGAACTGGCGACATCCACCTGACTTTGGTTCAGACAGTGCCTGTAACTGGCGTTGTGGTGGTTTGCACTCCGCAGCAGGTTGCAATAGCCGATGCCCGCAAGGCAGTTTCGCTGTTCCGTACAAAGGACATCAATGTGCCTATTTTGGGTATTGTTGAGAATATGTCGTGGTTTACTCCTGCCGAACTGCCCGACAACAAGTATTATCTGTTTGGCAAGGATGGCGGTGTTGAGTTGGCAAAGGCTATGGATACCGAACTTCTCGGCCAGATTCCAATTGTGAAGTCAATCTGCGACAGCGGCGACAAGGGAATGCCGGCTTCGATGGAATTTGCAAGCATAGTTGGAAAGATGTTCGCACAGCTTGCCGAGAATCTGGTAAAGGCAGTTGAAAAGCGCAATGCAACCTTGCCCCCGACAAAAATGGTTGAAACAAAGTAAATTTATTCAATATGGAAGAAATAGTAAAGAAAATCCA
>JAGCNN010000205.1 GCA_017645925.1 Bacteroidales bacterium
CTATATTCAAGTTGCGGTATGCATATACATACGAAGTTGTGTTGAGCGTATATGCGTTGCTCGTACCATCATCGTTGGAGATGTACAGGCTGTTGTCGCCGCCGTGGCTTGCTGCTGTGCCTATGTGCCACTGGTTGGTTTGTGTGCCATTGGCGAGAGTCCAGTTGGCGTTTTCGTCGGTATCCTCGAAGTCGCAGGAGAAGGGGATGTCGCTATTGGCGGTATTGTCGCCATTCTTTACACAACGGACACTATATTCGCCATTCTTGTTGTCGTAACTTCTACTAATATTCAAACCATACTTGTCAATATGGCGATAATATGCTTCGCTACTACTATTTTCGGTAGCAGTCCAGAAGAATGTCTCATCGTAGAATCCATCGTTACCACCATAGTTGCCGCCAGCAGGCAAAGCATTAAAACCGCTTGTCCCGAAGTATTCTGAACTAACAATTTGCCCCTCATTTAGCCAAGCGTCTGCATCGCCAGCCAGCATTGCCCCTGCATATTCATCTCCGCCCAGATAGTCGGTCAAGTGTGTCCATTCCAAATCGCTCGGCAGGTGCCATCCGCTAGGACATATACCCTGCACTTCGCTCGGGTTGGTGTTGCTGCTGCTTTCTCCATTCATAACTGCAAGCCAGTTGTATAGATAACCGTATTTCGTTACAGTGCTTTGCATGCTGCTAGGATAGCTACGTTGTGGGTCTGTCGAGCTTAAATTTGAATTGCCCAAAGGAATATCACCTTCGTAGCGCAGGTTCTCCGCCATCCAAGTCTGGTCGCCAATCGTTATGGTGGCGTATGTGATATCGTTGCGGCTGTCATAGAACGTTCCTACAGCGCCTTGCGTTCCAGGCGTTGTAAAGTTCTGCACCAAGCCATACGATGTTCCTTCGCTATTTGTTGCGAATGCTTTATAATAATAAGTAGTGAGCGGTGTCAAGCCTGTAAGCGTATATGCAAAGTTGGCAATTTCATCGGTACTTTGTACGGTTTCTGTAAGATTATTAGAATCAGTGCCATAGATAAAGCCACGAGAGGTAATATCCGCACCGCCATCGGAGGTTATAGTAGCGTGGAGAGTGGCGGAGGTAGCAGTTAGGTCGGTAGCCGACTGGGTTGTAACAGACGGAGCATAAGATGTTGAATGAATAGTGGTATCACAGACAGCGCGAACAGTAAACCCATAGTAGCGGTAGTCGTAGCTCATGCCGTAATAGTCCGAATAGAAGTCGAGGCCCCATGCGAAGTCCGTATCGTCCGAGTAGAGCGAACTCGATCGGTAGTAGCCGTTGGAACCAGCACTGTAGAGCTCACTATCGGGGCGGGTGCCAGCAGCGGGCAGGAAGATTGAGTTGCCGTTAGGTCCGGTGAACAAGTATCCGCTTACACCGTTCTGCTCCGTCCATTCTCTGATGCAGTTGTCATCCAGTTCCTGCAATTCCTCTTGCGTAGGCATACGCCAGCCTGCGCCCCAGTTAGCGGTGGCGGCATCGTCGGTGGACTCCAATGTAGTAAGAGTATCGGTAAAGCCGTTGTCACCGTATTCTGAATCATTGCAATACTTTGTAAGTGTACTTTCACTTCCATTGCAATAGCGGTAAGTTGTCCAGCTGTAACCGTCTTCGTAGCCATTGAGCCAGGTTGGGTTGTCGGTTGTGCCGCCATCAGAATAATGCGGTTCTGTTTCGCCCCAAGCATAGTAGTCGCCGTAGTCCTCGGGATTTTCGGCACCTACATTGGTAGTAGCCCAGCGTGTACCGGATGGCAAGCCAAGGTCAACGTAGCCGTGGTTGTTGTGAGTGCCAGTGGGTTCGGAAATAGGTTCGTTTAAAAACTTTATCTTCCAATCAAACAAATAACCGTTGTCATTAGCCCAACTATCGCATACTGTTATTGTCCATGTTCCATTTATTGGGCAGCCTATAAAATTGTTAAAACTTTCGTAAGGCTGGTACATCTGCGAACCAGTCTCTACATTTGATTGTAAAATATAACGACCTTTTCCACTAGAAGATTGTATTGTCCCATTGGTGTAAGATGTAGCTGGAGCTGCAGTATTTGCAAAATCATATACATATCCATTAGTGGAATATTGCGAACTGCTTGTCCACGCATAGTCGTATCCGACACCAGAAAGATTGTATTCGTCATGTTCATCACAGGCATTTGTGCCATCACCCATTACGTCAAAAAGATCGGGTGCTCCAAAAAACACGCGGCTGTAGGCACCTGATATAAGATCTATCAGTACAACTCCATTTCCCTCATATACATTGTCAAGGAAATCCTGTGCTGCCTGTTGGCTAGAAAATTTATACGCGGAACTATAGTCTGTCGTAGTAGTCCTGTCAAGCCACAATATATAGGTTTCAGAATTTTCAAAATAAGTAATAATATAAAAATCAGATATTTGGTATGTCCCAAATGAATATCCCTGATAATAATACCGAAGGTAGTTGTTTATGAAGTAGTTGGCTTCAGATTCTGTTTCAAATGAGATCTGGTAATATATAGTTCCATTGTCTTCGTGTTGACCATTCCTTTCTTCAGAATAGTAGGATAGAGGGAGAATATGCTGGCTTTCGTAATATGTACCTTCTGATGGTCCTATTCTCCATACTGTATCTTTGTTTGGCCAATTATATATGTATTCGTCAATTGCATTGCCGTTGTAAAGTTGGCTTGCATTGTCGTTGCTATAATAGTCTTGAAGTATCAATGCCGATTGTCCGTTTGGACACAAAACTTCTATATGCAAATCGCCAATGAATGAATGCTCTATATTAAGGCGGATGTATTTTATGTCATCTGCGTTTGTAACATATTCGCCATTGCCAAAATTTGAAAACGAAAGTGTTGATGTGTAGCATTGCTCAGTACAATTCGGACCATCGGGAATGAAATGACCGGTATTATTTTTTGTCAAGGATGATGTTGTCGTGAAACTCATCATATCACCGTTGATTGTATTTCCTCCAGCGACCACGTATGCGCGGTAGTAGTATGTTGTGCCTACCGCAAGTCCCGAAAGTTCCGCTGTAAGCGACTCTCCATTCAGAACTCCAGAAACAATGTTGTTCAAATTTGCCGAACTTGAGCTGTACTTGAATCCCTGCTCTGTTATTTGCTTACCTTCTGGATTTTCGACAGTTGCGGTAAGCGTTGCCGTAATGCTTGTTACAGATGTTGCGTTACCTGTTGTAACATTCTGTCCATACGAATAAAAAGCAGTGAACAACACCAATAAAACACTGATTGTTACCTTTGAAAACATCTTTTGGGATTTGCCTTTGCCTTCATAGCGACAATCCCTCATATATGAATTATTCATAAAATAAAATATTTGCAATATAAAACGCGCAAATGTAATGAATTTTAACAATTTAATGAATATAAAAATTAAAGATTTAAAAAATTGGCATAGATTTGATATTCAACCTATTTTTTTTTGCGTTTTTTTAATGAATAGATTATCAAAAGGTTATAAAATGTAGAAACGTTGCGGGCAACGTTTATTGAAAATGTTTGTAGGAAAATATATGATGGAATGATTTTTTGGGGATTTGAAAATTTGATGATTTGATGGGATTTTGATGATTGTATAATCGCGCCATGGTGCGATTATACAATTGTTTTATTTCTTTTGTTCAATCCGCATGTCCTGTGTTTGCAGGTCTATGTATTTGTTTCGGTCGAATGCATCGCGGAGCCTCTGGGTGCGCTTCAGGTTACGTTGCGATGCCACAATGCTTTCCACAAGGTCGTTGATGTATATTGTGGCGGCAACGGTCAGGCATAAATACCCCGCTATGTATCCAAAATTCTTGTATTCCCAGAACCGAGACGAGCTACCCCTTTCGTCCTTCCATCCGGGGCGCTCTATGGTCTTGCCCTTTCCTGCTTCCCACGACAGCGCCACAATTGCTACCGAGGTAAACATATAGAACGGCAGCGCCCTCGCCACTATCGACGAATGGTAGCCCTGTATATACGTGCCAACTCCGGGAACCACAAGCGACGGAAGCCACGAAATGTTGCTCGAAGTCTTTATATCGGTGATTCTCAAGTCGGAACTTATGTTGCCGTTGCAACGCTTATCCCATTGGGTTACAGTGTATATGACCTTGTAGGGAAGCGTATCCTTCTTGGTCTTGGGCGATATGTTTTTCAGGTAAACGGCATTTACTGAATCGATGTATGGCTTCAGTGTGTTGTTGCTTGAAATGCTTTTGCCACGTATCATCTTTACAATCTTGTCCTGACATTTCCATTCCACCGAATATGAAATGTTCTCCTTGGTATTTACCATTAACCCGTACTGGGTGATTGTTGTTATGAATGGACTCACAGCAATACTGCTTACGTATCTGTTTAGCATTGAACTACGTGACGAAAATTTGTTTTGTTCTATCTGCGTGAACCCGTCCTGCTCGAACAAATTTAGCTCTACGTTGCCGTTCGATTTGTTTGTCTGGTCGGTCTGGAACGTGAAGTTTAGCGACAATGTCTGCTTCTGTGGGCTTGGATTCTTTAGAATCTCGTTGTTTACAATGCTTTCCAGCGATGATATTACCGAATTGTAGCCTATCGGGTTAAGTTTTGAATATAGCTGGTAGTCCTTCCTTGTTGTGCCGATGAGGATTTTGCGGATTTCGTTTACCGAGTCGTTCTGGTTGTCGAGTACAAGTATTTCGTTGCACAACGATATTCCCTCCTTTATGTTGTTGTTTTGGTTCACAGCCTCCGAAAGCTTGTCGTAAAGGAAGTGTATCTGGTTGTCCCTTATCTTTTTGCGCAGTACGAACAGGGTTGAATCCATAGGTTTGTAGATACCCATTGCCGAGTCGATTGTCAGGTAGGCTTCGTTGTACAGCGATGCCTCGCATAGCTTGTTGGCCTTTTCCATTTTCGAGTAAATGGCTTTCTCCTTGTCCTTGGCTTGCTTCTTTGTGTATTCGTCTATCTCGCCCTTGTTCCTTATTGTTATCTCAACGAAAACCGTATCTTCGTTGTAGTCAATCTCGTAGTGGTTTGCCTTGCCGTCAATCATCAGATGGCCGTTGTACATCTGTCCGCTGTTTGAGGGGTGAAAGTTGTTTTTTGCAAATTCGGTTCTCATCGAGCTCGGGCACATCGATTTGCTCAGCTTCAGCTTTACAATGTTGCTTAGTCCGTCTGCTGATGCGAATATTATTATTGCAGGGTTGTCCCAGTTAATATTGTCGTAGAATACATTTGCCGAGTGGTATTGCAGCAGGATGTTGTTGTAGATACATTCGTACGAAATGCTGTCGCTGCTCCATTGGAATCCCTTGTCGCGGGTTAGTTGCTGAACCAACGTGTCGCTTTCGATGCTGTCGCGCTGGTTGACCATGTATATGAGATTGTCAAGTGTAAAGCAATAGTCTTGTTGGTTTTCTTCCTTTTGGCAGAATATTATTTGTGGCAATAAAACAAAAACCAGCAGAAGTATTCTTGATAATTTACACATTGTTCAGTTGTCCAATTTTGTTACTAAAAATCTCGGCAAAAATAGTCAAAAAAAGAATACTCAATTATAGTTGTGAGATATTTGTTAAAATTTTTTACAGAAACATTAACCTTTTAATAAAAAATGCTTTGCGTATTTGTTGTTAAGCATTATTTTTGCACCGAATATAAGTATCGTTGTTCGTATGAATAATGACGCTTGTAGCAGCTGTCTGCAGTTGCAGATGGTTTTCTTATAAAATTTTAATGTCAAATATATGAATAGAATCTTTGTATGTTTGTCGTTGTTTGTTTGCTTGGCCACCTGTGGTTTTGCACAAATAACAGATGAAACGGTTTCTGAACTAAAAAAGACGGCAGATGTCGGTGATGTTGTTGCCCAGAAGTATTTGGGCGACCTTTATTATGGCGGCGGAACTTTCGGCAACGAAGTAGTAGAAAAGGATTTGGATGCGGCTATATATTGGTATGGTCGTGCTGCCGAACTCGATGATGCGGCTTCGCAGTTTATCTTGGGTTTCATTTACAGGGACATCGACAAGGAAAAGGCTATGTACTGGATGAAAAAATATGCCGACCAGGGCTACGATACCGGTCAGGCCATGGTGGGATATTGGTATTTGGGCAACGATGGTTTTGCAAAGGATGACCTGCAGGCTGTTGCTTGGCTGAAAAAAGCTGCCGATCAGGGCAACAAGCAGGCGGCTGCCGACTTGTCGATGTGCTATGCTACCGGACGCGGAGTGCCCAAGGACCTTTCGATGTCAAACTTGTACAAGGAAAAGTCGGAGGAAAAGGACGTTGAAATCAGCGACTTGTTGGCTGCTGTACAATGGTCCGATTTTGAGCCAAATGTGGCAAACAACGAATATCCTTTGAACCTTGAGATAAATTCAAAGTCAAAAGTGCAGAATGTTACGGTTATGCTCAACGGTGTAGCTATCAAGAACGGTGTGCGCGAAACAAGAAGCATGGGCTACGATTTAAATGTAAAGTGCGGCGTAACTCTGGCCGAAGGTGCCAACACAATAGAAGTAATAGTGCGCAATGCTGCCGGCATAATGCAGGAATCCAAGACTATCGTTTATGGCACATCGGCTGGCAGACTGGCTTCGATTGAGTGGCTCGAATTTGAACCTACGGCTTCAAAAACCGACTACAAGATGAAAATAGGCATAAAGTCGGAGTCAAAAATCGAGGATGTGAGCATTACGCACAACGGAGAAAAGGACCGTGGCATAAGGACTGTGGAAAGTGACAGCTATGATATGGTAGTGGAAAAAACAATAGCACTTGTCCCTGGACTCAACCGTATCAAGGCAAGTGTTCTTAATGCATACGGTATCGCAACTGCCGAAAAGACCGTTAATATTGAAATTGATACAGATACAACTGCATACAACGACAAGCGTATTGCCATGATTGTCGGCAACTCCAACTATAGCGATGGTGCCATGAATCTTTCCAATCCTAAGAACGATGCCGAAGATGTTGCAGCCAAGCTCAAGAGTCTGGGCTTCGATGTAATACTGAAGATAGATGCTACTCTGCAGGAAATGGACAGGGAGCTTACTAATTTCGGACTTAAGGCCAAGGGATATGATGTGGCTCTGTTCTATTATGCTGGGCACGGAATCCAAAGCAAGGGTGTAAACTACTTGTTGCCTACCGACATCGAAAATCTTGCCGAAGACAATATAAAATACAAATGCGTTGATATGGACCGTATCCTTGGAATTATGGAGGATTCCAAATGTAAGCTCAACATTGTTATTCTTGATGCCTGCCGAAACGATCCTATTTCAAGGTCATGGCATAGAAGCGTGGAATCTCATGGCTTGTCGCTGATGAATGCTCCTGAGGGAACTATCATTTCGTTCTCGACTGCTCCCGGACATACTGCTCTTGATGGTACTGGCCGCAACAGTCCATACACTACAGCCTTCCTCAATGCCCTCGATTATCCCAAGCTTGATGTGCTTCATTTCCTGAAGATGGTAGGACAGGAGGTTATAAACAGTACGCAGAACGTGCAGCGTCCGTGGATGTCGTCGTCGTTCACCGGTGATTTCTATTTCAACAACAAGCAATAGTTATGAGAAGGACATTTTTTGTGCTACTGGCGGCTGCTATGCTTGCTGCTTTCTTGCCTGTGCAGGCGCAGAACTACGAGTCGGGCTGCGTCTATAATCCCGAAATTGACGGCAAGGCGCCTATGCGTCCACGGCTCGAAACTCGCGACTACAAGGTTTTGCCAAGCCAATATTCGCTGAAAAAATATTGTCCGTATCCCAAGGAACAATCCGAATACAACACATGCACTTCGTGGGCGGCAATATACGCGGCACGTACTATATGCGAGGCAGTAACACGCGGATGGACAAATCCCGATACAATAACCCGCGAGGCATTTTCACCGCTGTTCATCTACAAGCAGGTGGCTGGCTCTCCCGACTGCAAGGAGGGTTCGTCGATAGGGGAGTCGCTAGGTCTGCTCATGGATAAGGGCGTTCC
>JAGCNN010000206.1 GCA_017645925.1 Bacteroidales bacterium
ACACTATTTCTGCAAATAATATGAAAGCAAGACTAATAGTCGTCTGCCTGCTTCTTGGATTATTGTTCTCCAGTTGCTCTGCCCTGATGTACAAGATTATGGGCGTAAAGCAGCCTAACGACTATGATTTGGAGGAAATAATCGCCTATTCCAGCAAGTTCGGAATACCAGAAAGCGATTCCTACCTTTTGGACACGACCTATATGCTTGACATTTTACAATTGTGTAAAGATGACACCTTGCTGCGCAACAACCTTATGCAACCACTGCAAATCCGTTTTTACAACAGAACGGACACGCTTTTGTCGTTGCAACTGAATTGCACTGCCGGCGGTTTCCCGAACCTGAAATGGAACAAACGCGGACAACTAAACACAATTCCGCCAAATTTCACCGTGGATATTGATACTTGTCTATTGTTTTGCAAGGATGTAAAATATTTGATGCCAATAAGTAACGATTGCCATTCCTTTGATTATTACAACAATGCCGACTACAACATAATTTTGTTCTGGTCGGTATTTATGAACAGGCAGAGCAAAATCCTAATCCGCGAAATACAGGATTACCAGAAGCGTTTTCCCGACAAGAAAATGAATGTTCTATATGTAAACACCGACAAGATTTTCAGCATTTTGGAGAGATAGCAGCGCAATGCTTTGCACTCGCTAGATGAAATGTTTTGAGTGCTCTAAAGGGCAGAAATTACACAAATCAAAGACAAATTAAACAAATAGATTTGGGAAATTTGTGTAGATTTGTAAGATTTAATTGCATTGAGGGCTTCGCCGTTCTCGCGAAGCGATTGGAAAATAATGAGCATTTGTAGCGGGCGTGGCGCGCCGCCACAAATTGCACAAATTTTTGCTCAATATCAATTAATAATATGTTTAAGGCTGTTGGACATCTATGGTAAGGTGATTTTTGTATAATGTAATCTAACCATGTTGCACCTACATGAAAATTTTGTATCTTTACCTTTCCATTTTTGTCATAATTTGTTAATAATTTTAGTTTCTATACTATGAGCAGAAATTTTATCATCAAGTCAATGTTTGTGCTGACTTTGTTGCTATTGCTGATAGGCTCTGGCAGCGGTCTTAACGCACAGATATCTCACGGTGGGAAGCCGTGGACTTTCAGTTCCGAAAAGGGAGGCCCAGCTTCCTTTATTAATGTTGAGTTCGACGAGATTAGTCTCAAGGCTCCCGATGTTGAACCGTTAATTGCAGAGGACTTGGCAAACACAAGCAAAGACTTGCCTATGCGTGTTGGTGTGTCGCTTGATGCAGACATCACAATGCAAAACGCAGGTACTTGGACCGACCTTCCTATGGGAGCAAGGTTATGGACTTTGAAGGTGAGGGTGCCCGGAGCAAAGGCTCTTACCCTTGGTTTCGAGGATTTCCATCTTGCCGAAGGTAGCAAGCTGTTCTTCTACAACGAGAACCGCAAGCAGGTGCTTGGTGCATTCACTAGCGAGAACAACCTTGAGAACGGGTCTTTCGCTATCGAGCAGGTGCAAGGTGAAGTTGTTTGCATTGAGTACTACGAACCTGCATACAAGAAGGCTAGCAGTACCGACAAGACTACTTTCCGCATTTTCGATGTCGGCTATTTCTACCGTGAATTCACCGACCTAAAACCTTACAAGGATACTCAGACCAGGGTACAGGAATCGGAATCGTGCGAGGTTGATGTCAACTGCTCAACTGTGGGTGACGACTGGCAGGACGAAAAGCGCGGTGTCGCACAGATTACACTGAAATCGGGCGGAAGCTGGTATGTATGTACAGGTTCTCTTATGAACAATACCAACAACGATGGTACTCCGTATTTCCTTACCGCTTTCCATTGTGGAGAAGACAATACAACTACAAATGAATTCAACCAGTGGATTTTCAAGTTCAAGTACGAAGCACCTGCAGCTCAGGCTTCGGGTAATGGTACCACAATTACAAGCGAACCGACAGGTTCTAGGTCAATCACTGGCTGTACAAAGAAGGCCAGCGGTGACATAAGTGGTGGTTCCGACTTTTTGCTATTACTTCTCAATTCAACGCCTACGGCAGCATACGAACCTTATTACAATGGTTGGAGCCGTTCTACTACCGCTCCGTCGAATGGCGTTGGTATTCACCATCCTGCTGGCGACATAAAGAAGATTTCAACCTATAACTCAGCTTCGACAGGTTCTTATACAGGTTCTGCAAGTAGTGCTCACTGGCGTTTGACTTGGGTTCGTAATTCAAATGGATTCGGTGTTACCGAAGGCGGTTCATCGGGTTCGCCTTTGTTCGATAGCAATGGTTTTGTCGTTGGTACTCTTACAGGTGGTTCTTCGTATTGTACAATGACTTCGGGTCAGGACTACTACGGAAAAATCTCGTATCACTGGCAGTCTAACGGCAATACAAATGCCAAGCAGTTGAAACCGTGGCTCGACCCTACAAATACGGGTGTGACAAATTGCCCTGGCTACGACCCGTTCGCAAACCAGCCGCCTGAGGTTAATTTCGGTGCATCAACAACCACTATTCTCGAAGGTGGAAGTATCGACTTCTACAACTATACCGTAAACAATCCTGTTTCGTATTCATGGACTTTTGAGGGTGGAACGCCATCGTCAAGTACAGCAACCGAGCCTACAGGAATTACCTATAATACTGCAGGTACCTACGATGTAACTCTTTCAGCAACCAATGCAAATGGAACAAATTCAATTACAAAGAGCGACTACATAAATGTTCTTTCGCCAACAGGTTCGTTCTGCGATACGGTGTCACAGTTTGGAGGAGAGCCTGCTGTATATTCATTAACACTTGATAATGCTTATGCCGGCTACCTTTCTGGTACTAATGGTTATGATATGACATCATGGGCGGAAAAGTTTACGGCTTATAGTCCTTATAACAAAGTTTCTGGATTCAGATTTTTCCCTGTAGTAGCAACAAACGGTACAAATTGTGATGTGACATTCAATTTGTGGAGTGTCGCTAATGATGCTCCAAGCGAGGTAATTGCATCTAAGACAATTACTATGGCAAATGTTATTTCGGCAATGAATAGTACCGGATATATAGACATTGATTTTGGGGCAGTATATGATATTCCTGCCGAAGGTTTTGCTGTCGGATTCGACCGTCCTGGTGATCCTAGTTCAGGGGATACGCTTGCAACATATACAAATAGTGAGGATGGAGAATATAGTACAGCTTATGTTTACTATGGCGGCTGGGCTGACTATTCATCTTTGTTAGGCTCAACAGGTTTGCAATATCCGATGTTCCCATTTGTATGTTATGATGGTTCTATTGCTCCAACAGCAAACTTTACTTCAGATACTCGTCAGGTAGATGTAGGAGAAAGTGTTAACTTCTACGATATATCGGCAGGAAATGTTACATCGCGCTCATGGTCATTTGAAGGAGGTAGTCCATCAACGAGTACGGAAGAAAATCCTGTAGTTACATATTCTGCTCCTGGTAGTTATCAGGTTTCTCTTACCGTTACAAATGCTAACGGAAGTAACACTAGGACAGTAGCTGCTTACATCAATGTTTTTGACCCGAATGCATCCAGTGGTTCTTTCTCTCTCGATTTCGAGGCCTGTGGAGATTTTCAGGTTGATAACTTCCATCCATGGACTACCTACGATGGAGATGGTGCAGCGACATACGAGTCTTCAGGTTTTGATTTTCTCAATGAGGCTTATACAGGTTCGTTCATTGCTTTCAATTCTTCGTCAACAAGTCCTGAAGCAACGGGCTGGGATGCTCATGGTGGCGATCGCTGCGGTATATGCTTTGCATCCACTACGCCTCCTAATAACGACTGGTTGATATCTGCACCACTTACATTGTGCTCAAATGCATCAATCTCGTTCTGGGCAAAATCTATTACCGATAATTACGGTCTTGAAAGATTCAATGTATTGCTTTCTACAACCGACAATAGTACATCGAGTTTTACCGTAAAGCTTAGTGGAAATACATATATTCAAGCACCTACTACTTGGACGCAATATACCTATAGTTTGTCGGCATACGCAGGTCGGACCGTATATGTGGCAATACAGTGCGTTTCGAATGATGCTTATGCGTTCATGATTGATGATATTGAAATAACAGGTGATTGTAATTCTGCTCCATCTGCCGACTTTATGGCTGACAATACTACTGCTGAAGTTGGTTCTACTGTTAGCTTTACCGATCTTTCAACCAATATGCCAACATCGTGGTCGTGGACTTTCAATGGCGGAACTCCTGCTACAAGCACTGTACAGAATCCAAGAGTAACATACAATACTCCTGGTACTTATGCAGTGAGCCTAACAGTAACAAACGCTCAAGGAACTGATACCGAAACCAAGGCAGGTTACATTACTGTAACTCCACAGTCTGAAGTGTTGGTTGAATGGAACTTCCCCGAAGACAGTGCCGATGCAACTGCCGATGGTGGTATCTCTGCTAACCTCACTAAGACAATATCTGTCGGCGGTGGTGTAGGAACAATAACATATACTACTGATGGCGCTTCAACATTGTGTGCAAATGCTTCTGGTTGGAGGAATGGAAATAATGCTAAATACTGGAAGGTAAACTTTACTACCACAGGTTACGAAAGCATAAAGTTATGGTCAAAACAGAGTGGTGTTTCAACGAATAACTACTCTCCAAAGAACTTCAAGGTTCAGTATAGTCTAAATAATTCTACGTGGACGGATGTTCCAGATGCAACAGTAACTTGTGCTGCAAACTGGACTTCTGGAGCTCTTGATGGAATTTCACTTCCAGAAGCTTGTAACAATCAGGCTAATGTATATCTGAGATGGATAATGACTTCGAATAATGCAATTAGTGGAACAGTTGGAAGAACTTCTTATTCTTACATTGATGATATTGTTGTGAAGGGTATTCAAATAGCGGCTGCTCCAGTTGCAGAATTTACAGCAAATACTACTAGCGTTTGTGCTGGTGCAACGGTAACTTTCACCGATCAGAGTACAAATACTCCTACATCTTGGGCTTGGAACTTTGGCGATGGTGGAACATCTACCGAGCAGAATCCGACTCACACATACGCAACTGCAGGAACATACACTGTAACATTGGTTGCTACAAATAATTCTGGTAATGATACCGAAACCAAGACCAATTACATTACCGTAAATGCTAATCCAACCGTTTCGATTGCAACACCAGAAACCTATTGCGCTGGCGAAACTGCACAAATCAATGCTACTGTTTCGGGTGCAACTTCATACTCGTGGAGCGGTCCTAACAGCTATACAGCATCTACTCAGAATATTTCGATAGCAAATGCTACTGCAAATAATTCTGGCACTTACACAATCACAGTTGAGAGCTCAGCATCATGTACTGCAACCGCTTCGACAAGCTTAACCGTAAACGCTAATCCTACATTGAATGTTTCGAATGGCGGTCCTTACTGCGAAGGTGCAACAATAGCACTTACTGCAAACGGCAACGGCGGTACTGCTTATTCGTGGAGCGGTCCTAATGGATTCACCTCAAACATTCAGAACCCGACCATAGCAAATGCTAATGGTGACAATGCAGGTACTTACACCGCTACACTTACCAACACTACAACTGGTTGTTCGGTTTCGGCAGCTACTGTTGTCGCAGTAAATGCACTTCCAACGCTTAATGCTTCAAACAATGGTCCTTACTGCGCAGGCGCAACCATAGCACTTACCGCAAATGGAACTGGCGGAACTGTTTACGCTTGGTCTGGTCCTAACGTATATACGGCAAATGTTGCTAACCCGACTATTGCGAACTCGACCACAGCAAATGCAGGTACCTATACTGTAAGGCTTACCAATCCGACAACAGGTTGCTCGGTTGAAGCAAGCACAGTTGTTGAAGTAAATGCAAATCCTACAGTAACTGCTTCGAACACTGGTGCATACTGCGCTGGTCAGGCAATTGCATTGTCGGCTGTTTCGGCTGATGCAACTTCGTTTGCTTGGAGCGGTCCTAACGGATATACTTCGGCACAGCAGAACCCGACTATTGCAAATGCAGCAACAAATAATGGTGGTTCTTACACCGTAGTTGCAACAAATGCAAACAATTGTACAGCACAGGCAAGCACGGTTGTTACCGTAAATGCAAATCCTACTGCAAATGCTTCCAACACTGGCGCATACTGCGAAGGACAGACAATCGCATTGCAGACCACCGCAACAGGAACTTACGCATGGAGCGGTCCTAACGGATTCTCGTCAACCTTGCAGAACCCGACCATTGCAAATGCAACCGATGCAAATGCTGGTACATACACACTTGTTGTTTCCAATGCAAATTCTTGTACGGCAGAAGCAACAACGGTTGTCGTAGTAAATGCAGTTCCTATAGTAACCGCATCTAATACAGGTGGATATTGTGCCGACCAGACAATAGTATTGTCTTTGGTTTCGTCAGATGCTACTTCATTTGCTTGGAACGGTCCTAACGGATTTGCTTCCACTGTACAGAATCCTGTAATTACAAATGCAACCCCAGCAAATGGCGGAACATATACGGTTGTCGTTACAAATGCTAACGGATGTACTGCAAATGCAACAACAGACGTTACCGTAATCGCAAATCCTATCGCCAACGCATCCAACACTGGTGCATACTGCGAAGGTCAGACAATTTCGTTGCAAACAACTGCAACTGGTACTTATTTTTGGCATGGTCCTAACGGATTCATGTCCAACACACAAAACCCGACTGTCGAAAATGCAACGCTTGCTGATGCTGGTGTTTACACCTTGTCAGTTATGAATGCTGGCGGATGTGTTGCCGAAGCAAGCACAACGGTTGTTGTAAATGCAAATCCGACTGTTGAACTCGGTGCAAACCAGACCGTATGTATTGGCGAAACAGCAACTCTCGATGCAGGTGCTGGTCTTACCTACCACTGGTCAACAGGTGCAGTAACGCAGACTATCTCTGCTGCTGCTGGCGACTACTATGTTACCGTTTACAATGCAAACGAATGTTCGGCTACCGACAATATTTCGGTTGCTAACTATCCGCAGACAACACTTGCAATGACTTCTACCGCAGAAACTGGTCACAATGTGGCAGACGGTACTGCAACTGTAACACCGACTGGTACGGCTCCGTTCACATATCATTGGTCCAGCAATGGCAATACAGCAACTATTAGCGGCCTTGCTGGTGGCAACTACACCGTTACAGTAACCGATGGAAACAGATGTATTTCTACAGCAATAGTAAATGTTGCAACAATGGACACTCCGCCTGTTGCCGATTTCTTGGTTAACAATGCCGAGAATGTGGCAATATGCCTTGGCGCAGAAGTCGCATTTACCGACCTTTCGACAAATACTCCTACGCAGTGGGCTTGGAACTTCGGTGACGGTCAGACATCAAATGTACAGAACCCAACTCACACTTACGCATCCGCAGGTAACTACACCGTTTCGCTCACAGTAACAAATCAGGACGGTACCGACACCAAGCAGATTACCAACTGCGTAGTTGTAAATGCTGTTCCGACAGCAAACGCAACTAACTCTGGTGCATATTGCGTAGGCGAAACCATTGAACTTTCGGTTGAAAGCGACATCGCTACCGAATACCAGTGGACTGGTCCGATGGGCTACAACAGCACATTGCAGAATCCGACACGCGCAAATGCTACGGCA
>JAGCNN010000207.1 GCA_017645925.1 Bacteroidales bacterium
CAAATACGAAAATTATCGCACCCCAGAGCAGCAGGTTCCCGACAGCCTCCTGTCATATCCGTGGGAGACCTGCATGAGCATGGGCGACAGTTGGTCGTATGTGGAGAACGACAACTACAAGAGTACTCGCAAACTGATACATACTTTGATAGACATTGTTGCCAAAGGTGGAAATTATTTGCTCAATGTTGGCCCCGATGCTGATGGACAGATTCCCGAAGCAGCCTTGCAGCGTATGAAGGAAATTGGACAATGGTTGCAGAAGAACGGCAAAGCTATTTACGGCACTCGTCCGCTATATCCATACGCCAAAGGCGACCTGCGCTACACCCAGTCGAAAGACGGCAAGCACAAATACGAAATTACCTTGCTTGATGAAGGTGAGTTTGCAAAGGTGAAGGAGTTGAAAAAATAGTTGAATCTCCTCTTATCAGCAGCAATTTGTCAATGGATTTGCGCAAATATTCACAAGCTGAATCCAGCCTCGATATTTCTTGTCGTAAGTCTCAACATAAACCCACTTGCCTTTTACATCCAACGGACTCAAACCTATTTCTTCGGTAAAGGCATAAACCTCATCAGACTTTTCCGAGGGCTTTGAGTACAACACAAAACGCTGACCTCCATAATTTCTGGTTGAAAAGCCCAAAAACGAATAATGTATATAGGCAGTCTTGCACTTGTCGCTGAAATCAAAATCACGATCCGGATAACCGCAAATTCCAAATACGGAATTTCCATCAACAACCCACCAGCCGTCCTGCGGCTTTTTTACATCTAGCATATATTCGCAAGTATCAGGCAGAGTATAGACAGTTTCTCCGTTCGGAGCCGAATGGATAGTCGCTTGCGCACCAGTCTCATTTCCAATAATATAAACGGAAATGCTCTTCTGCGCGCTAACACAAAAAGTTGCAAATATCACGATACCCGTCAAAAACAATCTTTTAATAATCATATCCATAACTTTAAATTACCTTAATTTGTTTTT
Source organism: Bacteroidales bacterium (assembly GCA_017645925.1). Lineage (GTDB taxonomy): Bacteria > Bacteroidota > Bacteroidia > Bacteroidales > ML635J-15 > Bact-19. The sequence goes on from JAGCNN010000207.1 coordinate 992, forward strand.
TAAATAGCTATTACGCACGTATGCAAAATAAAAAATTACGCCAACTGCATTTAAAATCCATGCTGCCCAAAATGCGCTGTGGTAACCGAAATGTTCGACAAAAACGCCACCGACAAGTATGCCTAATCCAACACCAATATCCCAGCTAATCAGTATGCTGGAGTTTGCTGTGCCACGTTGGGTGTGGGGTGCAAGGTTTATGAACATGGTTTGGAAGGCAGGCCACATGTGTCCGTTGCCCAGACCTATTATCAATGCTGATGCATAGAATCCCACAGGATTGTGCAGCGCAGCAAATACAAGGTAGCCACACACTGAAACGCATATTCCGAGCGATGCGTTACGCACAATCTTCCCTTCGCGCAAAGTTTTGCTGCCAATGAGCCGCGACAATATCAGTCCTGCCGACAATAGTATGAAGTAAACACCCGAACCTCCGGTTATTCCTAATTCTTCCTTGCCAAAAATAGCTATGTATGTAGCAATTACACCATAAGAAAACGCATAGCACACCATTGCTAGTCCTGCGCTCCATCCCTTGAGCAGGAAAAACCTGTCGAACGAAAGTTTTGGCTTGTTCTGAATTAGTTCGCGCGGGCGGATTTTGAGTGTGGAATTTATGGCGAAACCAATTCCTGCAAATAGGAGCGACAAAAGGAATATAAGGTCGTAGCTACCTGTCATTTCGTGAATCCAGATTGCCACAGACGGACCTATTGCCGATGCAATATTGTTGCTTAGTCCGTAGTATCCAATGCCTTCTGCTCGCCGTGATGGTGGCAATACATCAATGGCAACAGTGCTGTTCGATACCGTTGTTGCACCAAATGGAGCACCATGCAAAGTCCTTACAATGGCAAAAATTAGCAAGGTTCCAGCAGCCAGATAACCTGCGAAAAATATGAAGAACAGGAAATAGCATATCAGCAGAACCTTCTTGCGTGGAAAACTATCGACAAAGAAGCCGCTGAACGGACGGATAAGCAAGGCCGTGAGCGTGTATCCCGACAGAACTATACCTATAATATCCTTGTTGGCATCGAAAGTGTCGCTCATGTAGAGTGGCAGCATCGGAGCTAAAAGCATGAACGAAAAGAAAATCATGAAGTTGGCAATCCACACCTTGGTGTAGTTGCTGTTCCATAGCTTTTCCTTGGTTTCGGTAGTCTCCGATGTCATGGAGAATTGTTATTTCAATCCTATTTCCTTGAGCCACTTGGCAATGTTGTCATCAGACGAGGCAACCTTAGCACCGCTGAATACCCCCGACTTTAGGAAATACGCATTTGATACAATATTGCGCATATCGGATTCGCACCTTGACAATCCGCCTCCACCATGAGTTACAAAGAGAGCCACCTTCTTGCCGTTGAACTTGTTCTGCTCAAGGAAAGTCGCAACTGGCGGTGCAATAGTGCTGCACCAGTTTGGCGTACCGACAAGAATAACATCGTAGTCGCCAAGATTTTCAACTTTTGTCTTTATTTCAGGTCTGAAATCTGCCTTTGTCTCCTTTCGAGCCTGGGCAACACATTCCGAATAATCGGTAGGGTAGGCGGTTGCTGGAACAATTTCCACAACATCGGCATTGAGTTGAGTTTTTATCTTCTCGGCTACCACGCGGGTATTTCCTCCCCATGAATAATAAACTACGAGAACTTTAGGATTCTGCGAATTAGCACATATTGTCGTCATAATGAATAGAACTAATGTAAATAATATGTTTTTCATTGGAAAAATGTTTTGGCAAAGGTACGAAAAAAGTAAAATCGCCATGAAAACATTATTATTAATTTCGCGCCCGAAAACATACAGCGACAAAATGAACAAGTTCCGCAGTTTCGTACTTCCTATAGCAATAGTCCTCGGATTGTTGCTGCACGAGTACTGCGCCATGTTCACACCATACGTGCCGATTCTCATTTTTGCAATGCTGCTCCTCAATTTTGCGGCTGTAGATGTCAAAAAGCTAAAAATCACAATGCTTGACGTGTGGCTCATGCTTTTCCAGATTGTGGTGAGCATGGGGTGCTACTGGCTGGTGATTCTTGTTAGCGGTAGCGACATTATTGCCGAGGGAATTCTTGTTGGTGTGCTATGTCCTGTGGCGTCGTCTGTGGTGGTAATATCGTGTATGCTTGGTGCCAACCGTGAAACTGTTACGACCTACACTATTCTTGGAAACCTTATGGTGGCAATTGTAGCACCAATATATTTTTCGTTCATCGGTCAGCAGCAGGATATGCCGTTTTTTGAGTCGTTGTGGCTGATACTTAAGCGTGTAAGTCCGATAATAGCATTGCCGTTTGTTCTTGCTTTGTGTATGCAGCACTGGCTTCCGAAAATCAATGGTTTTCTTTGTAAAATAAAAGGAGCTTCGTTCTACTTGTGGGCGTTGGCATTGCTTTTCACCCTCGGACAGACTATCGACTTTATGTTTCTGCATGGCAGGGAAAACATTGACAGCATCATTGCACTTGGCATAGCATCGGTTATTTTCTGTGCAATACAGTTTGGTTTTGGTAAGTGGCTTGGCGGAAAATATGGTGACCGAATGGCTGGTGGTCAGCTTCTGGGACAAAAGAATACCGCAATGGGGATATGGATTGCCAACACCTATCTAAACCCATTGGCATCGGTCTTTCCTGCTCTATATTCCATCTGGCAAAACCTGTTCAACAGTTGGCAAATGTGGAAAAAGGGCAAGGAGGAGCAGAAGAAAGATGTGAACTAAAATTTGCATATAATTTATTGCTAGGTTATTCCCGAATCATCAAAATTCATTATTTTTGCATCGCAAATGCGGAAGTAGTTCAGTGGTAGAACATCAGCTTCCCAAGCTGAGGGTCGCGGGTTCGATCCCCGTTTTCCGCTCCAAGCATTTTTAGCGCGCTTTTGGTCGCGCTTTTCTTTTTATATCTCCAAGGATTGTAAAATATATCTAATTTTAGCCTTTGGGATAAGAATATTGCTAATAGTCAGTATTTTGTTTCCCGAATGTCAAAAAATGTGCAAATGAAACTTGTAGTATCAAGTTTTGGATTACATTTGCATTCTTAAAATGACTTGTAGTATATAGGAATGAGAAAGCAAGTGGACTTTTTGGTAATAGGTAGCGGTATTGCTGGCCTATTTTATGCGACAAAGGTCAGCAAATATGGTCGTGTGGCTATAATCTGCAAGAACAAGATAGACGACACTTCTACAGTTAAGGCTCAGGGCGGAATTGCTTCGGTGATGAATAGTTACGATTCGTTTGAGAAGCATATTGAGGATACTATGATTGCCGGTTGTGGCATCAACAATAGGAAAATCGTGGAAATTGTTGTACGCGAGGCTCCAGAACGTATTCGCGACCTTGTGGAAATCGGTACAAACTTCGATACCGATTCAACAGGGCAGTACGATATGAACCGCGAAGGCGGACATTCTGAGAAACGTATTCTGCATTTCAAGGATAAGACAGGAGCAGAAATCCAACGCGCACTGGTCGAGGATGTTAGAAATAATCCAAATATTGACATATACGAAGACCATTTCGCAATAGAACTAATAACCCAGCATCATCTTGGCGTCGAGGTTACTCGTGCTACTCCCGACATAAAGTGCTATGGAGCATACGTTTACGATGTGAATAAGAAGAAAGTTTTCAATGTTTACGCCAAGAAAACCCTCATTGCAACTGGTGGTTGCGGAAATGCCTACATGAGCACTACCAATCCTGTGCATATTACTGGCGATGGTATTGCAATGGTTTACAGGGCAAAAGGTGCTGTGGAAAACATGGAGTTCGTGCAGTTTCACCCGACAACGCTCTACAATCCGAGTGAACGTCCTGCTTTCCTTATTACCGAGGCAATGCGCGGTGCTGGTGCAATACTTCGCAACCGCAAGGGCGAGGATTTCTGCGTGAAGTACGACAAGCGCGGTTCGTTGGCTCCTCGCGACGTGGTAACAAGAGCTATCGATTCGGAAATGAAACTTTCGGGCGACGAGCATGTTTATTTGGATGCAAGGCATATTGACAAGGACGTGCTTATGACTCACTTCCCGACAATTTACGCCAAGTGCCTTGAAATTGGAATCAACATCAAGAATGACCTTATTCCAGTAGTTCCTGCAGCGCATTATATGTGCGGTGGCATCAAGACTGACGAATATGCGCGTACATCAATTCAGAACCTATATGCGGTAGGAGAGGCAGCTTGTACAGGCTTGCATGGTGCTAATAGGTTGGCTTCCAACTCGTTGCTTGAGGCAGTTGTGTTTGCTCATAGGGCTTTTGAGGATTCAAAGGATGCTGTTATGCCCGATGAGGCGATATTGAATAGGATTCCGTTGTGGAACGAAGAGGGTACGATTACAAACGAGGAACTGATATTGGTTTCCCATTCGCTCAAAGAGTTGCAGCAGATAATGAGCAATTATGTTGGCATTGTGCGTACCGACCTTCGCCTGAAGCGAGCTTTTGACCGACTGGAAATTTTGTACCGCGAAACCGAGGACTTGTTCAAGACATCTAAGGTAACGGTCAGCCTTTGCGAATTACGTAACCTTATTAATATAGGTTATCTGATTATTCGTCAGGCAATGGCACGCCGCGAGTCTATCGGTTTGCATTTTAACTCAGACTTGATTAAAAAATAATTATATTTGCATCTTTAAATTTTTGAATCATCAAATTTTCAAATTATCAAATAGTCAAATTTCAAATTATCGAATACTCAAATTTTAAAATAATGAAGAGATTAACAGTTATAATGGCAATGTTGGCGATAGTTTTCGCTGCAAATGCCGAGCGCGTATCTTACAAGGCTGCTGAGAAGGTTGCAAGAGCGTATTATTACCAGACTGTCAACGCTTTCCGTGCAACAGAATGGAGCGACATAAGTCTGACGTGTGTTGTAAATCCAAACGATGCAAACCCGAAGTACAACTTATACATTTTTGATGTTAACGATGATGGATATATTGTTGTTTCATCCGATGACCAGATTACTCCGGTTCTTGCGTATTCGTTTGAATGTCCGTTCAATATGAACAATATGTCGCCCGGTCAGGCTGCATACCTTAATTATTATAGTGAGGCTAACGATGGCGCCGACAAGACTGATGCTGATGTTGCTGAAACGAATCGTGCCGAGTGGGATTATCTTTTGACATACGACCCGCAGGCAAGGGCAACCCGCGATGTGGTAACGTCTCCTGTTTTGTTGGAGGGAATCGTATGGGAGCAGGGATGGCCGTTCAATTCGCAGTGCCCAACCAAGAGTGGTGGCGATGCTTCGTTCCACGGACATTGCCCTGTAGGTTGTGTGGCTACGGCTACCTGCCATGTCATGAAGTATTGGAACTGGCCAACATCGGGAACTGGTTCCTACACACATTCAAGTTTTGTGAATGGAAATTGCGGTAACATTACTGTGAATTTCGCTAACCAGACGTACGATTGGAATTCTATGCTTGATGATCCATCGAATGCAGAAAATACTGAAGTTGGAAAGATTTGTTTCCATGTTGGTGTTGGTGTCAAGATGCAATGGGCTGCAGATGGTTCTGGCGCAATGACTTGGAATGTTGCTACTGCATTGAAAACTTATTTCAAATATTCTAGCGAAGTTGAATACAAGTCAAAGAGTTCATATACCGATGCAAACTGGAGAGCTTTGTTGAAGTCGCAGATTGACCAGAAGTATCCTATGGTTTATAGCGGAACATCGTCAAATGTCGGTCATGCATGGAACTGCGACGGCTACCAGATAAACGGTGAAACTGAGAAATTCCACATGCAGTGGGGTTGGGGTGCATACGGCGGAAACGGCTTTTATACACTTGACAATCTCCATTCTCAGGCAGTTGCAGGCGGTGAGGAGAACAATTTTATCAATGGACAAGATGTTGTAATAAACATACATCCAAACCAGAATTTTTCAGCTTGTGAAGCATTAACAGCTTCTGGAATAGAAGGTTCTTTCGATGACGGAAGCCGTGCATTCAACTATGCAGCAAACAAGGATTGTGTATATGTTATCAATCCAGAATGCGGTGCATATATTACTGTTAATTTCTCGAAGTTCGATTTGGCAGATGGTGATTATGTCAATGTTTTTGCCGGTGATGAAACATCAACTGACCTTATTGCAACATACGACAACAGCAATCTTCCTAGTGGTAGCATTAAGACTCCGATGGGAGCAGTTACATTGAAGTTCCACACCGATGGACAGGGCGAAGCTGACGGATGGCGTTTGTCATATAAGAGCATATATTGTAATTCAGCTGCTGTTAAATTGTACAATCCGTCAGGCTCATTTGGTGACGGAAGCAAGTCGTGCCAATATAATGACAATGCAAATTGCCAGTGGAAGATAATGCCAGAGGGTGCAGAGCAGATTACAATCAGTTTCCAGAATTTCAACTTGGCAAACGATGGCGAGGACTATGTGGCAATATTTAAGAATTCAAATACTACTGCAAATATGGTTGTAAAGTACAATTCGAATAATATTCCTACCGAACCTATTACAATTCCAGCCGGTGTTGTTGTTGTAAAATTCTTTACTAATATCAACGAAGTTGTTGGTGATGGCTGGTTGCTGTCATATACATCTTCTATAGCTTCGGTTGATGATGTGGAGATTATGTCGAATTTATCTGTTGTTCCAAATCCTGCAGATGGCGATGCTAGAATTGCTTTTACTCTTACAGACGCTTCTGAAACAACTATAACAATTACAAATTTGTTAGGTCAAGTAGTTGGACAGCAGGAGTTTAATTTGGAATCTGGCTACCATGAAATTTCTTTTGAAAATTTTTCAAATTTATCATTGCAGAATCAAATCTATTTTGTAACTTTGCAAAACAAAAATCAAATAAAGACTTGTAAGTTTTTATTTGCTGAATAAGTTTTTTCATAATGCTCACTAAATACGGAAAAGTTGGATCTCCCCGGTTCGACTTTTCTTTTTTTATGTTCGCATTTCTCAAACCATAAATCCTAAATAATCCTTATATTTGCAACCTAAATTATAATGCAAATGAAAAAGTTTTTTAGCATCCTGATTATTACGCTGCTATCGTGCAGCTTGTTCGCCGATGAGGGAATGTGGCTTCCCCTTCTGATTGAAAAATACAATATTGCCGACATGCAGAAAAAGGGCTTTAAGCTCACTGCCGAGGACATCTACAGCATCAACCATGCCTCGATGAAAGATGCAATCGTGATTTTTGGTGGTGGCTGCACTGGCGAAATGATTTCCAAGGAAGGTCTTCTCATAACCAATCATCATTGCGGTTACGGAACAATTCAGCGCCATAGCTCGGTTGACCACGATTACCTTACCGATGGGTTCTGGGCGATGAGCCGCAGGGAGGAACTTGCAAGTCCAGGGCTTACAGTAACTTTTCTAGTAAGCATGGAAGACGTTACCGACAAGGTTCTCGAAGGTGTAATTTCTGATATGTCGGCAGGTGAGCGCGATGCAAAAATTTCGTCAAACATTGCAAATATAAAGAAAAATGCCGTTGAAGGTACTCACTACCAAGCGCGTATTGAATCATTCTACTGCGGAAACCAGTATTTCCTTTTCAAGAACGAAATTTTTGAGGATGTGCGTCTTGTTGGTGCTCCGCCATCAGCAATAGGCAAGTTCGGTGGCGATACCGACAACTGGATGTGGCCTCGTCACACCGGTGATTTCTCGTTGTTCCGCGTATATTGCGGCAAGGACGGCAAACCGGCCAAGTATTCAGACGACAATATCCCATATACACCGAAGAAATTCTTCCCGATTTCGCTCAAGGGCGTTCAGGAAGGCGATTTTACAATGGTGTTTGGCTACCCTGGAAGCACACAGGAATATCTTCCCGCAGTAGCTGTCGAGCAGGTAATGTACGATTCCGATCCAACTAGAATTGCCATCCGCGACAAGAAACTCGATGTCATAAAGGCAGGAATGGAAAAGTCAAAGCTTACGCGCATACAATATTCAAACAAGGCTGCTGGTATTGCCAATGGTTGGAAGAAGTGGCAGGGCGAGATAAAAGGTTTGAAACGTCTTGATGCTGTAAATGTAAAGCGCAATTTTGAGGAAGGATTCCAGAAATGGGCAAACGGCAAGTCGGAATACAAGGATTTGCTCAACGACTATGCAAAGGTGTATGCCGAAATGAAGCCGCTGAATCTTGCATATATCTACATAACAGAGGCTGGATTAGGTAGTTATACTGTAGCATTTGCAAATCAGATGCGTATGCTTGAATCGTGCAAGGATGCATCTCCTGAAAATTTGCAGAGCCTCAAGGAAATGGCATTGTCGAAGTCGAAGGGCAACTACAAGGACTATGACGAGCAGGTTGAAATCCGCCTTTTCGCTGAAATGACGCGTATTTACATGGAAAATATGCCTGAAAAATATTGGCCGGCAACATATTCAAGTATTGACAAAGTTACAAAGTCGGCTTCGGACAAGTATATGGCTTTTGCAGAATATTGTTTCTCAAAGTCGATTTTTGCAAATCAGGAAAAGTTTGAAAATTTTGTAAACGGACTTTCGTCTAAGTCTGCAAAAAATTTGCTTTCCGATCCAATATATCGTATTGCAAAGGAACTTATAGCAATATACCGAAACGAAATTCAGTCTGCAATTGTTGATTGCAATGACCGCATTGAGCAGCTTGACCGCATCTACATGAAGGCGCAGATGGAATACGAACCGCAGAAGCGTTTCTTCCCGGATGCTAATTTCACCTTGCGCGTTACCTACGGACAGGTTACTCCCTACCAGCCAGCCGATGGAATTGACTACGAATACTTTACAACCCTTGACGGCATAATAGAGAAGGATAACCCCGACATTTATGATTACAAAGTTCCTGCAAGGCTGAAAGAGTTGTACGAAAAGAAGGATTATGGTCGCTATGCCGACAAGGACGGCAAGATGCATGTGGCTTTCACAGCAACCAATCATACAACTGGCGGAAACTCAGGAAGCCCTGTCATAAATGGCAATGGAGAACTCATTGGTGTAAACTTCGACCGCAACTGGGAAGGTACCATGAGCGACATCATGTACGATCCGGAAATGTGCAGAAATATCTCTCTTGACATACGTTATGCTTTGTTCCTGATAGACAAGTTTGCAGGAGCAAGTCATTTGATTGACGAAATGGAAATAAGAAAATAGTTTTACAGCATGAAAAAGAAAGTTTTGTTGGTATTATTGGCTGTTTTGCCGCTTTTTGTATTCGCCCAGCATCCATACGAAGACCTTATTGATGTAAAACACTACACAATAAATCTTGACATTAGCGATTTCTCAGGAAAGACCATTTCTGGATATACGATTCTGAACCTAGCCACCACTGAGGACAATGTTTCAACAATTTACCTTTATTTGCTTAGGCTGAATATTGATTCAATCGTATGCCTCGACTACGGCATTTCATCGTTTTCGTACAACGATTCCATAATAACCATAAACTTTGAGACTGCACCAATAGCCGACCAGCCATTCGACCTTGATGTATATTATCACGGAGCACCGCAGAAGGACCCGTCGGGATGGGGCGGTTTCTATTTCTCTGGAGATTACGCGTTTAATATGGGATGCGGTTTTCAGGATGTGCCTCACAACTACGGTCGTGTGTGGTTCCCCTGCAACGACAACTTTACCGACAAGGCAAAATATACGACAATCATCACAACGCAATCGGAAAACACCGCCATTTCGAGTGGTGAACTTAATGAAATACAAATAGATGAAGAGTCTGGCAAAACCACCTACTACTGGAATCTGACACAGGAAGTGCCAACATATCTGCAATCGGTAGCAGTAGGACCATACTATCACCATCACCATGTATATCATGGTATTTCGCGCG
>JAGCNN010000208.1 GCA_017645925.1 Bacteroidales bacterium
ATCACAATCCGCAGAACCTGAATATGTACAGCCACAAAATATTGTGGCTCAATCCAATATCCAAGAACCTGAAATTCAATCACAATCCGCAGAACCTGAATATGTACAGCCTCAAAACATTGAGGCTCAATCCAATACCCAAGAACCAGAAATTCAATTACAATCCGCAGAACCAGAATATGTACAGCCTCAAAATATTGAGGCTCAATCCAATATCCAAGAACCTGAAATCAATTCACAATCCATCGAACCAGAACCTGTACAGCCTCAAAACCTTGAGGCTCACCCACAAAATATTTCTGTTTCGCCAGAAATCACCCAATTACAAATAAAAGCCCTAATTGAGCAACAACTTCAATCTCTCGGCATCAACGCAAACATAACATTCTCTGGCAATAGTGCAAACATACAATTTGAAAACATAGCAACAAACGAACAGCACGAAGAAAATCCGCCAGAACAAAGCATTGCCGAAAATGAAGCACCAACAGAAATCCATGTGGAATCTGAGAAAGAAACACAAAGCGAACAACGCAAAAAAGACCGCAACAAGAAGGCTAATTTGATTGACAAATTTATAGAATCGAAAGCCAGAATTGTTCCCAAGAAAGATTACCATAGCGACAACAAGTCATCAACAGAATCGATTATCGAAGATGAAGAGCTTTTCACTGAGCAACTTGCAAAGATTTACATCAAGCAGGGACATCTTGAAAAGGCGTTGGAAACTTATGAAAAATTATATTTGAAATATCCAGAAAAAAGTATTTACTTTGCGACCCGAATTGAATATGTTAAACGTTTAATGAATAAATAAAAAGTTATGTACAGTTTTTTCTCTGTAATGATTCTAATTTGCGCCGTTCTACTGATATTGGTAGTTTTGGTGCAGAACAGCAAAGGCGGTGGTTTAGCTTCTAATTTCAGTCAAGGCAATCAGGTTATGGGTGTAAAAAAGACCACTGATTTCCTAGAAAAGGCAACTTGGACCTTGGCAATATGCCTTGCAGTATTCTGTCTTGCAGCAAGTTTCACCATTCCTCACGAAAAAATAGAGGAACCGACCGAACAGGTTGAAGCTCAAGAAGCAGCATCAGAAGATGCTCCTGCAGAAAACGCAGGTGATACAGAAGCCGCTGCCGAGTAATTTAAACAAGGACACATTTCTTAAAAATGCCTGCTTCCGACCAATTTGTTGGGGGTAGGCTCTTTTGTTAAAGTAGAGGATTAAAATTATGAAACCAATTGTCAGTATCATAATGGGTTCGGCATCAGACTGGAAAGTCATGGAAAAGGCGGCAAACCAGCTCAACGAATTCCAAATTCCGTTTGAGATAAACGCATTGTCGGCTCACCGCACCCCAGACGAAGTGGAAAAATTTGCCCGTGAAGCAGCACCCCGCGGCATAAAAGTAATAATTGCAGGTGCAGGAATGGCAGCTCATCTTTGCGGTGTTATCGCAGCAGTTACTCCTATTCCCGTCATTGGAGTTCCGATAAACGCAAGTTTCGACGGAATGGACGCTCTTCTGGCAATAGTACAGATGCCCCCAGGAATCCCAGTTGCAACAGTAGCCGTAAACGGAGCTCAGAACGCAGCTATTCTTGCCGCACAAATGCTTGCAACTGGCGACAATGAAATCGCCAAGAAACTTGTTGACTTCAAGGAAAACCTGAAGCAGAAAATCGTTAAGGCAAACAAGGAACTGGAAGAATATAAGTTTGAATACCGTGTTATCTAATTGAATGAAAATCAAGGTCGCCATATTGCTTGCACTCGGAATTGCCTTTTCGACAACCGTCATTGCGCAAATCGAAACCAATAATGCAGGCGCACGAAGTGCAGGAATGGCAAACACCTCGATTACAATTCGCGACACATGGGCTGTATTCAACAATCCTGCGGCAACCTGCCGTCTGCAACACATCAGTGCCGGCATATACTACGAAAACCGCTTTTTGTTGAAACAAACTGGTTATGGCGCACTTGCCTTCCAAATGCCAGTACATAAGTCGGGGAATTTTTCAGTTGGAATAAGCCATTACGGGTACAAATATTTCCAATACAGCCGCGCAACCATAGGCTACTCGCAACAATTGTTCACAAACCTATACATGGGACTGAACATCAACTATTTGCATCTTTCCCAAGCCGAATATTACGGCAGAGCCAACGGCATGACTTTCGAACTTGGACTTTACTCGCAGCCTGTGAAAAACTTCTCGCTCGGTGTATATGTGTTTAATCCTGTAAACGTTTCATTCTTCGAAAGCAGGGACATGAAAATGCCTGTAACAATGAAACTTGGCCTCTCCTACCTATTTAGCGATGCTCTACTTCTTGCCGTTGAAACTGGAAAAGCGATAAACGGATACACTCCTGTATTCAAAGCAGGAATTGAATACAACCTGCGAAACCACTTCTCGTTCCGTGCAGGCATTTCGATGCTGCCAATAGAATATTCGGCAGGACTTGGATACAAAGTTGCCGGTGCAACATTCGACCTAGCCTTCGCATATCATCAGATATTAGGGTTAAGTCCTAAAATATCGGTGCAGTATGAATTTTAAAGCATTGCTTAAATATTTCACAGCTATTGCATTTGTTTTCAATGCAATTATCTCGTCTGCACAAGTTGAAAATTCTATTGTACTGCAAGATATTGTGGAAGAGATTGCTGAAAATTCCGAAGATGAACTTGACTACACTACGCTCTTCAATGCACTAGAAAATCTTGCCGAAAATCCACTTGACCTAAATACGGCATCTGCTGAAGATTTCCGTGAAATATTATTTCTAAGCGAATACCAGATTTTTTCAATCATAAGATACAGAACAAAATACCACGGATTCCAAACAATTTACGAATTGGCATTTGTTGAAGGGCTGGACGAGTTAACAATGAAATACCTCTATCCTTTCGTAACCGTGAGTGGAGAAAAACCAAAGGAGAAAACCAACTGGAAAAAGGCATTTTCGTACGGACATCACACGGTACTTGGTCGCTACCAACGAGTTATGCAGAAAAAAGCCGGCTACAACATTTCCGACAGCATACTTCAAATAAATACGGACAAGTCGCGATACCTCGGTTCTCCTGAAAAATATTACCTTAAATATAATTATTCATACAAGAAAAAAATCTCATACGGATTCACAGCTGAAAAGGACGAGGGCGAACAATTTTTCCGTGGTGCACAAAAGTATGGATTTGATTTTTATTCTGCTCATTTCCAACTGAATGATGTCAGCATTTTCAAAAAAATAATTGTCGGCGACTATGTAGCACAATTTGGGCAAGGACTTACAATGTGGACTGGAATGGCATTTGGCAAAGGCTCAGGAATTGACGGCATGATAAAGAAACCTCGCATGGTTGACCACTACTCATCGGCAAACGAATCGGCATTTATGCGTGGTGAAGCAGCGTCAATAAAACTCAAAGACTTCACAATCACGGAATTCGTGTCATATAAGCCGCTTGATGCAGGAATTGCACAAGCCGACACATTAACCGAAGAAGAAGACCTTGTAACCAATTTCCTTGAAACAGGCTACCACCGCACGCCAGGCGAAATCGCAAAGAGACACACCATAAAGGAATTTGTAACAGGCGGAAATGTAACATGGCAGGGCGAAAAAATGAAAATCGGAGCTACAGGCATCTACTATTCATACTCCAAACCCATCAATACCAACGACAGAGCCTACGAATATTTCAATTTCAACGGAAAGTCAAACTTTAATTTTGGCGTTGACTATCTCTTTAATCTTCACAAAGTTAACATATTTGGAGAAACCTCAATAAGTCCCAATGGAGGCGTGGCAACCGTTGATGGCGCAACCTTCGACTTTGTTCCCGAATTCAAGATGTCTGCCCTATACCGCTACTACAGTCCAAAATACCAGAACATGTACGCACAGGGATTTTCGGAAGGCGGAAAAACCTATAATGAATCGGGCTTATACATTGGTGCAGAAATACTTCCTGTAAAGCATCTGCGACTTAACTTGTATTTTGACAGTTGGAAATTCCCATGGTTGAAATACGGAGTAAACTCACCATCTACAGGACACGAATGGACGGCAGAAGCCACATATACACCAAAACGCAACATAGAAATGATACTGCGTGCAAAATACGAAACCAAGCAGAAAAATTCATCGGAAGAAGCCAACATCAAGGAAATTATCAATTATAACACATCAAAATACAGGTATCAACTGAATATCACACCAAATGCCGAATGGAAACTAAAGAGCCGCATCGAGGTTTCGCGCTACCATCGCCCCGACAGTACAAGCTGGGGGTTCCTTGTATGCGAAGACATTCAGTACAAACCGGCAAAACTCCCGCTTACATTCACAGCACGAATAGCATTATTCGACACTGAAGATTACAACTCACGCATTTATGCATACGAACAAGACGTACTCTACGCATTTACAGTTCCTATGTTTTACGGACGAGGCACACGCCTGGCACTTGTCATAAAATATGATGTTACCGACAACATTGACCTATGGTTCAGAATTGCAAACACATACTACGCCGACAAAACCGTTCAAGGTTCAGGACTTGACGAAATACAAGGACCAAACCGTACCGAAGTGAAACTACAGTTCCGCCTGAAATTCTAAAACTTACACAACATGCTGCTAACCAACAAAGAAGAACACATTGAATTTCTAAACGACATACTAGGTCAAGCCAAGAAACTTGTTGCCGAAGGTCATGGTGTTGTAGCCACGCTTGTAATGTCGCAGCTAATTGAAATCATGGGCAGTTACTTGGACGCCAAGCCAATGCGTTCGCGCGAACAATCAACAACCCGATTCAACACAGCCATTTACAAATTGTTCCCGATAAAATACTCGAAAGCCAACCGCAAAAGTTTCCTGTATTACCAACTGCGCACATCAATTGTCCACACATTGACACCAACTTGCAGCATTGTATTAAAAAACGGAACCTCGGAACAGCACCTCAGCGAAAAGGATGAAATCACTGAAATATATACAGGCAATCTCCTCAACGACACCGAAAAAGCACTACAGATACTCATACGCCTAATAAACGAGGACAAGATAAAACTGAAAAAGTTGGCAGCTGGAGAAGTTGAATAGTTGGATTAATTTGATTTTGGAAACCATTCAGAATCAATTATCGTTGTCCACATAAGCACCCTATCTGTCATTTCGGAAACCTGATTGAACCTGCGATACGATAAGGGGAGCAGTGTGAAATCGGTTGTCAGAAATCTGTTCACTATAAAATAGGTTAACAGATTTCGGACAGACAGGCTCACAAGGCTCGTTCCTGCGCCTGTTCGATTTGTCTTCCGAAATGAACGTGCCTGGTACTTTAGCGGACAACAATGAACCAAAATAAAAAGTCCTAAAAATTGCACAAAAATTTGAAGCGCCAAGCATATTTTTTCATTACATTTGCAGACATATAGAAAAATATACAAAAGGAATGGATCAAACACATCATTATACGGGACTTACTGATGCACAAGTCATTGAAAGTAGAGAAAAAAATGGCATCAATGTTCTAACACCTCCTAAACGCGAATCTCTTTGGAAAAAATTCATTGATTGTTTTTCTGACCCGCTGATAAGAATACTTCTTATCGCGCTGTTGCTTTCGATTGGCATTTCGATTTACCAATTCGGATGGGGCGGCGACGATGCTTCGGTATTCTTCGAGCCGGCTGGAATCCTTATTGCTGTGCTTTTGGCTACGATGGTTGGTTTTTTCCTAGAACTTAGCAACGAAAAGACATTCCAGAGCCTCAACGAAGTGAACGATGAAACACTTGTCAAGGTAATCCGCAACGGAAATGTATGCCAAGTGCAGCGCAAGGAAATCGTTGTTGACGACATTGTACTGCTTGAAATCGGTGAGGAAGTCCCAGCCGACTGCGAAGTGCTCGAATCCTTCAACCTTATTATGAACGAGTCGTCGCTCACTGGCGAACCGCAATGCAACAAGACCACCGACCCAGCGCACTTTGACAAGGATGCCACCTACCCTTCCAACCACATCCTCAAGGGTACGACCATAATTGAAGGCTACTGCACCGCAAAAGTCTTGCGCGTAGGCGACAGAACCGAATGTGGAAAAGTGTTTACCGCTGCTCAGGTTGAAGAAGGCGATCCTACCCCATTGAGCAAAAAATTGGAATGGCTGAGCAAAATCATCACAACGGCAAGCTATATCATTGCAGGTCTGATAATTGTAGGAAGACTTATAGTGTATTTCGTGCAAGGAGATGCCAACTTTGCAGAAACCGAAGGCATTGTAAGTTTCATAAAATATGTACTCGACACAATAATGATTGCTGTAACGCTTATCGTTGTAGCAGTTCCCGAAGGTCTGCCAATGAGCGTAACACTAAGCCTCGCCTTCAGCATGAAACGACTGATGAAACAAAACACATTGCCTCGTACAATGCACTCCTGCGAAACTATGGGCGCAACTTCGGTAATATGCACCGACAAGACCGGAACCCTCACGCAGAACCAGATGAAGATTCACGACACATCATTTGAATCGCTTGAAGGACAAAAACTTGGTGATGACAAAACGTCCCGCCTGCTTGCCGAATGCATAGCAATGGATACCAGTGCAAACCTTGACATGTCGAATCCAGAAAAAGCCAAAACAGTCGGAAGTCCTACCGAAGGTGCTGTTCTGCTGTGGCTCAACGACTTCGGAATCAACTACCGCCAGATTCGCGAAAGCACAG
Organism: Bacteroidales bacterium; assembly: GCA_017645925.1. GTDB lineage: Bacteria > Bacteroidota > Bacteroidia > Bacteroidales > ML635J-15 > Bact-19. The sequence goes on from JAGCNN010000208.1 coordinate 6,757, forward strand.
AAATCATTGACAGAATTCCGTTCTCCACCAAGAACAAATACATGGCTACCATAGTTAAATCCAATGTCGTTGAAGGCAACATTTTATATGTTATAGGTGCCCCCGACATAATAATGTCGTATTGCAACCTCACCGAAAGCGACAAGGCAAAATATGAAGCCAAACTAGCCGAATACCAGAGCAAGGCTATGCGCACATTGGGATTTGCAAGTCTTCAAGTAACAGACAATCAAGAAGTTTTTGAAGACGGAAAGCTAAAAGCTAATGGACTGCAAATGCTTGGCGTAGTAGCAATCTCAGACCCAATTCGTCCCGATGTTCCAGATGCAATACGCGAATGTCTCAATGCTGGCATCACTGTTAAGATTGTAACTGGCGATGCACCAGGCACAGCCAAGGAAATTGGTCGTCAGCTTGGACTTTGGACAGAAGAAGATACCGATGCTAACATACTTCTTGGTCAGGATATTGCCGAAATGACAGACGAACAACTTAGTGCTGTAATTGCCGATGTAAAGATAATTTCCCGTGCACGCCCGAACGACAAGGAAAGAGTTGTTAAGATGCTAAAGAATCTCGGCAAGGTTGCTGCTGTAACTGGCGATGGAACCAACGATGCTCCAGCCCTCAATGCGGCAGATGTTGGACTTTCGATGGGAGACGGAACTGCCGTAGCAAAGGAAGCCAGCGACATGACAATACTTGACAACTCATTCTCGACCATAGCAAACGCCGTTATGTGGGGACGTTCTTTGTACAAGAACATACAAAGATTCATCATGTTCCAGATGACAATAAATGTTGCAGCCTGCCTCATTGTTCTGTTCGGAGCTTTCCTTGGAACAGAATCGCCACTTACCGTAACGCAAATGCTTTGGGTAAACCTAATCATGGACACATTTGCAGCATTGGCACTTGCCTCCCTCCCACCCTCAAAGGAAGTTATGAAAGAAAAGCCCCGCATGACCACTGATGCAATAATCAGCAAAAAAATGGCAAGCCGCATATTCGGTGTCGGAGGACTTTTCTTTGTAATACTGCTTGGCATACTGCTATTATTCCAGCATAACGACATAACATCATTGACAGACATAAATTTCACATGGGGAGAGGACAACGGACTTAGCCCATACGAACTGAGTTTGTTCTTTACAATCTTCGTAATGCTTCAGTTCTGGAACATGTTCAACGCCAAAGCATTTATGACCGGAAAGTCAGCATTCTCAGGATTGTTGTCGTGCAAATGGTTCCTGATAATCGCACTTGTAATATTCCTCGGACAAATTCTAATCGTTGAAGTTGGCGGACAGATGTTCAACGTTTGCCACCTCGAACTTCTTGACTGGCTGATAATTGTTGGTGCAACATCAATTGTGCTGTGGATTGGAGAAATTGCTAGGATGATTTGTAAACGTTAAAAATCAAAATGATAGCAAGCCTTGACATAGATGTAAAATCATACGAACCTAACAAAGTGGTTAGGATAGACGATGATACTGCCATTATTACAAACGGCAAATCCACATTCGGCATATACAAGGACCACATATATAAGATTCTGGATGGCGAAACAATTCCAAGCTTCAACCTAACAGACATTGAAGAAATGGAACTGTACAATAAACTTGCAACATATCTAAAGGAATACGGCACTCCATACCACGAAACAGATATTGACGATAAAGGTAGAACAAAAATATTGCACGACAAAGTACTAGGATATTCGCTTGGAGAAGACAAAGACGAAATTGCAAAAGACGGCTTTGAATACGATGATTTATACAACCTCGATTGTTCTATTTGCGAACTAATAGCCCCTCGACTAAAACGCTTCAAGGAACTGGAACCTGGTTGCCCTTGCGATATGTCATTCGAAGAATGGCAAGGAATCCTTGACAAGATGATATGGTCTTTCAAAAATTATCGCAACAGCGACGAGATTGACGAAAACAGAGTAAACGAAGGCTTTGACTTATTCCACAAATATTTTCAAAACCTCTGGTACTAACATAAAAACATAAAAGCATTGAAAAAAACTGCAATTATTTGTGTGCTAACCGCCACATTTTCAACAATATGCACTAGCATATATTCACAACAAAATGCTCATTCCGATACAATTACAGTTGTTGCCGTAGGCGATATAATGTACGGTTCCATCTTCCCCGACAGAAGTTACCTGCCACCAGACGAAAACTACAAAGGATTCCTCGACGAAGTTAAGCCTTATTTCAACGGCGATATAGTATTCTGCAATATGGAAGGCGTTCTTGCCGACACACTTGTCCCCGAATGCTGTCCATTCTGCTTCGGGATGCCATCGGTATTTGCCAACGGATACAAGGAAGCCGGATTCAACCTAATCAGCGTCGGCAACAACCACGCAAACGACTTCCGCCAGTACGGACGCGAGAACACAGCGAAAGTCCTCGACAAGATGGGATTCAACTGGGCAGGCTACGCAACAAAACCATCATGTACATTCACAATAAATGGCATAAAGTACGGTTTCTGCGCATTCTCGCCCAATACGGCTATCGCCTATCTGCACGACAAGCAACTGGTTGCCAATACAATACGTTCGCTACGAAAAACTTGCGACATAGTAATCGTATCGATGCACTGCGGAGGCGAAGGCAAAAAGTACAGACATCTTACTCGTCAAGACGACTACTACATTGAGCAGAACCGCGGAAACGCATACCAGTTTGCCCACGATGCCATCGACAATGGTGCCGACATAGTTCTCGGACATGGTCCTCACGTGACACGTGCCATTGAAATCTACAAAGGTAAATTCATTGCCTACAGCATGGGCAACTTCTTCACATACAACACCATAAACATAAACGATGAAATGGGGCTCGCTCCTATTTTCCGCTTCAAGCTAAATGCAAGCACAGGAAAATTCATCAGTGGCGAAATAATATCGACCTACCAGACAAAACCAAACAAAGGTCCGCACATTGACCCGCAAAAGCGAGTTCTGAAAATAATACAGGAACTCACCGCTGCCGACATCTACGACAACGCACCCAGAATTAGCAGCGAAGGGATAATACTTCCTCCCGACAAGAAATAAAAAAGTATTTGTTGTCCTGTAAAAAAAATGCTCAAACGCTATAAAAACCTTGTTGTCACTGCCTTTCATAAGAATATTGATGATGGGGCTTGTCATTTACTTGCTTCGCTGCGTGAGCTAAAGGTTCGAAAACCTGATTGAAACCTGCAATACGGCACGGGGAGCAGTGTGAAATCGGTTGTCTGGAACGTTGCTTGCAACCTCACGAAGTAATCTGTTAACGGATTATTAGATAATTAGATTACTCACTTCGTTTCGTGAAAGAGTTCCGTACAAACAGGCTCACACGACACGTTCCTTAGTCGGTTCGCTTTGTTTTACGGAATAACGAGCTGGGGGCTTTACCGGACACTAA
>JAGCNN010000209.1 GCA_017645925.1 Bacteroidales bacterium
CGCCAATGCTCGTTACTGAATTAGGAATTGTAACAGATGTAAGACCGCTACAATTATAAAATGCAGAACTGCCAATGCTCGTTATTGAATTGGGTATTTCGACAGAAGTAAGACCATTACAACTATGAAATGTAGATGCGCCAATGCTCGTTACTGAATTAGGAATTGTAACAGATGTAAGACCGCTACAATTATAAAATGCAGAACTGCCAATGCTCGTTACTGAATTGGGTATTTCGACAGAAGTAAGACCATTACAACTATGAAATGCAGACGTGCCAATGCGCGTTACTGAATTAGGAATTGTAACAGTTGTCAATAGAGAACAAGTGGCAAAAGCATACGCAGGAATATTGGTAGCGCTATCTCCAATATTCAATGTTGTTAACGATGTACAGCTATTAAATACAGGATAATCTAAACTTCCCATAGTTGTACAAATTCTTGCATTAAAAACAACAGATACAAGACCGCTACAATTTGAAAAAGCATAATTGCCAATGCTCGTAACAGAATTGGGAATTGAGACAGATGTAAGACCACTGCAATTATAAAATGCAGACTCTCCTATGCTCGTAACAGAATTACCGAATGTTAACGATGTAAGACCTCTACAATTATAAAATGCAGACCCACCAATGCTCGTTACTGAATTGGGAATTTCAACAGAAGTAAGACCAGTGCAACTATAAAATGCTTTTTCTTCAATGCTTGTAATTGTATCGGGGATTGTTATTGATGTAAGCATTGAACATCCATAGAAAGCACCACATAACAAATTGCCACCAGTTACAACCACACTTCTTAATCCGCTTGGAATATAATTGGTTTTACTACCACTATTATTATAATACTGTGTTACAGCAGTTCCACCATTATAGCTTGAAGTCCCAAATATATTCCCGAAAAGGGTGGATGATGATGCCTCTGTTGCAGATAAGCTACTGCCGACAAAAGGAATAGTCATTTCTTCTAGCCCGCTACAACCACCAAAAGCTTGACCTCCAATACTCGTAACAGAATTAGGGATTGAGACAGATGTAAGACCGCTACAATTATAAAATGCTGACCCTCCTATGTTCGTAACTGAATTAGGGATTGTAACCGACGTAAGTCCACTGCAATAATAAAATGCACCATCGCCAATGCTTGTAACAGAATTGGGGATTATAATAGATATTAGTCCGCTACAATCTCTAAACGCAAAATTTCCAATGCTTGTTACCGAATTGGGAATTGTAACAGAAGTCAGCATAGAACATCCATAGAACGCACCATATAACAAATTGCCACCAGTTACAACCACACTTCTTAATCCGCTTGGAATATAATAGGTTCTATTATTATTAGCACCACTACTATAATGTTGTATTACAGCAGTTCCACCATTATAACTTGAACTTCCAAATATATACCCAAAAACTGTGGAAGTGGAAGCCTCTGTTGCACCACTACCGACAAAAGGAATAGTCATTTCTTCTAGTCCGCTACAACCACCAAATGCAGAATATTCAATGCTTGTGACAGAATTTGGGACTGTTACCGATGTAAGACCGATACAATTATAAAATGCAAACCTACCGATGCTCGTAACTGAATTGCCAAATGTTACCGATGCAAGACCGCTACAATAATAAAAAGCTTCAGTGCCAATGCTTGTGATAGAATTGGGAATTGTAACCGATGTCAGTCCACTGCAACCATAAAATGCATCATACTTAATACTTGTCACATTGTATGCCGTGCCATTATAAGTAACTGTATTAGGAATAACTAATTCTCCTGTAGGATATGTAGTATAATAAGGAGAAGAACTATTTTCTGAAACAACTTGTAATGTATATGGCTCTGCACTTGATGTAATTGTATAGTACAAAGTTTGTCCGCTTTCGCATACCGCAGAAAAATCGTAGGCAGAGACAATCCCTGCATATAATATGGTGATAATAAATAGAGTAATCTTTTTCATAACTTATGCATATATCATTTTTATTTGATTTTCAATTGTATGCTTATATATAACAAATACTTGTTTATTACAGCTTAGAACTAAAATATTAAGTGTGTTTAATAAATCTTCAAGGAATTTATATGCGTATGTATCTTTTCCATACAACGAGTAATTAGACAGCATCTCTTTCGACACATATTCAAAATATGCCAAATATGGATGCCATCTCTCCTCTTTTGATTTTGATTCTCCAATATTATCCTCATATTCGACCAAATACCTACATTCAGCATAGAAAAAATTAATGAACTGATAGGAAATAGTATTGTAGTAATAATCATCACCCCATTCATTTGCTTTTCTTAGCCAAAAACTATCTGTATTTATCTCCCGTATAGCTTCTTCCCCAATAATCCTATCAATATTGAATTTCTGCACCATTAAATTTTTTTCAGAGAATATGCAATTCAAATATTCTGTTTCTTTAAATACTTCCGAAACATTTCTGTCATTATGTGTATTTACATATTTCAACTCATTAATAAAATTTTCATCTTTTAACCTAACTAATTGAACGATATAATCCTTTATCGGTTCACAAAAAAAGTTGTTAGATGATATGGTTTTGACTATATCCAAAAAATAGAAAGAATCTATTTTAACAGATTGTGCAATGAAATTCTTGTCCGCAATTATTTCATTCAATAATCTTACAGACAACGATTTATTATTTAACTTATGTTCTTTAGAATCTTTTACCTCATCCCAACACCAATAGTCACTATACTTTTTGTTTTCCTGTTCGCACAAGTTATTTATCTGTTTTATTTTCTTGTCTATGCTTTTCCTATGGTATTTTTCCAAAAACGAAACAAGCAATTCAACATTATTTGTATTAATCAGAGACTTATAATACACTATTAATTTATTTCTTTTCTTTCGTGGGAAATAGCTACACTTACTAACATACAAAAAAAATACAAAGAGACTGATAACGGAAATTATATATGCCCATATATTTGCAGGTATTCCTTTTTCATAAATGAAGCAATGACAATAAAATCCCTGCTTCATAAAGTAATCAAAGAATACTAAGTAATTGATAAAAATAAATACTAGTATTCCAATGATAATTAAACAAGGTGTAAATTTTAACTCCACAATCTTTCTTCCATTGGCAACCAATATCGCAATAAACGATATTACAATAGTTACCAATATGAAGATTTCGTTTATTCCCATAATCAACAGCAATTTTACTCCGTCATAAACATTCTTTCCTCTCCATACACCGTACCTGCACCATTGGTGGCGTAGGCACGTACATAGTAGGTTGTACCGCTGCTAAGGTTGTATAGCTGGCTCACAAAGTTGCCCAAGCCTGCGCCATCGGAAGTGTGGGGACTGGCAATAGTGGGATTGGGTGTGGTGCTGTAGCATACGCCACGCGCAGTTACGGCAAATCCGCCATCGGCAGAAACAGAGCCTCCGCAGGTTGCAGATGTAGCCGTTACAGCAGTAACCTCGGATGTAGTAACCGTTGCCAATCCGCTGAGAGTAGTAAACGACATCTGCTCGCCGTAGGCTGTGCCAGCCTCGTTGGTAGCGTAGGCTCGGAGATAATAGGTTGTATTGGGTTCAAGGTTTGCCACAGAACTAATGAAAGAGCCAAGCCCTGTGCCATCGGAAGTACGCGAGTTGGAAATGGTTGGCTGCATTGTAGTGCTCCAGCATACGCCACGCGCAGTTATGGCAAATCCACCATCGGAAACAACATTGCCACCGCTTGAAGCAGTTGTTGGCGTAACAGATGAAACAGCCACCGTTGTAACGGATGGAAGTCCGTCGCAGGTGGTAAAACTCAACTGCTCGCCATAGCTTGTGCCAACGCCATTGGTCGCGTAAGCCCTTATGTAATAGGTAGTGTTGTAGTGCAAAGTGGAAATCGTAGTCTCGAAAACGCCTGTGCCGTTGCCCACAGCCACAACGCTGTCGCGCAGTGTAGGATATTGCATTGTACTCCAGCACAAACCTCGCGAAACCACATCGGAACGCCCGCCGTCGGTAACATTACCTCCGCAATGCACCGATGTTGCCGTAACCGCCGAAAATTCCATTGTGCTTACCAATGGAAAATCGGGGCCAACGACATACACCGAACCGATTTCGTAAAACTGCTTGCCAAAGCCCATATCGGTCAAAGCAATAGTCCGCGACTCGTACAGCGAATCGGCTTCAACTTTCAGGTAGTAGCCTTTCCCTGCAAGGTCGCAGTCAATCTCGATTTCAAAACTACCGTCGCGTCCAGAAACTACAGTAAGCGGAACAAGTTCTCCATCGGTAAGCGAAATACGCGCATCGGCAACAGGATTGTTGGTTCGCTGGTCGAGAAGTACGCCACTGCATAAGGTTGTGTCGTATATGCCTTCCTTCTCCAACTGCTTTATGCAGGACGGAAACAAGAAGGAAAAAGCAACAAGCGTAAAAATGAATACGAAGGAGGTTCTCCTTACCGCAATTATTCTTCCGATTTTAAATTGTCCTTTATCCATTTTCAATTCCTAATTAGAATTTTACCGTCATCTGCACTCCAAGCGCAACATTATCCTGCGCAGGTATTACACTAGGCGCAAACGACAATCCATCCTTGTATTTCGGACTTATCGAAAACGCCCTGTACAAATTGAAAACATATACGGCAGCAGCCGTTCCCCAAGCAATGTAGCTTGTGGTACGCAACGAATTGTAGGTCTTCTTCGCATTGGAAAAATCCTCGTATGTAACATTGCTGTCGCGCATAATGTCAAGTTGCCGTCTCGAAAATAGGTAGCAACCAGTACCGACACCAGCAAGAAGCACCTCGGATGTAAGCGTGATAATGCCCTCGCCATAATGTCGCTTGCCCATCTGCCCAAGACCGGGCACAAATGCAGACTTCAGCAAGGCTACACCATTGTTGTACTCGTGTATGTCGTTACAGCCATTGAATGTTTCCCATATCACGGTTATATTTCCCGCCACAGCCACCTGACATAGCACATACACACGAAACATTCCGCCCGACACTTTTTCTACATACTCGCAGACCTTGTTCATCGGAATATTGAACTGTCTTGAAATCACTTCCAATGCAGTTCCACTCTGTACGGCTGCATTTACATCGGCGGCATCCACAGGTTGTCCCAGTCGGTTCGCCGTAGTCTGAAACACTCGCGCAATCGCCTGATTCCTTGCATCCGCTTCGGAATAAGCAAGAGCCGACTCGCACACATACATATAAGTGCCGTTGCCAGCCTTCGGCAGTTTTTTTGTCCACGCAGGCGTTTGTGCATTAACGCAAAGCACTACAAATAACAACGATAACAGCAGTATAAATCGTTTCATTCCAACACAATGATTGTCAGAAAATAACACACCGCCCCCATCGCCCCTTCGACAGGCTCAGGGAGCGGTATTGTTGTTCCTAGTACTGTCCGCTCTTAATCTTTGCCATACGGTCTTCTGCGAACTTGCGGAATTGTGCCCTGTTGAACTCAATTTCAAGTTCTTCGCTGTCCGAAAGTGCAGTTGACATCTTGTCTAGCATTTCCTTCTTCGATACCCTAATGGCAGTATGCGACTGGTATGTGCCCGATTGTGTCTCATACAACTTTTCGCAAGTCTTTTCTGCATCGTTAAGCATCTTCTGAACTACGGTGTTCATTTCGCCTTCCATTGCACGCTGAACCTTGTCCTGCTGTGCGCTACCCGACATAGTACGGCTGTAATCGGTTGCCAATCCAACGACAAAACCACCTAAACGCTTCATTAACATACTCTTTGCTGCATCAAACGAAGCGGAACGGGCATTCTGCATATTGGTATTTTCTGCAGTACCCATACCAGTGAAATACTCCTCGGTGTCGTGGTCAAACCCTTCACACGGCAACTGGATTTCCTTCATACCTTTGTCCTGCGGCGTAACAACAGCCTGTTTCGATTTGCATCCTACGAATGCCATTGCAGCTACAAACAATGCTGCGACTAAAACTTTTGTATTCATTCTTTAATAAAGTTTAAAATTATGCAACTACAAAAAAATCCTACCGCCACGGATTCCTTTTGGCAGAAAACTAATTTTAACAACACTTTCAATAGGCATATAAAAAAGCGTGGAACCCGTACTGTTGCCCGTCCCACACCAAGAGGCCTTCGCATTGCCCAACTCTGAAAGACGAGCAACGCTGAAGCCCACGCCGGTAATATGGTTGAATAGAAACCATATCCATCAGTCGCAGGCATTCACCATTGCTATTGTCTTGACAGAGTTTAAAGAAAGTTGCGAAGTTTCTTGATGTCAAAACAAAGCGTCAGTAAACGCCTTAAAATATATGTCGTCCCCGCCCTCCCGTCGCAAGCGACTTACCGGCGAAGGACAGGACAAAAGTACAAAAAATATGTATTGGTGAAATAAATCTTGGGATTTTTTTGAAAAGCGAATTGGAAATTTCTACTTCATAGAATCCAGTTTTCGCTCGGCAAAATGTTCGCGGGCAATAGCTATGGCTCGCTGCAGTTTTTCTGCAAGCAGTTTCTTGTCGGGCAGTTGCGGATTCTTCAATATGGCATAGTGCTTTTAAAATTGTCTCCGCAGTGCAGAGAGAATCTCGTTCTCCAAATTCTAATATGAGTCCAAGTGAATTTGGTACGCACTGCGTACCCTATTTCTTCTTCTGTAAAAATATACGCAGCGCGTATACAATGTTTAAAACTTTCATATCCCCACCCACTGCCGTATTTATCAGTCAGTTTCGCAGCCAAATTCTTCACTATTTGCTTGCCATATTCGGCTCGCTGGTTATAAAGCACATCTTCCTTAATGCGCTTACCCACATACCATTTCGTCAGACAAATTTCGGAATTGACATATACAGCAACCCTTCTTCGTGCATTGTCTATAATGCCACAAACATCATTGAACAAGTTTTTTTCTTGTTTGTCTGTCTTCAATATGTCCGTTTCGTTTTCCATAAAAAACACAAAGCGTCAGTAAACG
>JAGCNN010000210.1 GCA_017645925.1 Bacteroidales bacterium
GATGATTTCAATGATTTCCATAACGCGGATGAACTCCTGCTTAACCTGGTCCTGACGGCAGAAAATGTGTGCATCGTCCTGTGTGAACGAACGAACGCGGGTAAGTCCGTGCAATTCGCCCGACTGCTCGTAGCGGTAAACAGTACCGAATTCAGCAATACGCAGAGGCAAATCCTTGTAGCTGCGTGGGCTGTTCTTGAAAATCATACAGTGATGAGGGCAGTTCATCGGCTTGAGCAAGTACATTTCTCCTTCTTCGGGAGTGGTAATCGGCTGGAACGAATCCTTGCCGTAGTGATCCCAGTGACCTGAAGTAACATACAATGCCTTGTTACCGATGTGCGGAGTCATAACCTGCTGATAGCCGTAGCGCTTCTGGATTTTCTTCAAGAAATCTTCGAGACGCAGGCGCAATGCTGTACCGTTTGGCAACCAGATAGGCAAGCCCTTGCCAACCATATCGGAGAACATAAACAATTCGAGTTCCTTGCCGATTTTGCGGTGGTCGCGCTTCTTAGCTTCTTCGAGCATGGTGATGTATTCTTCCAACATCTTCTGCTTCGGGAAACTAATACCGTAAACGCGGGTGAGTTGCTTGCGAGTTTCATCGCCACGCCAGTAAGCACCAGCCAAGCTCAATACTTGGATAGCCTTTACATAGCCTGTCGATGGGATATGCGGACCCTTGCAGAGGTCGGTGAATTCACCCTGGTTGTAAAGGGTAATCTTACCGTCCTCGAGTTCGGAGATGAGTTCCATCTTGTATTCATCGCCGCGTTCCTCGAACAACTTGAGAGCATCGGCCTTCGAGATGTCCTTTCTTACGAGCTTTGAGTCGGCACGGCAGATTTCCATCATCTTATTGTTGATTGCTGCGAAATCGTTTTCCGAAAGGATTTTTCCGTCGGGAAGTTCGATGTCATAGTAGAAACCATTTTCTACAGCAGGACCGATACCGAACTTTGTTCCCGGGTACAACTTCTGTATTGCCTCGGCCATGATATGCGAAGAGGTGTGCCAGAAGGCATGCTTACCTTCTTCATCTTCAAACTTATGCAGCTTTATGGAAGCATCTTCCATTATCGGCATTGTCAAGTCGCGAACTTCGCCATTTACACTAATCGAAAGCACCTCCTTTGCAAGACGAGGACTAATGCTTTCAGCTATTTCCATTCCAGTAACACCTTGCTGGTATTCCTTAACCGAACCGTCGGGTAAAGTAATTTTTATCATCTTATTGTTTTTATAATCAAAAATTTCGTGCAAAATTATTACTTTTTTTTCAGATACACAGCGGTAAGCGGGAAATAATTTTCCATGTATAATTTACTGTTTATCAATATATTAAAAAGTATCTTAGGCTTTAATGCGAGTTCTATCAAGTATTGTGGGCAACCGATTTGTTCATTTGGCAGATTGCTGAGAAAGGGAAAGTACTTGTGTCACTATAGAATGAGTCGCTACGCGAGAACGGCGAAGCCCTCAACGAAGCTAAATTTTAAAAATTGGCACAAATCTGACAAATTTTATTAGTGATATGGGAAATTTGAAATAGATTTGTTCAAATTCTGCCCTTTAGGGCACTAAAAAAGAGTCGCTGCGCGAGAAATCTTACAAATTGAAACAAATTATACAAATTTTATTGGCAGACTGGAAAATTTGAATCCAATTTGTATAATTTCTGCCCGTCAGGGCACTGAAAAGACAAAAAAATAGCGGCGCAAATCATTATGCCGCTACAAATTATTGTTTCATTGTGGTTGTTGTAGGGTTTGATTTCAAACCGAACCCTACAATACACCACAAACATTATTGTTTAACAACATTCCTATTTATCACAAAGTCCGTTGTGCTAACCCTTACCGTGTAAGCTGCTGGTGGCAGATTGCTGAGATTCAAAATGGTCTCGTAGCTGTTCTGCGGAGCGGCAATCTTATTAGTATAGATAAGCTTGCCAAGCATATCGTAAACCTCAATGGTGGCTGCACGGTTGCCAAAGTTGTCGAGAACAACTGTCAACTCATCATTGAACGGGTTCGGGTAAGCCTGAACATCGGGTTCAGCGACTTCGGGTTCGATGCAGTTTGCAACTATGATTTCCGAAGCTGTGCGTGTGCCGTCGTAGTCAACCTGAACGAGGCGGTAGTAGTTGTCGCCACCGTGGATACCATAATCATTATAGGTGTAATCCAACTGCTCTATGCTATTGCCTGCACCTGCCACGCGACCGACTTCGGTAAATTCTATTGCATCATCCGAACGCTCGATTACAAAGTAGTCGTTGTTGCGCTCCGAAGCGGTTGACCAAGCGAGTTCGGCGTAATTGCCATTGCAGGTAGCGGTGAAGGAAAGAAGTTCGATTGGAAGAACAACAGTCGGATCTTTCGAGCCAAGCGATGTTATTGCACTTCCGCGAGTACCCCTTGCTTCTACACCAACGCCAGAAATTGTAATCTCTGTAAAATCCGGAGTTATTGAAAGGGTTCCTCCACCGTTTCTCCAGCATTCATCATGTACAGCAACCTGTATTACATTGTCAGGATTATCCGGGTCTGGATATTCGCTCGGGCTACGGAAATGTTCTCCAGCAGTTGCAGCCGTGGTCCTAAACATCACGCCCGAAAGTGCTGCTGATGAATTGAAATCCCAGTATTCGAAGTTGCTTACATGGTTGAACGGATCGGTGCCACACATGTCGGCAGCACTCCACCAACGTGGATAACCGTCTTCAATAGAGAAACCACCGTCGGTAGATTTATGATGGAATCTTGCGATGGCATTTTGATCTGCAGGTATTCTTGCTGTAATCGTACCAAGAACATTGTCATCGCCAGTCGGGAAGGTAAAGTTATTGCCTGCGCCTAACTTGGTTACTGTACCTGATGCATAACTTTCGTAACCGCCACATATTATTGTACGTCCATTAGCATCAAATGTAATATTACCATCCATGATACCATACTCGAAAATGGTTGTCTTGCTGAAGATTGTACCATCTGGGAATACGGTGTGCGGAACGCCTGCCCTTGAACGATGCATGTTCATGCGGACATTGTTGTTAAGTGTAAGAGGTGAAGTGCCATTGCTAACATTTTGCGTACTGCTTCCTGCGAATACAAGTGTACCGCCCTCATCAAGCGAACCTCCATCGATTACGAGGTTTCCGCCCAAGCGCAATGCCGGAGTTGTATCGCTTTCGGGGAAGTCCAACGAGCCTTCAAGTACCAGATTTCCTGCGATACTCAAGGTATCCTTGTTGTCGAATGCTACAGATGCTCCGCTTGCAATGTTAGCATTTCCAGTTACAAGAAGTGCTCCTGTGCTGCTGAGGGTAATGCTTCCGCTTTCGACATTGAGGTCGCCACCGATATTAAGTGCCGTACCTTCGCCAATGGTGATTGGTCTACGAACAATCATACCGCTGTTGGATGCGAATGTTGGACTGCTTATTACCGGATTGTTCAAAATACATTTATCCGAATCACCGGTACGCAGTATCAAATTGA
>JAGCNN010000211.1 GCA_017645925.1 Bacteroidales bacterium
CGCAACATCTCTACGGTTTCCCAAATGTTCCAATGTTGTCCAAAGTAGTCAAGGTTGTCTTCTTTTGAAAATTGATTTGTGGTGCTATGGATTAATTTGAGACGCAAAATTTTGCGTCTGTACAAACAATCTTCTTTTTTTGAAATTTGGATTTGTGGAATTCTATGTCAAAAATTATTATTTACTTTGCGCAAAATTTATTTGTATTGCCTCAAAACTGAAAATTATCATAAACAACAAATAGATAATGGCAGAATTTCTAATATTAGGTAACAGCGTAGAGATGATGCACATCGCTTCGGAAGATATATGTTATATCTCCCCCGATGTGGACAACCCAAACTATTCGAATATCTTTCTCACATACGGCAAGAAAATTTTAGTGACCATGCAACTAGGGAAGGTATATGAAGCTATCAAAAAATATCTCCCATCTGATTACAAAAATTTTGAACGAATCGGCAGAAGCTTGATAGTCAATAAAATATACATAATCAGCATTAATCTTACCAAACAACAAATAATACTTTCCGACAACCGCATAGATGGATTTTCTGCTGGATATACTACCGGATATCGTGATGCCCAGTATGAAAAAGAACCATTAATCAATATAAACGTTGCACCTGCAAAGAAAATATTGACTGCACCAAAGCAACACCTTAAGGAACTGAAAGATAATATTGAAAACGGAAAATAATGGAAGAGAATAAAGAAAATTATAACGTAGAAGAAGAAGGTTTTTACATCATTGGCGGAGACTCCAATGGGCATAGACGAATTGTTCCATGGTGGCTTTGGGGTATCATTGGTATCATATTACTGACAATTATTGTCTTTTTTACCGTCAAATTTAGTATTAACCAGAATACGGGTACCGAAAACAATTCTGTTGGCACGACGGAACCAGTCTCGCCTGACAATGGTACTGTATGGTACAACAATATTGAAGCATCGTTGCCGTCATGCATTGCTATATCAGATACAATCGTTGATAGCGTCAACATCAAGATACTTACTCCGTACAATGTAAGGCCCGAACTTCATCTGGGGCAGATTGATACCACCGACACCGAAATTCTCTTTGCTGCCTGGGCTGCTGATATACGCCGCGACAACGGAAAGATTGTAGGTGCATTTGTTATTGACGGGGAACCTTTGTCGTGGGGACTTTCGAAGCGAGGATATTGTGCTATTTTCGATGACGAAATTACATTCGGGGTAGCCGACAATTCTCCACTGTTTGAACAAGCAACAGAACTTGGCGGATGCTTTTTCCGTCAATACCCCTCGGTTGACAATGGGCAAATGGTGCCAAACAATCCCGAAAACAGTTCTTTCCGCCGTGCACTTTGCGCGCTGAACGGCAAGGTTTGCATCGTTGTAAGCACCGACAGGATACTTATGAACGATTTCAGCAACATTCTTGTCAAACTTGGCGCCAAGAACGCTATTTTCCTTGTCGGTAGCACCGAGGACGGATGGTATCGCAAAGATGACGGAACCATAGTTCGTCTGGGCAAAGAATATACAAAAAACAACCCCAATATCAACTATCTGGTATTTCGTGCCCAGTAAAACCAACTGACATTTTACATATTTCATACAGTAAAAGTGCCCTCCCATACAATGCAGCATGGGAGGGCATTTTTGTTAAATTTTTTGTATATACTTTTGTGCTGAATCTTAAAATTTTAGCACAATGGAAACGAACGAAAAAAACGAAAAGAGCACATGGCTCATGAGAAAAATCAGCAGCCTTTCTTTAAAATGGCAAATCATCAGTATTTGGCTAATGGCAGTTGGACTATTCGCCACGGTAATGTACTTAGTTGATATTGCGATAGACTTGTACGATGAGTTTGTATCGGACAATTACTACGTTACAGGAGATATGGACGGCTACGAAGTCCACAATTATTACGATGGGCGCAAATGCATTGCCAAAGAAGGAAGCCATCGAGCAGTTATTGATGACATTGAATGGGTAAATGGCGACTCTTCCGATAGCTTATGGGTAGTGGCCAAGGATGAACGCCGAGCTTATTTCAACACAAAGACAGGAAAACTTGTTATTCCGTTCACCTACCTTAAGGCGTGGCGTTACTCCGAAGGCTTGGCTGCAGTGGTGGACGAAAACAATCAATTGCTGTTTATCGACACACAAGGCAATCCTGCTTTCAAGAACACATTCAAATACATGGGGTACTTCGACTATATATTTAAAGTCGGGATGTGTCCAATGGTTGATACTACTGGCAAGGTGGGTTTGATTGACATTTCGGGCAATTGGGTTGTAGAACCAAGATACGACAGTGTGGCTTTTGTCAGCGATGCCGATTACAATTACAATTACTGGTCGCTAATGCGCGGCGACTCACTGATGGTCATTGATTCTGTAGGACGCACAATCATAGACATGACTCCTGGACACGAATTACGCCTAACGACAGAGGGCGGTTTGGAGATATGGCATCGCCTGCGTCCGGGAAAACTATACGATAATTTTGGCAACCTGCTGGCAAATCAAACATATTGGAATGTTAAGAATATTGAATACTACAATGAGTATGATAAAGAAAACGCAAGAGTGCTGGCATATTATACAGATTACGACCATTGCGGGATGCTCACTCCAGACGGACAAGTCTTGACAGATGCAAAGTATAGCGAAATAGAAAGCATCAGCGAAAACCTCTTCCGCGCAAAATATAACATTGCACCCGAAGACGACGATTATTTATGCCTCATTTACGGCGATTACCCCTCAACATACGTTCTTTTGAACAGCAAAGGTGAACTCGTAGAAGGAAAATCCAGCGTCACCAACAAGGAGTAGTTCTTTCCGCATTAGATATGTGAGAGATTTGACTATAGGCAAAAAAATCCGCCGCAAGGTACAAAACCCTTGCGGCGGTGTTTATCTTATGGCTAAGCCTTACTTTGCTGGTTCCCACTTGCGGCGGATGGGAGACATGTGTCGTGTCGGATTTACTGCTCAGGCAGAGATCTAAAGGTTACAAATCCAGACAACATTGAGACAACATTGATGCTGATTTTAATTTTTATGGCTCTAGTTTGGTGTTTAACTGTTTTTTTGCAATTTTTATAATAACAATATTATCATTGAGTTACAAAAAGAGACCGTCATTCCACAAGTCAGAACATACACGCGATACGGAACGGGGAGCGTTGTAATGTTCGACTATGCGGAATCTCC
>JAGCNN010000212.1 GCA_017645925.1 Bacteroidales bacterium
GCCACAGGAACGCGTTTACGAAAACCAGGACTTCCAGAACGAACTCGACACGCAGACAATATACAATATGCTCGAAAACGAAATCGTACCGATGTTCTACGACTGCAGCGAGGATGGTATTCCTCACCGCTGGGTTAAGTGCATAAAGAAGTCGATTGCCGAAATCGTTCCGATGTTCACCACAAAGCGCATGATTGACGACTATAAGGACAGATTCTACGGCAAGCTCTACAAGCGCTCGACCGAACTGGCAGAAAACGACTACGCAAAGGTATTCGAGATTGTAAACTGGAAGGAGAAGGCAGCACGCGCTTGGAATTTCGTAGAAGTGCTGAAGATTGACTTCCACACAACCGAGTTCGAAAATCCGCAAGATGCTTACGGAGAAATAACCTTGAATCTCAACCGCTTGTCACCAAACGATATAGGAATCGAAGCAATAGCAGTATCGAAGAAGCCGGACGGCACTATAGTCATCGACGAAAAGATGCCATTCAAGCTGAAGGAATGCAACGGAAAGATAGCTGTTTTCCGCATCGAAGGCGCACCGCATAAGACCGGAATCTACAACTACGCAATCCGCGCCTACGCCAACAATCCGCTTCTGCCGTACAAGCAGGATTCGAAGCTTATAATGTGGATATAAATTAAGTTAAACAATTATTTGAAAAGGCTGTCTGAAAAGATTTCGGACAGCCTTTTTTGTGTGTTATCGCATTACAGATGCTAAAAACCAACCTTGTCGCATTGTCAATCTTGCACGCATCTAACGCTCATGGCTGTTGACATGTTGTTGTGCGACCTTGTAACGTGTGTTCGGCTGAAATGCAAGTATCTGTCCCAGCCGTTTCCGTTTGTGTTCAGGGTATTTGCCCACCAGCCAGCTTGTTCGTTAATCCAAAGGCTTTCTCCTCTGAACACCCATCCTGCGGGTTTCCCGTTGAACCCACTTGAGTTGTTCTTCTGCTGAAGCCATCCAGGAGCATTTACAATATCAGAGACCATCCAGTTGGTTTGTGATGCCAATGCTTTTGCTATTACATTGTGGGTTTCTCGGTCGTTGTCATTGTCAACGTATCCGTCAAAGTTGTGACCAGTGTTTTGAAGATATATTTCAAGTTCTGTCCATTCTGCGTCTGTTGGCAAATGCCAGCCCGAAGGACAAGCTGTCTGTGCGGCTATATAATTGTATATTGTTCCGTATTCCAGATAGTTGTACAATGATTTTGCTTCGTCAAGGTCAGTGCCGTTGTAGCCGTAAACATAATACCTGCTTTCGTAGTTGGTATAATCGGAGCATCTGTTGACTACAGGCATATATCTAAGGTTTTCAGCCATCCACACTTGATTGCCATAGGTTATAGTGCAGTATGAATTTCCATCGCGTTCATCGGTAAAGCCGTTGCCGAGCGATAAGTTCAGCGAAACCAAGCTGTCGCATCCGTGTACAGATGTGAATGTCTGCTGGTATGTTCCGCTTTCGGTGTATGTTGTGCCATTCAGCGTATAGCTGTTGTCGCATGTTGTAATCTCTATTTCATTGAAAATCTGGTTGCTTATATAAATGTCAAGAATCACAATGCTGTCGCAGTTCTGTACTGTCTGGTAGTGCCCTATTTCATATTGTCCGCTTTGTGTATAGGTTATGCCATTGTAAGTAACAGGTTCGCAGTCATTTATTTCGATGTGAATATACTTGTCGTCGCATAATGGGATGGGAAACGTAAATAGGACTGTTTCTGTGTTGAGATATCTTTGTATCTGTTGTGTATAAACTACACCTCGATACGATGTGTATCCAGTATAAAGCATTCTGTCGTTGCTGCTTGCGTTTCCAGAGATATTGAGTTTGGTATTTCCTTGCAAGTCAATGTTCATGACCGTATCAGGGAATAGTAGGGTATGTTCCCAGTTTCTGGTCTGGTTTTCAACTTTTACGCTATCAAGGTTTAAGTTCCAATAGAAATAATAGTTGAAAGTGCTGTTTCCTCTGCCTGTGAAGATTACAGTAATATCGTGCGGCTCGTTGTCTTCTGGTGTGGTAAAATTGCATAGCTCGCCCGTAAATGTTTCCGTTTGGGTTGTGGCGAATGCCCGGTAGTAGTACATTGTGTTTGAAGCAAGTCCAGAAACGCTTTTGGAAAAGTTTCCGTTTGCATTGAGGGTAGTGGTTGATCTATATTGTAGATTGTTGGGGCTTGAACCGTAAATGAATCCCACTGATTGAATGTTGCAGTTGCAGGTTGCATATCCGTTTAAGGTCGCAGAATTGCAGCTTATCGTGCTGGCAAGAAGGGTATTAACTACTGGATTTTCTTCTGTGCCCATTATGTTTATGGGAAAAGTAAGTGTTATGTCTTCGCTTCCGTTTTGCATCTGTGCTATTGGTGTGCTAGAAACTGAGACTCCTTCAAATGTTGCATATCCTGTATATTTCAGTACATCACCAAGTTCAAAGTCGTTTACTGTGAGTTTCTGTTGTAAAGTTTGACCAAGATATGAAATTGAATTTGAGTTGCCTTTCCCCGTATTAATCATCTTTATTGATGATGTTTTTCCGTTTATGCTTGCCGAAAGAATGTATGTTTGAGGCGTTGACAGGTTAATTTCAAATTTGTGAGTGCCAGCGCTTAGGTAGTTGCCGAATTGTGCTATCAGTTTCCCATTTATGTCGTTGATAAGCAGTGCTGTGTGGCCAGCTTCAGGGTTGGTGAGTTCAACTTCTGTTTTGCCATCAAAAGGATTGGGAGTGTTTTGTGCGAGCGAAAAATCGGCGTTTTTATGTTCGTAGATTCCGTTAAGTATGATGGTCATTGTTGTGTCGGGGTAGATTATGGTTCGTTCCCAATTTTGAGAATTGTTATGTACAACAATGCTGTCAAGTCTCATGTATGCGTTGTCTTGCGACCTGCCAGTGAACCTGATGGTAATGTTTTGCGCGTATATTCCGCCCAATGCAACGATGAGAAATATTATAGTTGAAAGGCACTTTTTCATCTCACGAAATTTTATCAACGCAAATCTACAAAAATTTGATTCAATTTGTAAAACTTATTTGATTTTTGATGAAAGTTTGTGCTTTCCGCTTCCAATCGTTTGTTTCTGGTAGCCATCGGATGTCGGCAGCCAAACTTCGGCAGTTGTGTTGGCTGGTATTACAATGTCCCATTCAAATTGATTTCCATTGACTTTCCAATTGCTTTCAATTAGTCCCGATACAGATTTGTATGAACAATTTACATATTCCAGACCTTCTATTGGATAAGGTTTCAGTTGGATTTTGCTGTATCCGGGTTCCAGTGCGCGAATGCCACCTAGATATTCGTATTCCCAAAGTATCAGGTCGCCAAGTAGCATTACGTGGTTGCCAGAATTCATGGATGGGTCGGCGGTGTTGCCGTTCCAAAGTTCCCAGATGGTGGTGGCTCCGTTTCGGTACATGTAGCCCCAGCTTGGATAACTGTCGTTGGATGCAATGTGCAAAGCCAAGTCGCCGCGGCCTCGTTCGGTGAGTGTACGCATTAGCTGTTGTATGCCTACTACGCCCGTTGATACATGTCCGCCAAAGTCCTTTTCTGTCTTGTCTATGATGTTGGCGAAAACTTTGTCCTCAAGTTCTGTAGGCACCATTCCAAACCATAATGGCAGTATGTTGGCGGTTACCGTGTTGTTGCTGTATCGTCCGGTTTCCTTGTTCAGGTATTTTTCGTTGTACGATGCCGTTGTAGTTGCAATTTCATTGTTGAAGTAGTTTACATCTTCGGAATAACCAAGCATATCGGCGAATTTTGCCATTTTGCCTGCTAGGTAGCAATAGAAAGGAGTGGATATGACTTCTGCCGATGTAATACGGCTGGTGTCTTTCGAGTGTATCATTTCGGGCGATTCGGGTGGCATGCACCAGTCGCCGTAGCAGTCGCGAGTGATGATTCCGTCCACGGCATATTTTTCCTTCATGTGTACCATCCAGCGTTTCATTGCATCGTAGTGCTGGCGTATAGGTTCTTCGTCGCCGAAACGCGTGTAGAGCATTTCGGCAGCGGTGATGAATGCTCCGGGCCATGTCATGTTGTCCGTATATCTGCGCCAGTAGGCGGGGGCTACATCCGATATGGAGCCGCTTGGCCATTGGGAGTCATCGAGGTCGCAAAGCCATTTTGCGTATAGTTGGTGGTTGCCGAATATGTACGATTCTCCATAGCATCCCGTTGTGCGGTCGCCCGTCCAGCCCATGCGTTCGTCTCGTTGAGGGCAGTCGGTTGGCATGCTGCGGTAATTTCCGCGTATGCCCCAATATGCGTTGCGATATACGGCATTTATAATCTCGTTGGATGTCTCGAATGAACCTGTAGTAGGCATTGCATCGTAGAAAACAAGTCCTTCAAAATCGTCAAGCGTTGGCTCGCTGCGAAGTCCGCTGATTTCCACGAATCTGAATCCGTGATAGGTAAACATTGGATGCCATTGGGCATTGCTTCCGTTCATAATGTAATGGTCGGTGGCCTCAGCGCTACGCAGATTGTCGATGTATATAAGGCTGTCGGCGGTCAAGGTTTCAGCGAAACGCATTGTTATTGTGTCGCCTGCCTGCTGGTTGCGGACCTTTATGTCTAGTACTCCGACCATATTTTGTCCCATGTCAACAATCCTGGCGTTGCCCTTCTTGAATATCGCCACTGGACGAATTTTGTCCTGTACCATGATGTTTGGATTGGGCTGTGCGTTGAGTTTGCCTTCGGGGGCATCTACGATTTCTACAGGTAGCCAGTTGCTATCATCGTAGCCGATTTTTGTCCATTCTCCCAAATCCATGTTGGCATCGTAGGTTTCGCCGTCAAACTCGTTGGCTGTGCGGATTGGACCGTTGTTGGTTATTTTCCAGCTTTCATCGCTGTTTATCATTGCTGAGGTTCCGTCCTTGTAGGTTACTTCAAGTTGTAGCAGAAGTTGTGGTTTTCCGTAGTGGATGGCGTGGTTAATGCCGCCCCATTCGAGATACAGGGAATCGTAGCGGATTGTTGTGAATCGTCCGCCTTCAAGGGTTACACCGATGGCATTTTCACCTTTGTTAAGCATTGAAGTTACATCGTAGGTGTTGAAATACACTCGCTTGGTATAGTCGGAAATGGCAGGCTTCAATAGTTCGTCCGGCGCGACTTCGGCACCGTTGATGTATGCGCTATATTGTCCTAGTCCGCTGATGTAGAGTCTGGCTTTGCTGATTTCATCGTTGAGGTCGAAGGTTTTGCGCAGATAGCGTGCGGCAATGCGGGTTTTTCCTTTCAAAATGTCGTCATCGAATTCTCGCCCTATCCATTTCGCCTGCCAGTCATTTTCGTTCATCAGACTTATTTCAAAGGATTTGACATCGCTTTCTATGCTAGTTTTTTTCTCGTTTTTTCCGTATGTAACGGTGGCAAACACTTTCCAGTATGCGATGTCGCGGCTATGCAATTCCTGTCCGGCGTATTGGATGTATAGCATTTTGTTTGATTCTACAACCTTTGAATCCCAGAGGTCTCCGATTCCGTCTTTTGCATTTTGTTCGGTTGATGCCACTACAATGCGGTAATCTACTTGCTTGACATTGTCGTACTCGCTTTCGTATTGCCAGCTAAATCGCGGCTGATTGGTCGCTAAGGCGCGACTGCCGTCTTGTTGTTCAACTGTAAGGTTGCTAAGTTGGATTTTTGTTCCGCATGATGTCAGCGTTGCTGCGATAATGATGAAGAAGATAAGTCGTTTCATTTTTATGCTAAAAGTATTTTATGGTGCAAATTTATAAAATTAATGTTGATGAAAAAAGGCTCATGCTAAAGAAATTGCAGATTCAACAACCAAAACAATTTTGAATAGTGCAGACGCAAAGCATTGCACCGCTACAATCATCAAATTATCGAATCGTCAAATCTGTGAACCTTAAACGTTGAACGTGAAACTAGAAACTTGAAACGTGCGCAGCCCTATAGTGTCAACGTCCACGTTAGCTTGAATGCCCAGTTGTCGATTTCCTTGTCGAGGTGGTATGGGCCGTAGCGGTAGTAAACAGCAATTCCAAATCCTTCAATCGAAAGGCAAAGCAGGTTGTTGAGTTGAAGACCCGATTCGAAGTAGCCTTTGTTCATTTTTCTCGCAAAGTCGCTTCCGTCAACATCTTGTGTAAACTTGCAGTCGCCCCAGCCGAGGCTTGTGGTTATGGCTATGCTTGGTTTCGAGTATTTTTTCTTGTAGATGATGTTGCCGAAGTCGTGCATGAAATGGAAAGTGCAGAACTTGTCGGAAATGAACTCGTTGGGACGCATGGTGTTGAAGGTGTTGTCGATGTTGAGCCACGAGTTTGTTCCCGATGCGTAGTATAGTTCGCTGTAGCGCGGAGTTCCGCCAATCATTCCGCCTGAGAGTATCAAATAGGTGTCGCCGACTTTTCTGATTATGAAGTGCTTGTATATCTTCGCTTCTATTTTGTAGTAGTCGTTTGCGTTTGGAGTTACGGGCACAGACTTTATGAAGTTCAAGTACAAAACAGGGTATTTGGTCCCGAGACTGACCTTTGTTCCGCGTGGTGTCTGGAAGAATTTTTCCTTATAGGCGTAGCGGAGATAAATGCCAGCTTCGGCGGCCGTATAGTGCTTGTCGATTGTGCCGAGGAAGTTGTATCTTTCGGTATTTATGATGTCTTTTGTGTAGTGGCGGAATTGCAGTCGTGCCGAAAGATAGCGGAATGCTTTGAATTCAACGTATGCTTTGTGTTCCGAAGTGGAGTCCATCTCGCTGAGGAACCATTCGTAAACCGACTGCGATGAAAGTTTCGTGGTTCGTCTGTTGAATGTCATTCCATCGCTGAAATCAAGGTCGCGTTTGTATGTTACACCTAGTTTCAAGTCGTGCTTAGGCCAGAGGTTGAACTGTATTTTTGCTCCGTATTTCCATGCCTTGTCGCCGAATCCGTATGCACCATAACCGCCCAAAGTAACCCATTTTGTGAGCTTTTCGTTGGTTTCGATGCCAAGACCGAGGCGAACTTTTTCGTATTCGTTGAACCAGATGATGGAACTAAGGTCGAAGTTTATGAATTTCCACGGAATGTAGCCGGCAGCAAGAATTTCCATTATCTCTATTTTCCTGTCCAAATTTATTTCCTTGCCAAGGCTGTCGATAACGCGGTAGGTTTCAATGTCTTTGCTGCTGAGAGAATCCTTGCGGTACTGGTTCCAGAAATCGTCGTTTTGCTTGGCAGCCTTGTCTTCGACTTGCACGCCAAGGTTGTTGAATTCGCGTCTTTTTATGTCGGGATTGAGGCTAATGTCGGAAATGTAGCTTTTGCCTATGCCTACTATCGGCGTGTAGTTCGGTCTTTCGCCTTCGGCAGTCTTTGTGCCGTCTGGAACTTGCAATATGTTGAAAATAAGGTTGGTATTCAACTGCACGGGAAACCATTGGACGCTGTCGATAAGTTCGTATTTCTGTTGTATTGATACGCTAAACACTTCAGACGGTTCGTTTGGTTCGGCTGTTATGGTTTCGATGGCATAACCGTTGGTGTTGATGTTCATTACGCCTTTTAGTCCTTCGAACACTTTGTTCTTCAGCGGAATGAACGAAATGACAAATATGGTGTCCATTGCCGAGTTGTACATCGTATCCTCGATTTGGAAGAAGTATTTTGATGTGCTACCTTTGCTTAGCGGGCTGAGGAAACGCTTGTCCAGCAACGAAATATGGTCGCTGTAGAACGACATTGACTGAAATTGCGTTGCAAGCAGTGTGAAGGCGGGGTTTTTCATTCCTGACATGCGGTGTGCGAGGACGTTCTCCTTGTTGTTGTCGGGGTATCTGAAAATGCGTTCCGTTACCGATTCTATGAGGAGAATATGCTGTCGAGCAAGAAGTTCGCTAAGCGATTTCAATGAGTCTTTGTCCGATTCCATAATGGTGTCATCAGATGGTTTTACATCGGCGGTAAAGTACATCTTGTTGTACGAGACATACGAGAACGATCGCATCTTTTCAGGATTGTTCTTGTTGGCGTTCTCGATGGCAAGGTTTATAATCCTGTGGGCAGGGTTTTCGCCAGGTAGCACAGTAACTTCAGCCAAACTTGTAACGTCTTCATCTAGTGATAGTTCAATATAATGCTTGCTGCCAAGTTCTTCTTTGCTAATAATCTTGGTAGTGTATCCGAGGTAGGATATGCGCAAGAATTCTATTTTCGAGTAGTCGTCAATCTTGAAATATCCGTCGAGGTCGGTTGATGTGCCTTGGTTCTTGGCGTTGTATATTATGTTGACGAAAGCAAGCGGCTCTTTGCTCTTTGAATCGGAAACACGACCTGCAAACTTGCCCTGAGCGAAAGAGGTGAGGGCAAGTAGAAGTGTTGCCAGCAGGAATAACAAGTGTTTTGATATGTAGGCGAGGCGTGGCATCTGCTTGTGGCTATTTGTTGCTTTGTTCAATGATTTCCCAATGGCCTTTTGTGTCGCTGCCGATTCGTTTTATGAATTTATCTCGCAAAAGTGCAATGTGGTTTTTTACCGTTCGTGGTGATATTCCGAGAGTTTCGCTCAATTTTGCAATGGTTGCGTATGGATTTTCTGCAATTGCTAGGTAAGTTCTCTGGGCAATTTTTGGAACCTCTCTAGGTAATTTATAGGTAATCTCTGGGCAGTTTTGCTGCTTTCTCTGGGCAGTTTTGTTGCTTTCTCTGGGCAATTTTGCTGCTTTCTCTGGGCAATTTTGCTGTGTTCTCTGGGCAAACTTTGGATAGTCTCTAGGCAATTCATGGGTAATATCTGGGCAATCTTGTAGCCTTATCTGGTCAAATGAAGGCTCGCTTACCATATTAATTCCATTTTCATCATTGCCTATTGTATATTTTTTGTTCTTTTCTCCTTCTGTTTTTAACCAGAAGTCGGCAATTTTGAGTTCTGTGATGATTCTGTCGGGTGATACCCTTTGTGTGTATTCTGGGGCAGCACCGAACTCTTTGTTCCATACAGAGAATACGCCTGGGATGCCGCTTCCTGCACGCTCGCCTATGTCAATCATTGAAAACATCTTGAGGATTGTTGCGTTGCGTGGGTCGGACATTCCGCCGTCAATAGCTTCCTTGAGGCTTATTCTGAATGTGCCAGGATTTTCAAAGGTGAAACGGTCTTTGTATTTTTTGATAACAACACCACACCGTCCGTAGTAGTCGGCGTTTGCGAGGGCGTTCAAGAGTATTTCTCGTATTGCCTTGTGCGTGGGGGTGTCGTCTATTCTTGTGATTCCGTCTAGTGCGAATGGCTTTTTTACATCTTCGGTAAGTTTGTTGAAAACCTTGAAGAAGAAGTCGAAGATATTGCCGCTCCATTCGCCCGAACTTGATACAATCCTGTCGGACCATCTTGTCGTTTCGTCAAAATGCTCTTGATAGTCAAGAAAATAAAGTGGGTATTCGTATAGTATTTCAGGCTCGTAGCCAAACATTAGCAAGCCCGCAGCTGTAGGATATACCTTTCCGTCTTCGCGGTTGATTTTTGCTGCACCGATTTTTTTCAGGAAATCGGTGTCTGTAAGGCTGTTCCATATATGTCCGTTGTGGCAGAGTACAAAGCGTTGTCGGTAGTGGGCAATAGTTTCCTTGCACAGGGTGTCGAGGCTTACTTCTGTGATAATCTTGTTGTCTTGTGTTATCTGTCCTGCATCGCGGAAAATTGCAGCAACTTCGTCCCTTGAGCACAAATAGTCGCCTTCGCCGTTTCGCCTGTACGTTCCAGTGAACATATCCTGTCCCTTGAAGACAGGACGGTAAATGCGTTCAGCTCTAGGCACATCTATTGCCATAATGTATTTGCCTTCAATCTCTTTTATTTCGACATTGCTGTTGCTTAAGATATTGATGTTTACATTTTTCTTGTTGTTAACGCAGTCCCAGAATGTTTTTTCCAGTTGTTCTGGATTTTCTAAGCCTTCGATGGAGAATGTGTGGTTCTTGTTTTCTTTTACGCCGAGTAGGATTAGTCCGCCTTCGGTATTTGCAAAAGAAGAATAAGTTTCCCAAAGACTGCCGGGTATTCCGCCTTTCGCAAGTTTGGCTTCAAGCCGGTTGCCTTCTTTTAGCGATTTGATATTCAATTGGTCTAAAAAGTTCATCTCAATTTCTTGTTTTTCAGTTTTTTATATTTCAAGTAGGTTTATGTTTCTTTCTTTTTGTTTGTTTTGCAAAGGTAATACAAATTGCTGAGATATATTACACTTATGACGAAAAGCTAACATAATACATCTATTTTTAATTCGGTAATTGCAATTGTCAGTTTACTCAGTGCATTTGTTGGAATCTCATCGGTTACAACCTATGAATAAAAAAATCGTCAGCAATGTGCAGACGATTTTTCTGGGTTTACTTTTTTCTTCTATTCATACATTCCCGTCTTCAGTATGGTGATTTCCTTTTCTGTAAGGAAACGCCATTTGCCACGGGGGAGGTTGAGCTTGGTGAGGCCTGCAAAATATACGCGGTCGAGGCGCTTTACTTCATAGCCGAAATGTTCGAGGATACGGCGTACAATCCTGTTCCTGCCCGAATGGATTTCCACACCTATAATATTTTTGCTGTCGCCGACATAGCTTACAGCATCAACTGCTATGAATCCGTCCTCGAGTTCGATGCCGTCTGCCATTGCCTGAAGGTCGGCCTTACTGATGTTCTTGTCGGTTTCAACCTGATAGATTTTCTTCTTTTCGTATGACGGGTGTGTGAGCTTCTTGGTCAGGTCTCCGTCGTTGGTGAGAAGCAGAAGTCCTGTTGTGTTGCGGTCGAGTCGTCCTACAGGGTAAATCCTTTCGGGACAAGCATCTTTCACAATGTCCATCACTGTGTGGCGTTCCTCGGGGTCGTCAAGTGTGGTAACGCAGTTCTTCGGCTTGTTGAGCAGAATATAGACAAGTTTTTCAGGGTTGATGATTTCGCCTCCGAAACGCACTTCATCGCCCGGTTTAACCTTGGTGCCCAGTTCGGTAACGACTTCCCCATTTATGGTAACAACGCCAGCCTGAATGTAGGTGTCGGCTTCGCGTCGCGAGCAAATGCCAGCGTTGGCGATGTACTTGTTGAGGCGGATTTCCTCGTTTTCCTTCTTTGTCTGCTTGGGCTTTTCCGACCTGCGGATGCGTCTTTCCTGATAGTTGTTGTCGTCAAACTCGTCAAAATTGTCGTAGTCCTTGTAGTTCTTTGTTCTGAACCTCTCGGGTTTGCCGCTAGGCTTTCCGCCATGATGTCCGCCGTTGTGCTTCTTTTGGTATTCGGGTGCATCGTAGTATTTCGATGCTTTGTCCTTCTTCTTGCCGTAGAAGTTGTCGTTGTCGGGGTTGCGCATATCCTCGTCGAAGGAACGCGGTTTCCTCTCGCGGTTGAATTTCGGATTGCGTGGCTTGTAGTCGTCATCGCGACCGAATTTTCTGTCGCTATGTCTGCCGTCTCTGCCACCATCATTGTCCCTGCGACTGAATTTTTGTGGTTTATCGTTGTTTCTGCGGTCGCGGTTGTTTCTTGATCCGCGTGCCTCGTCGTCAAATGTTCTCATTTAATTGGTATGTTAAGTTTGCGACAAAAGTAATATAAATTTACGATTTACGAATGACGATTTTAGATTTGCATAACTTTATTACAGTTGCACGCAAACATAGACCACAGAGACAATACCTAATAATATCAAACTGTTATAAGTAATCTCATTGACCGTCTCAACTACAATTATGTTTTTTTTTTATATTTTTCAATAAAAAATTTGTTTATTAAATTTTAATGTTTAATTTTGTGCGTTCAATTAAGTTTAACATAAAAAAGGTATCGTTATGAAAAAGTTATTATTGTTATTAGTGGGAGCCTTGTTCTTTGCAAGTTATGCATTCTCCCAAAATTTGACTGTATGTGGAAATAGTGTCGATTTGAGCGCTGAAGTTGAAAATTATACGGATTTCTCGTGGTTTTGCGATGATGTGGATGGCACTTTTTCCGATGTGAATTCTCTAAACACAACATTTACCGTATTAAGTTCTTTTAATGATGGTTATCTGGTTGCTAGTTTTTATTACAATGCAACTGTCGGTGGTGTTGTCGTTTCTGATACGATGCATGTAGAATTCTTGGAAAGGCCAGTTGTTAACGCAGGACCTGATTTTACCGTATGTGGGCTTGATTTTCATTTAAATGCAATATCATCGCACACTGAAGGAAACAACATAACTGGATTATGGACTTGCCTAGGCACTGGAACTGCAACATTCGACGATGCTACAAGTGCATATACCACTGGCGAATATTCTGAATACGGCAGTGCAACTTTCAGATGGACAGAAGTAAATCATCCGCACATCAATGCCGAAAGCGATGTTGCCTGTTCAGACTACGATGATGCTATTATTACATTTTACGAGACACCTTCCGCGGCATTAAGCATGAATGTTGCAGATACAGTAGCATGCGGCCTTAATTTCGAATTTCTGCGCGCAGAAACTCCAGAAGGTGGTATGTCTGGTTATTGGTACGAAGAAAATACTTCAACACAATTTGGTGTAGCCAACATGGGAGTTTTCAATCCTATAACCGATGTTACAGTTTCAAGCTACGGCAGGCACGACTTTTACTGGATTGTATATGCAGGCCCGGAAGAAAATCCTCGCTTATGTGTAGATACAGCAGGTCCTTGGACTGTGAATTTCGTTCGTCAGCCGATTGCGGAAATATCAACATCTGCAGGTCCTTTTGTCGCTCCAGATGCTCATGTGATATTTTATAATACAACAAATTATCAAGATATGGAGAATGTTGTTTGTGAATGGCATTTTGGTGATGGAACAAGTGAAGATAATTGTAGCGAATCTGTTGAACACGTCTATGCCGAAGCAGATTGTTATGAGCCGTATCTTGTAGTTATGAGCAGTAACGCGCCACAATGTGTTGATGTAGCAAGACTTGAAAATTGCGTGTCGGTTACTTCTGGCATTGCTGATTTTAATGTGTCGGATATTGTCATCTCGCCAAATCCCGCAACCAATTTCCTCAACATCACATCAGGTGAAGTTATTTCCGATATAGAGATTGTGAATGTGATGGGGCAGGTCGTGTATCGCACAGAAGTAAATGCATACAATGCGGTTTGCGATGTTAATGGATTGGCAAACGGCGTGTATTTGGTACGCATCCGCCACTTCGGCAAGTTCAGTGAACAGAAGTTTGTAAAGGAATAATTAGCAATTTTGTTGAACAATATGCGTTGGGGGCAGGATTCAAACCTGCCCCTATGCATATATGCCTGTTTAATAGTTGTTCTGCGTATTTTGTGATTTTTCAATACGAGGGAATTTGTCGTTTTTTAGGTGATTTTCCACACGTCCATTTTATGTTGGGAAACATATTTTTTGTTGGTCGGGCATTGTCTGAAATTGTTTACCTTTGTGAATTGTAAAATTAAAATTAAAAAGTCATGATAGAAAACTTGAATGAATTTATGTCAACGAATATGGCTGCTGCAAAGCGTTCTGCCATTCGTGAAATATTGAAGTTAACACAGCGTCCGGAAGTTATTTCTTTTGCTGGTGGTTTGCCTGCACCCGCATCGTTCCCAGTAGCAGACATCAAGCAGTGCATAGATGAGGTTCTTGATGAGGCTGGAGCAAAGGCTTTGCAGTACGGTACTACCGAAGGTGATGTTGACCTTCGCAACGAAATCGTAAAGCACTATGCTCGTCACGGACTGAATGTTACCATCGACAACCTTATGATTACCACTGCATCGCAGCAGGCTCTTGATATCGCAGGCTGGATTTTCATCAATCCTGGCGACACTATCATCTGCGGTTTGCCGTCGTATCTTGGTGCTCTTGGTTCATTCCGCGCTTACGGTGCTGTTCCTGTTGGTATTCCTTTCGACGACTATGGAATGAAACCAGACCTTCTTGAAGCTAAGCTTGCTGAAATGAAGGCTCAGGGCAAGAAGCCAAAATTCATCTATTTGATTCCCGATTTCCAGAACCCGACAGGTATCACTTATCCAGAATCACGCCGTCAGGAAATTATCAACATTGCCGACAAGTACGACTTGTTCATCATTGAGGACTGCCCGTACCGCGAACTTCGTTTCGAAGGCAAGGCTCAGCGCATGATGTACGAACTTGACAAGAACCACAGGGTTATATCTCTCGGAACATTCTCCAAGACTTTGGCTCCTGGTTTCCGTTTGGGTTGGGTTCTTGCTCATCCAGATGTAATCTACAAGTTTGTAACAGCTAAGCAGCACACCGACCTTTGTACTCCTGCTATTCTCCAGATGGCAACTGCAAGGTATATGGCTAAGGGCTTGTTCGAGAAGAATTTCGGCAAGACAATAGAAATGTATCGCGAAAAACGCGACTATATGTTGAATTGCTTCAAGAAGTATATGCCAGAAGGTGTTAAGTGGACTCATCCCGAAGGCGGTCTGTTCCTGTTGCTTTCGTTGCCGGAAGGTTACGATACAAACGAATTGTTCCAAGTTGCAATCAAGAACAACGTGGCATTTGTTACTGGCGACGTTTTCTTCTGCGATGGTGGCGGAAAGAACACTATGCGCTTGAATTTCTCGTATTCTTCGATGGAACGGATAGAAGAAGGTGTTAAGCGTCTTGCTTCTGCAATAAAGGAATTCATGAAAAAATAAGAGTCTAATTTATATGTTATTTGCAGGCATGGCAGTTGTCATGCCTGTTTTTTTGTCCGCTAAAAAATGTGTAAACGTTGTTGTTTCTGTTTCCCGAAATGTCAGGCTAGGCTTCTTGGCGGACAAAAAAAAACGGCTTGTTTTCCAAGCCGTTGCATTTTATATGAAGCAATATTTTTAGTTTCTTCTAAAATACGAGAGCAATCTTAGAATTTCGATGTACAGCCATACCAACGTTACCATAAGACCGAACCCAGCATACCATTCCATATATTTTGGAGCTCCGGAATTTACCGAGTCTTCAATTGTGCTGAAGTCAAGTATTAGGTTCAGTGCCGCTACTACTACTATTATAAGGCTGACGATTATTCCAATTAGCGGATTTGCCATAAGGTAGTCGCTTATTGCCGATGAGAACAATCCTACGATGAAGCTTACAAGGTAGAAAATTCCGATGGCGGCAGTTGCCACTACTACACCTTTGACGAATTTGTTTGAAGCCTTGAGTATGCCAGTCTTGTACATGAAAAGCATAAGGCCGAAAACTAGTACTGTTAGCGATATGGCTTGAAAAACAATTCCACTGTAGGCAATTTCAAACATTGATGATATTGAGCCGAGTACAATGCCCTCGAAAGCTGCATAAATAGGTGCTGTTATCGGTGATGCCTTTTTTACAAAGCTTGTAACAAGTGCCAGTACGAATCCTCCTATTGCTGCCATCATAAGTATTGCCGAACTAGCAATCATTCCTGACATTGTCATCTTCCATGAAACTATGCCCGCAACAAGCAGAATTGCAAAAAGAACGATTGTCTTATTAATTGTACCTTTTAATGTCATTGTCTTGCCGTCGGTTGCGGCAGGTTCTGAGGTGAACGCTTTTTCTCTTAATGTTGGGTTTGATGTCCGTGTAATATTCATTTTTTTTCAGTTTAAGTTTTCGCAAAAATAATAACTTTATTTTCAGCCTGCTTCATGATATTTCTTTTTTAACGTATTTTTAGGTATATGGCGTTCTCTCCTCTAAATCTGTTTGTTGAAAAATGTTTTACACTCATTGATGTTATTTTTCTGGATTGAATCATAATAAAGTTTTACCTTTGTGCCCGTATTATAAAGATAATTGCAAGATGCTAATATTAGAAAAACCATACGTATCGGAAACTCTTATCCGTACCGCTATAGAGAAGAATCTGCCTGTATTGCGCAACAGCATGTCCGAATTGCTTGTTAGCAGAGGCTATAAGTTGAACCTTTACAACGATGATGAATTTGTGGCTGAATACCATAAGCGTCACCGTCTGTATTCAATGTCGGAAAACGGACTTGGATGGATTGTTGACCATTTGAAGGACAAGGAACTTATCGACAAGATTGAACTTTTGAAGAATAAGGCTACTTTCCGTCGTATTTGCAGAGACATGTATCCCGATTTTTTCTTCAAGGAGCTGGAAATAAGGGAATTGGTAAAGATGGACACCAAGGGACTGAAGTTTCCGCTTGTTCTGAAGCCATCGGTTGGATTTCTTAGCGTAGGAGTGTATGTTGTTCGCGATGAGGCTGAATGGAAGAATGCAATCGCTGATATTGAAAAGAATTTTGCCAAGTCGAGTGCGCAGTTCCCTGAATTTGTTGTCGGAACGGCTAAGTTCTTAATCGAGGAGTACATTCATGGTGAAGAATATGCTGTAGATGCTTATTTTGATGCCGAAGGTGTTCCTGCAATACTCAACATTTACCATCATCGTTTTGCTTCTGAATCGGATACCAGCGACCGCCTATATTGTTCAAGCAAGGCATTGTATGACAAGTATGCCAAGACTTTCTCCGATTTTCTTGTCAGCACCAACAAGGTAATAGGTTTGCGCAATTTCCCTATGCACATCGAATTCCGCTACGATGGCAATATGGCTATTCCGATTGAAATAAATCCGTTGCGTTTCGCAGGTTTCTGCCTTAACGAATTGCAGACTCATATCACTGGTATTCATCCTGTTGTAGCATATTTGGAGAACATTCATATCAGCAAGGAGGAGATGTGGAAAGGCCGTGAAAACGACACTTATAGTTTCCTCGTGCTTGAACGCCCGGCAAAAGCTGCTGCCAATATGGTATTCGATGCTGATAAGTTCAAGTCCAAGTTCTTTGATGTGCTTGAGATTCGCGAAGTTAAGGAAGCCAGTGTCGGTGTCGCTGCAACAGCGTTTACTCGTACCGACAAGGCACACGAGGCAGAGCTTGACGAAATCCTCACTCTTGATATGATGGACTATATGAAATAAGGCAAACCACAACAACCAACAAAAAAAGGGCGGATTTTCGCCCTTTTTGTTTTTCCCCTAATTATTCATTGCTCTCATCCCTAAACGGTGTCAGCCATAGAAACTACTAGTAGTATCCCAAAGTTTTAAGCATTGACTTGTAGCTTTGTTCCTTGGAGTATAGTCGCGTTGTTATCTTGCCTTCGTCGTCGCGGTTTATCAGTACATGCTTTGGTGCTGGTATGAGGCAGTGCTGTATTCCTCCGAAACCACCTATAGCCTCCTGATATGCTCCAGTGTTGAAAAATCCGATGTAGAGTGTTTCCTTCGTGTCAAATTCGGGCAAGTAGATGGCGTTGACATGTTGTTCGGAGTTGTAGTAGTCGTCGCTGTCGCAGGTGAGACCGCCGAGGAAAACACGCTCGTACTGGCAGTCCCAGCGGTTTAGCGGCAACATTACAAAGCGCTTGTTGATTGCCCACGAATCGGGTAGGGTGGTTATGAACGATGAGTCAATCATGTTCCACTTTTCGCGGTCGTTCTGCTGCTTCTGGTCAACTACCGAATATATTGCACCGCCGCTTTCGCCTACTGTGAACGAGCCGAATTCTGTGTAAATGTCAGGTTCCGGCACCTTTGCGGCTGTGCATATCATTTTTATCTGGTTTACAATTTCCTCGGCCATATATTCGTAGTCGTAGTCAAAGTTGAGGCTGTTCTTTATCGGGAAACCGCCGCCTATGTCAAGCGAATCAAGGTCGGGGCATATCTTTTTCAGGTCGCAATAAACGTTTATGCACTTGTTGAGTTCGTTCCAGTAGTATGCTGTGTCCTTAATTCCTGTGTTGATAAAGAAATGAAGCATTTTCAACTTTGTCCGTGGGTTGTTTTCGATGGCTTCGTGGTAGAACTGCATTATGTTCTTGTAGCCTATTCCAAGTCGCGAGGTGTAGAACTCGAACTTAGGTTCTTCTTCGGCTGCGATGCGTATTCCAACGTTGAAGTCGCCTTCTACATTCTCAAGCAGACCAGTCAGTTCGTTTGGATTGTCAAGAATTGGAATAACATTCTTGAAGCCTTCGTTCATAAGGCGGGCAATGTTTTCGATGTATGCCGGAATCTTGAATCCGTTGCATACAACATGAAGGCTTTCATCAACTAGATTCTGTTCTTTCAGTGCTCTGAGGAGGTCGATGTCGAAGCTGGAACTTGTTTCCAACTGAACGTTGTTCTTTAGCACTTCTTCCATTACAAACTGGAAATGAGAGCTTTTGGTGCAATAGCATTGTACGTACTTGCCTTGGTAGTCGGCTTTGGTGATTGCCACGTTGAACCATACTCTTGCCTTTTGTATGTTCTCGCTTATCTTTGGCAGGTAAGTGAACTTTAGCGGTGTGCCGTACTGCTTTACCAAGTCCATCAGAGGGATGTTGTAGTACAAGAGCTCTCCTTCTTCAACCTTAAATTCCTCGGTTGGAAAATCAAATGATTGCTCAATTAAATCCTGATACTTAACTTTCATGTCTTAAAAAAAATCAAATCTAATTTAACTACATTGTGAATTTGGTGGCAAATGTAAGTCATTTTAATTATACTGCAATATGCAAATCTGAAAAAAGTGGATTTTTTTTCTTCCCCAATCTCGAACGTTGAACATTGAACTTTGAACCCCTTGAACCTTGAACACCTTGAACCTTGAACCCCTCAAACGTGCGACGAGCGTTACGAATTCCAGTGTCATTATTATTTTGCAAACACAAAAAAAAGCATCCGTTTTTTGCGGATGCCAAATGAAAAATACAAAATTATGAATTGTTATTTTGTTTGTAGTTCTTTAAGATACTTTTGGATAGTGGTTTCAAGTCCCATGTATAGAGCATCGGATATTAGTGCGTGTCCTATTGATACCTCGGCTACATTGGGTACTTTTGTTACAAAGTATTTCAGGTTGTCGAGGTTCAGGTCGTGTCCGGCATTTATCCCAAGTCCGAGTTTGTTTGCAAGCTTTGCTGCTTTTACGAAGTCGGCAACAGCTTTTTCCTTGCCTTTGGCAAAGTTTGAAGCGTAAGGTTCTGTGTATA
This sequence comes from Bacteroidales bacterium, assembly GCA_017645925.1. GTDB lineage: Bacteria > Bacteroidota > Bacteroidia > Bacteroidales > ML635J-15 > Bact-19. Next base: position 19,024 of record JAGCNN010000212.1, read on the forward strand.
ATTCAATGCGGTCGGTTTCGGTGTATGTTGCACCTTCTACATTCTGGGGATTTGTATCAACAAATATCGAAGTTCTTATACCGGCATCCTTGAAGTCGCCAATTATTTTCTTCAAAAATTCCTTGTTTGCTACGGTATCCCAGCCTGCATTGGAAGTAAGAGCCTCGGGAGGGTCGGGGACAAGTGTAACCTGAGTTGGTTTTACACGCAGCACCAGTTCGATGAATTCCTTTGACGGGTAGCCCTCGATGTTGAATTCGGTTGTGATAATTGGACGGATGTCGTAAACATCCTGGTACTTTATGTGCCTTCCATCGGGACGCGGGTGTACCGTGATGCCTTGTGCACCGAACTTTTCACAGTTTATAGCTGCTAACTTTACATCAGGGATATTGCCTCCGCGGGCGTTCCTGATGGTTGCTATCTTGTTGATATTTACACTTAATTTTGTCATTGTTATATATTTTCCATCAAAAAAGACAATGTAAAGCCTTTCTTTCGGGTTAAACGGACGGCAAAAATACAAACTTTTTTTGCTCGCTGTCCATTTGTTGAAAAATTATTTTTGAGGTTTTGTTTTGCTCATTTTTGTGTCGCAAAAAAATCAATGGTACTGCATCTGTTTCAAAAAAAGATTAACTTTGCATTTGAATAGGAAAAGGAAGATGAAGATAATTATTGTAGGTACGGCCTATCCTTACAGAAGTCGAGTTTCGGCGTTCAACCATAAGCTTGCATGGCAGTTTATGGACGAAGGAAATGATGTAGAAATTGTTACATATAAGACAAAGGGCGCAAGTGCCATGAACCTTTCAGGCGACGAATCACCCAAGAATCTCAAGATTACCCATTTGATAGGTCTGATGAATCCTGTCTCGTGGCGCCGCACCGCAAATTATATTAAGAAGTCGCTCCCCGATGAGGTCATATTTGCATACGCAAGTTCCCGTTCTGCAATATGTATGGGCAATATAGCTCAGAAATTAAGCGGAAATGTTGGAATTAAGCGTGTTGCCATTGTTAAGGATATGATTCCGGATGATGCCAATATGCTTGACCGTTTTTTGCCGTATAAGTTTGCCCGCAATGTTGATGGCTTTGTTTGTGTGAATAAGGGAATTGCCGAGGATATTGAACATTTTGAGAAAAATCCTAAGCCTAAGAAATACTCCAACATGCCAATAAATGTGCCTTACGGACAGAGAATTCCGCGTGAAATGGCAATCGAGAAACTTTCTTTGGACCCCGATTACAGGTACATTTTGTTTTTTGGGTATATCAGACCATACAAAGGGCTTGACTTGCTGATAGATGCATTTTCAGATACGAGGATTCGTAAATACAAGGTGAAACTTATCATTGCTGGCGAATTCAAGGATGATGTTCAGCCGTACATTGACAAGATAAGGAAGGCTGGCATAGACGAGTATCTTGAAATGCGTACCGAATATATTAATACGCGTGATGTGAACAAATATTTTTCGGCTGCCGACCTTATTGTGCAGACCTACAAGACGCCCAAGGAAAGCGGAGTTACGCAGATGGCATACTATTTTGAAAAGCCGATGCTTGTAACCAACGTTAAGAAACTTGCCGACATAGTTCCAAACGGCGTTGTGGGATATGTTGTTGAGCCCAATGCCCAAAGTATTGCCGATGCGCTAGTCGATTTCTACGAAAACGACCGCAGGGAAACCTTTGAACGCAATGTCGCAGTTGAAAAGCAAAAATTCTCGTGGAGCAATCTAACCAAGACCATAAAAACCCTTTTTGACCAGCAATAATGACTGATATAGAACGAATTATAGCCGATAGCATTTCTGTAAAGCAAACATTGCTTGCCGACAAAGTTCTTCTGGAACGAATAACCAAATTCAAAGATTTGGTTGTTGAAACTTATCGCAATGGAGGTAAGGTTCTTTTTTGTGGAAATGGTGGAAGTGCTGCCGATGCGCAGCATATTGCAGCCGAACTTTCGGGCAGGTTCTTTATTGACCGCAAACCCCTTTGTGCCGAGGCCTTGCATTGTAATTCCTCGTTTATGACTTCTGTGTCAAATGATTATGGATTTGAAAATGCCTATTCGCGGGCTGTGGAAGCATCGGCTCGCAAGGGAGATGTGCTTGTGGGAATAACAACGTCAGGCAATTCGGAAAATGTATTGAGGGCTTTTGCCAAGGCTCGCGAAATTGGCGTTCATACAGTTGCAATGACTGGAAATGGCGGTGGAAAAATTGCCGTTATTTCCGATTTGCTTATAAATGTGCCGTCCGATTGCACTCCACGAATACAGGAGGCTCATATAATGATAGGTCATATTGTCTGCGAACTCGTAGAAAAGGTTTTGTTTGGAAATGAGTGATTTGTTGTTGCAGCGAGCGCGTGAAACCTTTGGTCGTGATAGATTTGCTACCGAAGTTACAGGTATAGAGATTGTTGATGTCGCTGTGGATTATGCAAAATGTGAGTTGCAAATCACTGATTGTCATCGTAATGCAATGGGTGCAGTTATGGGAGGCGTTATCTTTACGCTTGCAGATTTTTGTTTTGCAGTAGCCTCAAATGCCGAGAAACTTTCAGTGGTGTCGGTATCTTCCAACATAGTGTATCTCAATGCAGTGCGCGGTCAAAGACTTATTGCCGAGGCACATTGCACCAAGTCTGGCAGGCGAAATTGTTTCTTCCGTGTATGCATTACCGATGAACTTGGAACGGCGGTAGCTGAAGTTTCGGAAGTCGGGTGCAATCTTGAATAGTTGGTGGGAGTTTAGCAATTTATTTCCATTCTCTCCATTATCTCCCTGAACCATACTGTGAACATTTCGGGATGGAGTTTCATTTCCGACTTGATGTTGTCGGGTGATTCCCAGCGGTAGTCGTCGGCTTCTGCGGGGTTGGGCAAGGGAGTGCCGTTCCATATACCTATATATATATGGTCAATTTCGTTCTCGGTAAGCCCGTTGTCAAAGTTGGCGGTGTAGTGGAAAGTGAAGGCAAATTTCAGTTCGCAGTCGAAGCCCATTTCGTGTTGCAGTCGCTCGTGCATGTAGGTTTCCATATCCTTGCCTTCGACAAGGTGGCTGCAACAGGTGTTTGTCCATAGTCCGCCAGAGTGGTATTTTGTTGTAGCTCGTCTTTGCATTAGCATTTCGCCTTTGTCGTTGAACACAACAATTGAGAACGCACGATGTAGCAGTCCCTGCTGGTGGACAAGGAGTTTCGGTGCATAGCCGGTGATGCGGTCGGATTGTGATACGGTGGCAATGTTTTCCATTGTGCGATGTGGTTGAAGGCTAAAAGGATGGCAGTTTTTCCCCCCTTGGCATTAGGGCGTTAAAAACATTAAAGGCCCTAATGCCAAGGGGGAAAACTTTTAGCCTTTTTAGCCTTTTACTCCTTTCCCAGCAGCCTAAACATTTCCTTCTTGTATGCTTCAACGCCGGGCTGGTTGAACGGGTTCACGCCAAGCATGTATGCGCTGATACCGCAAGCAAATTCGAAGAAGAACATCAGGTATCCGAGGTTGAACTCATCTACAGCATCAAATTCGATGCGGATGTTCGGGACGTTTCCTGCCACATGTGCGTTCATTGTGCCTTCGGCAGCCTTGCTGTTGATGTATTCCATGTTCTTGCCTTCGAGGTAGTTGAGTTTGTCGAGGTTTTCGTTGTCGTGCGGAACTACTGGAGCATCGCTGTCGTCGTTAACCCAGAGTACGGTCTCAAAAAGGATTGGGCTGCCGTCCTGAACGAACTGTCCGAGCGAGTGAAGGTCGGTGGTGTACGATACCGATGCAGGGAACAATCCCTTGCCGTTCTTGCCTTCGCTTTCGCCGTAGAGCTGTTTCCACCATTCGGCAAAGTAGCTGAGACGCGGATTGTAGTTGACCATCAGTTCCACCTTGCGACCTTCGCTGAAAAGCATATTTCTTATTGCTGCATACTGAATTGCAGGGTTTTTCTCGTTGTTTTCGAGGCAAATGTCCTGTGCAAGAGATGCACCATGAAGCATTTCCTCAATGTCGAAGCCTGCAATTGCAATTGGGACAAGTCCTACTGGCGACAATACCGAGAAGCGGCCACCTACATTGTCGGCAATGATGAAATCGTCGAAGCCTTCCTTGTCGCAAAGTGTGCGGAGTGCGCCCTTGTTTTCGTCGGTAATTACTACGATGCGGTCGCGGATTGTCTCATTGTCAAAGCGTTTCTTCATTTCGTTGTAGAGAAGTCTAAATGCAACTGCCGGTTCGGTGGTAGTTCCCGACTTTGAAATAACAACTATACCGAACTCCTTGTCCTTCAGATATTCCATGAGTTCTGCGTGGTAGTTGCCGCTGAGGGTGTGACCTGCGAAAATCATTTCGGTGTCCATCTTTCCGAAATGTGGCTTTAACGCTTCGATTGTTGCCTTTGCTCCGAGGTACGAACCGCCGATACCTATAACTACTACGCAGTCAAGTTTGCGCATGCGGTCGGCGATGTTTAGGATGTCCTCAATATCCTCGTCGCTGTACGAGGTTGGCAAGTCGAGCCATCCGAGGAAGTCGTTGCCTTCGCCGGTACCTTCTGTTAATGTGCTGAACTTTTCCTGTGCAAGTTTGAGCATTTCCTGATATTTGGCGTTGTTGCCGAGTGCTTTTTCGATGTTTAGTTTCATTGTGCTGATGATTTTAAGTTGATTATCTAAAATTTTAAGTTTTCCATATTGTTGTCTTTCAGGAATATCGTGTTGAATCCCAATGCATTGGCTGCCTTTATGTTGGCTTCGTTGTCGTCGATGAAGATGCTTTCTTCGGGCTTGATGTGCGAATGTTCCACAACGTAGTCAAAAATGTCGCGGTTGGGCTTCTTCAGCCCGATTTCGTGCGAGAAGTAGGCGTGTTCCACAAGGCTTTCGAGCCCGTCAACACCATGAACGCGCTTAAGCAATGCTGTGTAAAATCGGTAGTGGATTATGTTGGTGTTGCTGAGGATGAAAGTGCGGTATTTGCCTTCGGCTTTCAGTCGTTTCAGCATGTCGATTCTTGCGGTGGGGAAGTCCATGATTAGTGCGTCCCAGCATTCTTCAAGGGTTTTGTCGGGCAGTTTGCAGCCAGTTACGCGGCGAAATTCATCGTAGAATTCCTTTTCGGTGATGCTGCCCACTTCAAGGCGGTCGAAAAGCTCATTTTGCGCAGCAAGCGTGTAAAGTTCCGAAAAGTTGGTCATTCCGTATTGCGCAAATGCCTTTTCACTCAACTTTGTATCGATGTTGAGGATGACATTGCCTAGGTCAAAGATGAGATTCCTTATGTTTTCCATTCCTGAAAAATTTCAGTACAAATTTAAGAGAAAATCTGTTATGCGCTGAAAAAATGTTTGAAAGTTTGTTCTGAATTTCGGTTTTGTTCCCGTAGGTAAAAACAGTTCCATGTATGACGAAAAATAGGACTGGATAAATGAAATTTACAGGAGTGATTGAGTGGGTAAAATAGCCAGTTTTATGCTATTTGTATGAATCAAATAAAATATATGTTTAAATGCAATGAGTGTTATATTTCTATTTTATAGTAAGTATGAATA
>JAGCNN010000213.1 GCA_017645925.1 Bacteroidales bacterium
AAAAGACCAGAAATATACAGAACAGGATTTTGCAAAATATTTCCAGAAATTCAACACCAAGCAACCGCCTGTTGACATAAAAATGTTGGTACTAAATGCTTACAAGCAGTTCGGAGACAAAAACATAATTGAATACGAAGAAAAGCACCTCGAGGAAAAATATCCGGCATTCAAGTATTTGATGAAGGAATACCACGATGGAATTTTGCTTTTCGCACTTACCAACGATGCAGTATGGAACAAGGCTATTGCCGACAGTGCTGGACTTGAAGCCTACTACGAGACTGTAAAGAACAACTACAAGTGGGGTGACCGCTATTATGTACAAACATTTAAGTGCAAGGACGAAAAGACTGCAGTTGCTCTTTTGGATGCTTTTTCTCGCAATAGTCCTGCTGAAAAAGAGAACATTATCAACAAGTTGAACGCAAAGGATTCTACAGCAGTAGTTGTCGGTGAGTCGGCATTGGAAGAAAAAGGTCACAGCCTGTTTGTTGACAATGCAATTCGCGAACATCCAGTTAATGCAGACACTGTTCAGACGATTTACAGGGACAAGGACAACACTGTTACTTGGGTAACATATCAGCCTCCGGTTATAAAGCAACTCAGCGAAATCAGGGGCATTGTTACCGCTGCATATCAGGACCAGCTCGAAAAGCAATGGACTGAAGGTTTGCACAAGAAATACAATGTGAAGATTCATGAGGAATTGCTCGACCAGATTGTAAAGGAACTTTCCGAGGACAAATAATAATGGCTGTCTGTCTGTTGATTTTCATATTGGTTGCAACAACATTATGCTCTTGCAGCACCAAAAGCGAGGAGCCTGTGCAGGAAAAGTATGTGGCTAGTTTTGGCAATGAAAAGCTGACCGAAAGGGAGCTTATGCGTGCAATCGGAACTTTTGCCAACGGCACGGACAGTGCAGAACTGGCAGACGAGTATATTGACGGCTGGCTAACTGAACGAATCATGTACAGCGAAGCCTCAAAACTATTGTACGATACTGCCGAAATCAACCGCAAGGCAATGCAATACCGCCGTCAGTTGTTTGTCCACGAATACTGTAGCAAGTACATCTATAGCAATGTCAACATGAATGTTACCGAAAAGGAAATAAACGACTACTACGACAATCACTTGAACGAGTATGTTATCAACACAACTTACATCAAGGCGCACTACATGACCATATCGCCAAAGCTTACAAAGTATTACGAAATATTTGAAAAGATAAGGAAAAGCACACCCGACGATGAGCAGGAACTTGGCGACTACTGCGACGGTCCCGACAAGAATATTTATTTTGTAAAGGAATGGGTGGAACTCAACGATTTCGTAAAACTGATAAATTTCAGTGGAAACATTGAACCATACGAACTTAAATACAAGAACACTCTTGATTTTATATACGACACACTACGCTATTTAGTCAAAATTGACGACTATATAGTCCCTGGCGACCTGCTTCCAATAGAGCTTGCAAAACCAAGAATCATACAGATTATCATGAACAAGCGCAGGCACGACAAATATCTGCAGAACAAACAAGAATTATTAAGTAAATATAAATCAGACGGAATCATTGTCATTGGCAACAAATAACTTATGAAGAGAATATTTTTTATTTCAATAATATGTCTGCTGTGTGCAAGTGCATACTCGCAGGGAATTATCGACAAGATAGTCGGAATAGTTGGCAACGAAATAATCATGATGTCCGACATCGAAAACCAGTACATACAGATGGCTAGCCAGCAGATGAAGGTGGGCGATAACACCCGCTGCGAAATCCTTGAGGACATGATGTTTCAGAAACTGCTTTATGTGCAGGCTCAAAAGGACAGCATCGAGGTTACGCCAAAGGAAGTTGAAACCGAACTTGACCGCCGTCTGAGCGTTTTCATAAACCAGATAGGCTCGGAGCAGAAGCTGGAAGAATATTTTGGCAAGACTGTCAAGTCGATAAAGGAAGACCTTCGTAGCACTATTGAGGAGCAGATGATGGCACAAAAGGTTCAGCAGAAGATAATTGGCGATACAAAGGTAACACCATCGGAGGTTAAACGTTTCTATGAAAGCCTGCCCGCCGACAGCATACCTACAATCGAAGCCTACTACGAGCTTTCAGAAATCGTCATCAAGCCCGAAGTTAGCAAGGAGGACAAGGAAAAAGTCATCGCCGAACTTAACAAGATTCGTGAACGCATACAAAATGGCGAAAGTTTCTCGACAATGGCAGTGCTGTACTCCGAAGACCCTGGTTCGGCAATGAAAGGCGGCGAACTTGGCTTTGTCAGCAAGACCGACCTCGTTCCCGAATTTTCGCAGGTGGCGTTCAACCTTACAAGTCCGCTGGATGTGTCGCAGGTGGTAGAGACCGAATATGGTTTCCATATCATCCAGATGATTGAGAAAAAAGGCAACATGATGAACTTCCGCCATATCCTGATGAAACCCAAAGTAAGCATGGAAGCATTGGAAGCAGCCGACAAGAAAGCAAATGAAGTATATAGCATTCTCAAGTCGGACACAATCAGTTTCGTAGATGCAGTTAAGAAGTACAGCAACGGCGACAGCAGAGGTTCTGATGGAAAAGTAACAAATCCATATTATGGGGATTCCCACATGACAGCGGAATTCCTTGATCCATACACCAAGTCTGCAATTTCCTCGTTGAAGGAAGGCGAATATTCTAAGCCTTTCCTATCAAGCGACAACAAAGGTACCCGCGTGATAAAGATAGTACGTCTCGACCTTGATGTAAAGGAGCACAAGGCAAACATGAAGGACGACTACCTTACTCTGCAAAGGTATGCCCTTGAGGACAAGAACAGCAAGCTAATAGACGAATGGGTAAAGGACAAGGTAAGGGGCGTATATGTCAAGATTGACGATGAATACAAGGATTGCAACTTTAATATTGACAGCTGGATAAAGAAATAATGGGACAAAAGGCAGCAATATCATTGTACAGCCGCAAAATTTTGCGGCTCAACATAGAAACGGCGTAAGCCAGATAAACATAGAAATAGTACAATCGCGCCATGGCGCGATTCAACAAGAACTTAGAAACGGCGTAAGCCACAGAAACGTGAAACATAGAAACTTTTAAACATAAAAACAGTACAATCGTGCCATGGTGCGATTCAACAAAAACTTATATCATGAAGATAGCAAAAATTAAAACCGAAGTCGGCACCATGAAGGTGAACTTCTATTTCAACGACGCACCAAATACGGTTGCAAATTTCATAAAACTAGTCGAAGAAGGCTTCTACAACGGACTGCGCTTTCACCGCGTAATTCCCGAATTTGTAGTGCAGGGCGGATGCCCCTTCTCGCGCAACCTTGGCGACCCGCGAGTTGGTACAGGCGGACCGGGCTATAAGATTAAATGCGAACTCAATGGCGGCAACCAGTACCACGACCGCGGCGTACTCTCGATGGCACACGCAGGACGCGACACTGGCGGTTCTCAATTTTTCATCTGCCTTACCCGCGAATACACCAAGCACCTCGACCGCCAGCACACTTGCTTCGGCAGGGTTGTAGAAGGATTGGACGTGCTTGACAAGATTCGTCAGGGGTGCAAGATTGAGGAAATAACAATAGAGGAAGAATAATCCTTTCTGGTCATTCCGAAAAGCTGAACGAACCGACTAAGGAACGTGTCGTGTGAGTTCGCTTATCCGGAATCTCCTTAAAAAATGGTTTCATTTGGAGATTCCGCATAGTCGAACAATATTACGCACCCCTTTCTGTATCGCGTTATTGTTCTGACTTGCTGAATGACGGGGCTTTTTTATAGATTTAGGCAAACATTAAAAATAGAAGAAATGAAAACCAAACTTTTTCCCATCATCACATTGCTTCTTGCTTTAACCATCGCATGGAGTTGCAATTCACCAAAGACAACCGAAACTGACGAGACCACCTACAATGCAGAAGCAATTTCAGAGACAGAAACAGCAAGCACTCCCGATTTTGCCACGCTTGTAGGAAAATGGAACGATGCAAACAGCACAAAGGACGTCGGTATTTTGTCAAATCTTTACAGCCAAAGTGTAATGTATTATGGCATGAGGATGGAAAAGAACGAATGTATTGAGAACAAACTGGCATTTTTCAATAAAAAACCAGACTTCAAGCAGGAGATAACTGGCGAAGTAAAAGTCGAAAATATCAGTGCCGATGAGGTGAAGTGCAGTTTTACGAAAACCGTTACCGTTGACGGCAAAACTACCGACTATCCATCATACCTGCAATTCCGCAAGGTAGGTGACGAATGGAAAATTTCAGTTGAGAGCGACCTTGTTACCGATGAGAATCTTGCCAAACGTGCCGAAAAGAAAAAAAGCATACTCACTCAGCAAATGGGCGAGCGTACTGATGTTGATGGAACTTACGACTTCAACGGCGACGGCAAGAAGGAATCGTGCTACATATTGGAACCCAAAAAGTACGACGACGAAGACCATTTTATGGAATGTGAAGGCGAATGTGCCTGCCTCATAATGTTCTCCGACAGCAACATCCCGCCAATCGAGGTGGAAAACTGCATCGGTGGAAATCCGCATATTCTTGGCGACCTTGACGGAAACGGCACTTGCGAGATTGGCATTTGGCCCTGGTGGTGGACAAGTTGCTGGCATACCTTTTATATATACACTCTTGTAAATGGCGAATGGGAATACTTTGTCGAGCCTTTCTCGGTACATTGCAACCTGCTTGAAGACCTTGAGTCAAGTGGGGAACAGATAATCGAACCAGTCCCCGGCAAAAAAGGAATGTTCAAGATACGTTATTCATACTTTGACGATGAAGAAGGAATTATGTCGGGAACAACAAACGTAACTAAGCTGACAAAATAGATTATGATTTCATTTGAAAGCGACTACATAGCGGGAGCGCATCCCAAGGTGCTTGAGCGATTGGCAGAAACCAATATGGAACCGCTTCTTGGTTATGGCGATGACAAATATTGCCAAATGGCCGAAGAAAAAATCCGCCAAGCATGCAGTTGTCCAGATGCAAAAGTCCATTTCCTTGTGGGCGGCACACAGACAAATCAGGTTGTAATAAGTAGCGTTTTGGACGATTACGAGGGCGTTATTGCTGCCACAAGCGGGCACATCAGCATACACGAGGGCGGTGCAATTGAATTTACAGGGCACAAGGTCATTGCTCTCGAGGCCACCAATGGAAAGCTAAATGCTGCTGACATTGACAATTACATCACAACTTTTTATGCCGATGGCAACCACGACCATATAGTTTTCCCTGGAATGGTCTATATTTCACATCCTACCGAATATGGCACGCTTTACAGCAAGGATGAGCTGACCGCAATTTCCAATGTGTGCCGCAAGCACAACGTTCCGCTGTATATGGATGGTGCAAGGCTCGGCTACGGGCTTGCAAGCCGTCAGACCGATGTTACCATGCCCGACATTGCAAGGCTATGCGACATATTCTATATCGGCGGAACAAAAGTAGGTGCGCTATGTGGCGAAGCGGTTGTATTTACGCACAACAATGCTCCTAAACATTTCATTACCAAGATGAAGCAACGTGGCGCACTGCTTGCAAAAGGGCGTCTGCTCGGCATACAGTTCAACACGCTTTTCACCGATGACCTTTACATGGAAATCAGCCGTCACGCAATAGCTATGGCCGAAAAATTGAAATCCATGCTGAAAGAAAAGGGGTATCGCTTCTATTTGGAATCGCCAACAAACCAGCAATTTATAATCCTTGAAAACGAGCAGATGAGCAAGCTTGTGCAAAATGTCTGCTTCAGTTTCTGGGAAAAATATGATGATTCTCATACAATAGTTCGTTTTGCTACAAGTTGGTCAACCACCGAAGAAGATTTGAAAGAACTGGAGAAGTGTTTGTAAGTCAACAAAAAACTTTTTCCCAACCCAAACGATTTTTTATGTAAATTTGTCCACTAATTTTTTTGAAAATGAAGAAACTATTCAATCCGATTAAGGATAAAACTGCTGAGATTATTGAGTATCTCATGTCGTCGCCAGATATGCCAACCGATGAAGATTTGCGCTTCAAGTTGAGACTTTCAATAGAAGAAACAGTAGAGAATGTAGTGCAGTATGCCTACAAGGACAGCATAGGATGGATGGAAGTCGAAACCAATCTCGACGACAAAGCTCTGATGCTCACAGTTACGCTCAAGGACGCTGGAAAGCCGTTCAATCCGCTCGAAATGCCCGACCCCGACATAACATTGTCGGTCGAGGAGCGCGAAATCGGCGGACTGGGCATCTACCTGTGCAAGCAGCTTATGGACGAGGTGACATACCGCTACGAAGACGGCTGCAACATACTCACAATGAAGAAAAACATCGCAAAACAGTAGCATTATGTGGTTCTCTAAATCTTTTTCCACAAGGCTCAGCCTTAATGTGCTGCTCATAGTGACGATATTCTTTATCGTCGTGCTTGGCATTGTGGCGGTATCATCGCACATGCTTATCTCGGAAGAAGCCACCCGCAGCGCTTCCAACATACTCAAGGCCAGCATCCTCGACATAGAGAAGACCTTGCAGACAGTGGAGTCAACCGTGAAGGATGCTTCGTGGCTCGTAAAGGAAAACAGCAAAGACGAAAAATATCTTTACCACATAACCAACAAGGTGGTTGACGAAAATACAAACATCATAGGTAGCGCCATAGCATTCGATTCCTGCTATTTCGATGGAAGACATTTCTTTTCGCCATATTCGTACGAAGACCCCGAAACTGGTGAACTGAAAAGCAAGGAGCTTGGTTCGGTCGAAAACGACTATTTCACGCAGGAATGGTATGTAGAGCCAAAGAAGTCGGGCAAACCGCATTGGAGTGAACCTTATTTCGATGCTGGCGGTGGCGAGCAGATGATGACAACCTACAGCTACCCTATAAAGGACAGCACGGGCAACATCTACGCTATTATCACCGCCGACATTTCGCTCGAATGGCTTTCGAAGAAAGTCGATGACATTCATCCCTACGAACATTCGCACTCGACGCTCATAAGCGCAAAGGGCAAATACCTTTCGGCAGGATGGCAGGCCAATATGACCGACGA
>JAGCNN010000028.1 GCA_017645925.1 Bacteroidales bacterium
CAAGTTTCCTTACCTCTGCTCTAATGTCCACGTACCAGATTCACTCGACTACACGTTTGAACCCTACAGAATTTTCGATGTTGACGGCGTAAAGGTGGGCATTCTAGGCGTGTTGCAACTTGGCAAGGCCGGCATCCCCGACTGCCATCCCGACTGTGTCAAAGGATTTCGCTTTACCCCTGTGGTTCAAGCAATTGAAAAATACGCCAATGTTGTCCGTAAACAGTGCGACGTCGAAATACTTCTTTCGCATATAGGCGACGTGGACGACAAGAAAATGGCAGAGCAGTTCCCTATGTTCGATGCTATCCTAGGAGGTCACTCGCATGCACTAATTGAACCCAACACAATGGTTAACAACGTACTAGTAGTACAAAGCAAGAACAAAGTACGCTACTGCACATTAGTAAAATTCAACCTTAAAGACGGCAAGGTTGCCAGCAAATCATCAGAAGTCATTGACATTGAAAAATCTTCTAAATCGTCTGACAAAATAGCGCAGATGGTCGCCGATTTCTGCAAAAATCCCGAACTTGAAAAGCGTCTTACAACGCTCGAAAAACCTGTTCGTGGCTACGACAACTTCGGCTGCATGATGACCGACGGTCAAGCTTGGGCATCCAACTGCCAGATTGCCATTCAAAACGGTGGCGGCGTAAGGTTCGACTATCACGATGCTGGCGACTTTACTGTAAAGGACGCTCTTATGCTCGATCCATTTGGCAACAGTATGTGGACTTTTAAGCTTACAGGAAAACAGATTCTGGACGTTATTAAGACCTGCAAAGAACAAGACGAGGGCGTTGAACCATACACAAGCGGCATGACCTATATCATGTATGTTGACAAAAATACCGACAAGGTGCTTGAGGTTAAGGGATTTCTGCCCAACGGCAAGCCAATTAAACCCAAAAAGCAATATTCCGTTGCAGCCAACAGTTACACCGTATCTATCACCGACATGAAAAAATACGGCGGTGTAGAAACCACAAAATGCGCTTGCGACTGTATGCGCGAATTCCTTTCGCAAAAGCAAAGTGTGGACTATTCTAATAGACGTAGCGCTCAGATTATCAAAAAGTAACAAAGATTAATACAAAAGGATAATACTGCTAATTATTAAACAGTTATAGCCATTTCATAACAACATCATTTCCAGCGGGCAACATGATAAATTGTTTGGCTAAAATAAATTTTGCCGTTCAAAAATAAAGCAGTAATTTCGCGCCGTTTTTTAATTATAAATTATAAGTGATGAAGAATTATTTAGATTCAGAAAAGAAGAAAGAAATCTTTTCAAAACACGGGAAGTCTAATACAGACACTGGCTCAGCTGAGTCACAAATAGCCTTATTTTCCTACCGTATCAGTCACTTAACAGAGCACCTGAAATCGAACCGCAAGGATTTCAGTACTCAGCGTGCCTTGACTGGTCTTGTAGGTAAGAGAAGAAAATTACTCGACTATCTAAAGACCAAGGATATCGAAAGATACAGGGCGATAGTTAAAGAATTAGGCTTACGTCGTTAAGACATTCGGAAAGCAAGACAAATGTTTTGCTTTCCTTTTTTATTTGCAAATTAATTAAACACAATAGATAATGTACAACGAAATTAAGAAAGTCATCACTTTGGCTGATGGCAGAGAAATTGAAATTTCCACCGGTAAACTGGCGAAGCAGGCAACTGGTTCGGTAGTGGTGAAGATGGGTAAAACCATGTTATTGGCAACAGTTGTTGCAGCAGACGACGCGAAGGAAGATGTTGACTTCATGCCTCTTTCGGTTGAATACAAGGAAAAATATTCGGCAGTAGGCCGTTTCCCTGGCGGATTCAACAAGAGGGAAGGTCGTCTCTCGGACTATGAAATTCTCGTTTCACGTCTGATTGACCGCGCATTGCGTCCGTTGTTCCCGAGCGATTTCCACGCAGAAGTATTCGTAAATGTAAACTTGCTTTCGGCAGACAAGAACGACACTCCCGATGCACTTGCAGGTCTTGCAGCTTCGGCAGC
>JAGCNN010000214.1 GCA_017645925.1 Bacteroidales bacterium
CTACATAAGGTACTTTGCAGCCAGCGGATGCGGCACGACCTACAGCAACAAGGTACAGATCACGGTCAACGAGGCACCTGTTGTAGCAAGCATCACCGCCCCGTCTGCAGTATGTGCAGGCAACACGTTGTCTCTCAGCGCACCGACTGTCACACCGCACGGCTCGGCAGTAAGCTCTCAGGGCTGGCAGATATGCAGCACCGAGAACGGCACTTACAATACTTTCAACCCGTCCTCAACGGTATCGTACAGCCAGACCGGCTACTACATAAGGTACTTTGCAGCCAGCGAATGCGGAACGACCTACAGCAACAAGGTACAGATCACGGTCAACGAGGCACCGACAATCGCTGCAATCACAGCACCGACTGCAGTCTGCGACGGCAGTGCCCTGACTCTCAGCACTCCTACTGTAACCGACTACGGCGCAACCGTCAGCGCACAGGGATGGCAGATGAGCAGCACCGAGAACGGAACCTATTCTGCGTTCACTTCGGGCAGCACCGTATCATACAGCCAGAACGGCTACTACATTAGGTACTACGCAACCAACGCCTGCGGAACGGTTTACAGCAACAAGGTACAGATAACCGTCACCAAGGTACCGGCAATCGCGGCAATCACCGCACCGACGGCAGTCTGCGACGGCAGCGCGTTAACGCTCAGCACACCTACTGTAACCGACTACGGCGCAACCGTCAGCGCACAGGGATGGCAGATGAGCAGCACCGAGAACGGAACTTATTCTGCGTTCACTTCGGGCAACACCGTATCGTACAGCCAGAACGGCTACTACATTAGATACTACGCGACGAACACTTGTAACACTACCTACAGCAACGCTGTACAGATAACGGTCAATAGCCCTGCAGTAGGCACAGTAACGGCATCTGCTACTCCGGCAACTATATGCAATGGCGGTTCTACAGAACTCAGCGTGAGCGCAACTGGCAACAGAGGTACAATGAGCTACGCATGGAGCAACGACGAGTCAGGCGAGACGATAACCGTCAGCCCGACAGTCAGCACAACCTATACCGTAATAGCAACAGCAACGGTCGGTGACTGCACAGCAACGACTAGCAAGCAGGTAACTGTAACTGTTGAAACTCCATCGGTCAGCATAACAAGTGTATCAGCTACTCCATCAACTATCTGTGTTGGCAAACCAGCAACACTTTCGGTTAGTGCAACAGGAACCGGTACGGTGTCGTATGGATGGGATACTGGAGCAACAGGATCTTCGGCAACAGTAACACCATCTGTAACTACAACATACACTGTAATAGCAACAGCAACTACAGCAGGTGCAGGTTGTACAGCAACGGCATCAACTACAGTAACAGTCAATGTCGAAACACCTGATATTGCAGGAATTTCTGACGGAGATATGGTTTGGTCTGGCAATGCTGGTACAACCGACTGGTCAACCGATGGCAACTGGATTTCATTTGATGGTACAAACTATGTTGCAGGTTCTGTTCCAAACTCTACAACAAGTGTATTCCTAGTAACTTACGGTGACGGATGTTCTGTAGGTAATCCTGTTCTCGGAGGTAGTTCCGAAACTAAGAACCTTACAATAGGAGCTGACAATGGATTGTCACTGGGAGCAAATACTATTTCTATTGCAGGTAACCTTACCAACAATGGAACATTCTCTGCCGGTACAGGAACCGTTGTATTCAATGGTACTACTCATCAAACAATCTCAGGTCCATCGCTGACATTCAATAATGTAACCTTTGATAACGACAAGAATTTCACACTTGATGGATTGACTATAGCGGTCAATGGCGTAGCTACATTCTCAAGCGGTATTGTTACTGGTAACATAACCTTCGGAGCATCGGCCACAGCAACGGTATCTGATTACAGCAGCTATGTCGATGGCGCAGTAACGAAGACATTAGGTTCATCTGACTTCACTTTCCCAACAGGTAGCAACGGCGTACTCGGTTCTGTAACAGTTCCAGCTACTCGTGCTGGAGGTTCAGCGACCATACGTTTCAACAAGTCGGCTGATGCCCATGGTTATACTACGGACGAAGGTTATCCGCGATGGTGGAACATTAACGATATGTGTACCGAAGATGGCGCTAACCGTTTCGATCATGTAAGCAATGCCGAATACTGGGACATTACTACCTCGGCCACACTTACTGACGTAACATTTAGAGCTGTTGCTGCAACAGATGTACATTTCAACGATACAAGTATCAATGAGTACAATCCAGAGGTTATCAAGTTCGCTCTTTATAATGGTTGCTGGAAGAATGTGGAAGGAAGCGCTTCTGTAAATGGTAGCCACAGCGATTTAAGTGTAGGCAATGTAACAATATCCGCAACGGGACGTGCACCTTACAAGGGAACATTCGGTTCGCTTGATGACCATACAGTTCTTCCAATCGAACTCGTTTCCTTCACCGCAACCTGCGACGGTCGTTCGGCACTCGTAGAGTGGACAACCGCCACCGAAAAGAACAACGATTACTTCTCGCTTGAGCGTTCCGACGATGCAATCAACTTTACGGAGATTGCTCGCGTGGCAGGTGCAGGAAACAGCATTGAACCGCTCGACTACTCTTACACCGATTATGGAATCCACGGTGGCGACAACTACTATCGTCTCGTTCAGGTTGACTATGATGGCACACGCTCCGTTTCGGAAATCGTGGTTGCAAACTGCGTAGAGTCTGCAGCTGATGGTGAACCAGATGTTCAGGCTTACCCGAACCCGTTCAGCAACGATTTGACAGTCGTCCTGGACAACTTCGGCAACCGCGCAGCAACCATCGAGGTTTACGACATGCTTGGCAAGCTCATCTATACCAACAAGGTAGCCGCACCGCAGAACAGCTACGAGACCATTTTGAATCTCAGCAATCTGCCTCCGGCAGCCTACACGGTAAGGGTTAGCACAACGGATTTTGTGATAAACAAGAATGTTGTGAAGCAATAATAAACAATAAAATAAAAACAATGTGGTGTAGCGTTCGCTGCACCACATTATTTTTTGGGGAAATTTGTTCTAACTGTCAATTAGGACAATGGTACAAAAATTTCAGGCTTTGAGTTCTTCAATCAAGGCATCCACAATTTTCTTGTAGTCGCCAATAACCTTGTAGTCAGAACATGCGAATATTGGAGCATTCTCATCTTTGTTTATGCTGATAATCAGCCCAGAATCCTTTATGCCGCAAGTATGATGTGCTGCGCCGGATACACCGATGCCTATATATGCTTTTGGCCTTACTGCCACGCCGCTTGTTCCTATCATAGCCTTTTCGTTGTCAATCCAGCCTGCATCAAGCACAGGGCGGGTGCAGCCGTTTGCTCCTCCTAAGAGGCTTGCAAGTTCTTCTAGTTTCGCCCAATTTTCTTTAGAGCCAATGCCAAATCCACCAACAACAATGCAGTCGGCTTCGTTTAGCGATTTGCGATTTTCGTGTTCCTTTTCAACCTTTACAACTTTCATTCTGTCGAAACCTGTTAGCTCGCACGTGAAATCCTCAACAACTCCGTCTTTGGGTGCAAAATCAAGTTTTTTTGTTATGCCTCCCTTTATCGAAGCTATTTGTGGACGATGGTTTGGGATGTATATGTCTCCCAAAACTTTTCCGCCAAAAGCAGGAACGACTTGGGTAAATTGCCCATTCTCAAGAATCTTCAATGCTGTACAATGCGCTGCAAGTCCAGTCTTTAACTTGGCTGCAACGGTTGGCGCAAGTTCGCTGCCTAATGCCGTCGCACCAACAAGCACTATCTCCGGGTGGTATGATTTTACAATCTGCGCCAATGCTTCGCCGTATAGGTCTGAACGATAATTTTCAAGTTTCTGGTCATCAAAAACAACAACCTTGTCGGCTCCATAGCCAAAAAGTTCGGAAGCATAACTTTTCACTCCAAAGCCGAGCAATGCTGCAATTACAATGCTGTCGTTGTTGCGCATAGCCTTTAGCCTGTTTGCTTCTCCGATAAGTTCAAGCGAATTTTCGCAAACTTTGCCATCGCAAACTTCAGCAAATACCAATATATTCTTGTACGACTTGATTTCCATATAAAAATCATTAATATTTGGTGTTCTTACGGTTTGAACGCCTACATATATATTTTTGTTTTCTTGAATTTCCATTATTTTATCCCCGCTTTATGAAGTTCTTCCAATATGCGCTTTGCTATTTCTTGTGGAGTGCCGTCAATAAGTTCCGACTTTCGTCCCATTTCTGGTGATGCTATACCTCCGGGCTGTGTTGGTGAGCCTTTTAGTCCAATAAAGTCCAGATTAGGCGTTATGTCGTTGGCGGTAAGTGTGTTAAACGGTTTTTGCTTGGCTTTCATCAAGCCCATTATGCTTACAAATCTAGGTTTGTTAACTTTGCGAGTTACCCCTATTACCGCAGGCAGCCCTATTTCGTATTCTATGCTTCCGTTATCTTGTTTAGATGTTACAGCAATAGTTTTTCCATCACATTCAAGCTTGGTAACGTTCATAACATGTGGCATTTCTAACCATTCTCCAAGCTGTGCCGATACTTGAGCTGTGCTTCCGTCGTCGCTTTCATTGCCTGTGATTATAAGGTCAAAGTCGCCTGCCTTGCGTATTGCTGCTGCTAGAATGTTGGAGGTTGCAAGTGTGTCGGAACCAGCAAATGCACGGTCGCTAATAAGGTAGGCTTCGTCGGCACCCATACCTAGGGCTTGCATTATTGTTTCCTTCATGGTTGGTGGTGCCATCGTAAAAACAGCTACTTTTCCACTATGCTTTTCCTTTATTGATATTGCCGCTTCAAGGGCATGCTTGTCCAAATCGCTTATTACGGTTGGAATTCCAGAACGGTCCCATGTCTTAGTTACCGGATCAATCTTAATCTGGTCATAATACTTTGAGTCGGGAACCGGCTTTACACAAACTGCTATGTTCATACGAATATTTTTTTGCAAACTTACATAAAAAATTCTGATTTTTATGTAAGTATAATAAATAAAAACACATCATTTATAATCAACATGTTGCATTTTTTTTCTTTAGAGGAAAGATACAATATCATTTACGAATTTAGATTTACGATTGAAACGGACGATGCATGCATCGTCCCAAACTTAGAAACGGCTTAGCCACAGAAACGCCGCAGGCATAGAAACTTTCAAACTTTGAACCCCTTGAACTCCTTGAACCTTGAAACAAGAAACGTGAAACTTTGAACCTTCCTCCTCCTCTAGAACGGATATCCGATACCAAAATTCAATGTGAATTTATTTACCTTAAATGGGCTGAACGACTCGAACCAAGCATCGCGACCTGTGAGCGATGGATTGTAAACTGGAATTCCGATGTCGAAACGAAGAACAAGGAACTTGAAGTCGAATCTAAGTCCGAAACCTGTACCCAATGCTATCTGCTTGTAAAATTCGCTGAACTTGAACAAAGCTCCTGTACGGTTGTCGTCCTTGTCGATTGCCCAGATGTTGCCGGCATCAACGAACAAGGCTCCTTGTAGGAACGAAACTATATTGGCTCTGTATTCCACGTTGAACATCAACTTCATATCGGCAATCTGGTCGTAGTTCCTGTAGATGTTTGAGTACGAGCCGGGACCGAGAGTTCTTACCTGCCATGCCCTTATGTCGTTTGCACCACCAATGAAATACCGTTTTACAAATGGAAGACCTTTGGTTGAATTGCCATACGGCAGACCTATTCCGAAGAATGCCCTATAAACTATGCTGTTTTTCTCGTTGATGATGTTGTAGAACCTGTAGTCGAAGTCTGCTTTTATATATTGGGCAAATTCAACTCCGAGTAACCTGTAAGAATCCGATTCCTTTGGTATATTTGCCATGGCATATATTCCATAAAGAAGGTTGCCGCAGGTTTCTAGGTTCATCCAGAAATAGGTGAAGTTTCGCTTCTGGTTGACATTCTGGTTGTTAAATACCATGTCGTAGCTGAATACCATTAGGAACTGGTCTTCGTATGAGTATTTTATGTAGAGGTTTTGTATCCTTCTTCTGAAATCTTCACTGAAGTCAAGAATCTTTACCCAATACAATTCAATTGGGTTTATGTAGTGCGTTATGTTCTTGTTCTTGTATCCAATCCAGCTATAACCGAAATTTAAATTGGCAATGGTGCGCGTGTAATCCGGTCGGTTCTGGTAGTTGTACGAAATGCTAAGCTGTGTCTTGGGATCGTGCCGCTTTATGAACTCAAAATTATTGAAGAAGGGTAGAAGCAGTTTGGGAAAGGTAAGCTTTATTTCGCCGCCGTACTCCAGTGTGTTGAAGAATTTTGATTTTATTTCTTCGTTTGTAACCGTATCAAGTAGGGCAGAGGTTTGGAACGAAATATTTGCCTTTGCCGAAAATATCTGTGCGCCACGGAAGATATTCCTGTTTTTGTACGAAATTACCCCCGACATACCAATGTTTCCCGATGTGTTGCTTCCTTCAAGTTCTATGTTGAACGACTGCCTTTTCATCGGGGCAAGGTATATGTTTACATCAAGGTTTCTTTTGCTGATGCTTTCGAGAAAAACTTCTTCTACATCGGGAGGTGTAAGCTTTATGTTGATGAGCCTGAACTGTTTTAGGCTCGACAAGTGGCTATAGGTGTCTTCTACGTTCTTGATGCTGTACTTGTCGCCTGGTTTGAAGAAGCACGATTGCAGAAATACCGATGTCTTGTGCGACATTTTCTTGTCGTATGTGAATTTAATGCTGTCGCGGACAAACATGTTGGTATTTTTTAGCGCAGTGTCATTGTTTCTGGTAAGGTCATAGTTTGTGTAGATATTTACACTCCTGATGGTTTGGCTCTGGAACGAATCATC
The DNA here is from genome assembly GCA_017645925.1 of Bacteroidales bacterium. Classification (GTDB taxonomy): domain Bacteria; phylum Bacteroidota; class Bacteroidia; order Bacteroidales; family ML635J-15; genus Bact-19. Next base: position 6,834 of record JAGCNN010000214.1, read on the forward strand.
GCCGTTTTCCTGTTTTCTGATGGCCATTGTAAGGTCGGCTTTGCAGTCGCCGCCAAGCGTATCGGCAAAGAAATGTATATTGTTTACCGAAAAGTAGTAGTAGCCTATCGACTTGAAATATCTTGCAACACGTTCACGTTCTGCCTTTAGCGTGTCGGTGTTGAAAGGTGCGCCGACTTTTATCAGTGTGTTGATTGTGTCGAGGCAGAACAAGTCTTTTATTTCCTTGTCCTCAATGTCGTACTTTATCGATGATATTCTGTATGAGGGACCTGATGTTACTGTATATTTTACTTTTGCCTTCTTTTTGTTTGAAAAGTGTTCAACAACATCCACTGTTGATCTGTAGTACGACTGGCTTGCCATATAGGCTTTTATGTTTTCAATGCTTTTTAATTTTGCTTCAGAGGCATATATTACAGGTTCTTCTCCTACAGAATTTGCAAGTTTTTCTTTCCATTTGCGAGGTTTGCCCCGATTCATCATGTTGTAAACATACAGGTTGAATGGAACTACGCCTAGAATTTTCTTGTTGCTTTTCTGACTCAATGTAAGCATAAGGTCATCGTTGTGAATGCCCTTGTTGTCGCATTTCACGGTGTTGCGCACCAAAAGGTAGTCGCCATCATCAACAAATCTTGTTGCTCGGCACGAAGGCATAATAACAAGCACGACAGCTATTGCCGCTAATATTATATAGGTATATGATATATATTTTTTGCCTTCCATTATAATCTGCAAACATACATAAAAAAATGGACTTGAAGCAAGCAATTTTTAAGTGGCTATATACAAAACAGCCGCATTTTCGCGGCTGTTTTGATATGCTTGTGTTGCGTTTATGTTAGAACCTGCATCCGATAGTGAAAGAAATCTGGTTGCGGTTGAATTTTATCTTGCTCGGGTCGCTGGTAACAAGTCCTTCGTACATATAATATACGTATGAGTTCTGCAGGTACGAATATGCAATGTCGAAGAAGAAATGGTTGGTGCGGAATCCTAGTCCTGCGCTTGCTAGCCATGTACTTGAATTGCTGTTTGGTGACGAACTCTTATATGGACTTGTATAATAAGCACCGCCTGCTCTAATGTTAAGAGGTCCAAGTCTGTATTCAATGCCAAGCTTCATGCAGTGCCCAACTTTGTAGTTGTTGATTATGTTTTGGGTTTCGCTTGCAAAGTCGTAGCTTTCGCTTCTCATCTTAATAGCATTGTAGTTGGCTAGGTCGTAGTCGAAATTGAGCAGGATGTTTTCGTTTGGAATATAGCAGATGCTGGCATTTGCTCTGAACGGTGACAAGATGTTGTATTCAAATTCACCTTCAGGAGAACTGTACGACATTGTTGAATCGCCAAGATGTGCCGAGCATGAGGTGTTATATCTGTCTTTCATGCTTATTGAGGTCGGAGTATGTATTGCAGCACCGAATCTCAATTGCTCGATTGGCGAGTACAGGATGCCAAGTTTGAAGTTTACACCAGCGCCAGACGACACTACATAGTCGTTGAATGTAACTTTTTTAGGTCCTGTTGTTACATTATCAAGGCTTTCTTCGGTTATTATTGTTTGTTTGTAATTTACCGACTGTATTCCTAAATCGGCACCAATAAATATTTTGTGCATGAAATTGAAGGCCATTGCGATGTTGTATTCACCAAGCGAACCTTTTTTCGTCAAACGTTGGCTTTGGTTTTCCCCATACTTTTCGTACGCGGTAACGTAGTGCTCATCATCTCCATCGGGATCAATGATATATGTTTCCCATGCAAGATGGCTATAGAATGGGTCGTTATCGCTAAGAGTTTGGTAGTTAATGCCATTAGCTCTTGATGCAAACCAGTCTGAAATTGAATTGGCATCGTTTACACCATTAATGCTGACGTTCTCTGAAAATTTGTTTAGCTTGTTGTATGAGAATCCCCAGATGAAATATGTCAATCCAATATTATCGTTTTTTCGTTCTATTGCCTGTACAAAAGATGCTTCGTTGATGTCGAAGTAGTTTGCGCTGAAGTCGCGGTTCTTTGTGCCTAAATAAGACGATTCGGTGTTGTTTATCTTGAAACTTGGCGAGAAGGACAACTGGGTTGACTTATATACGCCCATGCTTGCCGGGTTGAACCCTATTACCGATGGGTCGGCGCCAAGTGCTCCGAATGAACCTGCCATTCCGTTGGCACGTGCTGTGCCGTTTGGAATGTAGAATGAATACCTAAGTGCATCTGTTTCGTTTTGTGCTACAGCCGAAAGGCATAGCAAAACTGCCATTATATTTATAACTAACCGTTTCATGATTTATCTCCTTCCTGAACTTGATGAATGTGATGATGAACTTGAATGTGATGAAGATGAACTAGAGTGTGAAGATGAAGAACTTGAATGTGAACTTCCACTATAGCTGCTGCTTGAATGTGAGCTGCTTGACGATGGTGAGTAGCTTCTACTCGAACTTGATGAACTGCTGTTGTACGACCTAGAACTGCTTGAGCTGCTGCTCGATGGTCTTGATGACGAATTGCTGTTGTACGAACTGCTTGACGAACTGCTGCTTGATGGCCTTGATGTTGAGCTGCTTGAACTGCTACTTGATGGTCTTGATGACGAATTGCTGTTGTATGAACTGCTTGACGAGCTGCTGCTTGATGGTTTTGATGACGAACTACTTGAACTGCTGCTCGACGGTCTTGACGATGAGCTGCTGCTTGAAGGCCTTGACGATGAATTGTAGCTGCTTGAACTTGAACTGCTAGGTTTATTGTAGCTGCGGTTGCTGCTTGGTGAGTTAACCCTGCTTTCCGAATTGTTATAGCTGTTGCTTGATGACGAGTTTTCTCTGCTTACATTCGAATTCAAATTGCTTGATGATGCATTGGAGTTAACCCTATTACTATTATTAGAATTATTATTGTTGTTGCTTGAAGTGTTGTCTCTGTTGGTTGATGGTTCCTTGATAGTTGACGCATTTGAGTCGGCTCTGCTTTCTGCAGATGATGTATTTGTTGGATTTATCCTTCCCAATGAGTTGTTGCTGTTTCCATTGGCAGGTTCTTTTGTGGCGGTTGAGCCATTGTTACCGTTATCTTTTATTTCACGGCTTCCACTATTTTCTATATTTGATGCAGCCGCAGACGAACTGTTTATAACTGCTCTGCCGTTTGTGGGAGTTGAAGGAGATTTGCCGGTTGAAGAACCGCTGTTATTGTTGTCACTGTTTGTGATTATTCTTCCCGAACCGCCATTGAATCCGCCCATCGAACCACGGTGTCCATAGTAGTTGGACCCGAAAACATTGTCATCGTTTGGTCCATGTCCGTTTCCGTGTCCATGGTTGTTTCCGTGATGATTGTGGTGGTTGTGCCAGTATCCGTAATCGTTCCATCCCCATCCGTAGTAATGGCTGTAATATCCATAGTGGTGGTGATAGTACGGAGTGTAGTAGTATGGCGAGTAGTACCACGAATAGAAGTACGGATCGTAGTAGTAGCTGTACGAATAATAAGGTGTGTACCATGGATCCCAATATGGGTCGTAGTAGTACACTGGTGTATAATAGGTGCCGAACCTGCGGAAATGCGAGGTGTAATAGTAGTCGTCGCCTATGTAGTAATAGTTGTTTTCGATGTAGTTTCCGCTGCCGTCGTAGTAGCCTTCGTTGCCACCGTAACTATAATCGTCTTCATAATACGATTTGTTTTCTCCCTCGGTATAATACGTTACAGTACCATCATCGTTGTGATAGTATCCGTCTTCGGGATTATATGTTCCATCGGGAGTCGTAGGATTGCTTTCATAATTGCTGTCCGTTGATTTTTCAGTAGGCATCACTTCTTCCTTGCTTTTTGCATAGTATGTGTCATCATAAATCTTTGTCGTATAAAGACTTGTGTTGCAAGATGCTAAAGTGAGAAGCACTAGGGTCAATATGTAAAACAAATGTTTCATAGTGATGAAATTTTTTCTAATTTTGTAACTCCAAAAATAATAAATTTTTTAACGCAATAACAAATTTTATACCAAGATAAGATGGCAAAGTTGACTAAGAGATCGGAGAATTATTCTCAGTGGTACAACGAGCTTGTTGTTCAGGCAGATTTGGCGGAACAGTCCGCTGTTAGAGGATGTATGGTTATCAAGCCTTACGGTTATTCGATATGGGAAAAGATGCATGATATACTTGACAAAATGTTCAAGGAAACTGGTCACACAAACGCATATTTTCCGCTGTTTATTCCAAAGTCGTTTTTCAGCCGCGAAGCCGACCATGTTGAAGGTTTTGCAAAGGAGTGCGCTGTGGTAACCCATTACCGTCTTCGCACCAATGCCGACAAGACGGCTGTTGAGGTTGACCCGGAGGCAAAGTTGGAAGAAGAATTGATTGTTCGTCCTACTTCCGAAACCATAATTTGGAACACCTATCGCAACTGGGTTAAGTCGTACCGCGACCTGCCTATCCTTGTGAACCAATGGGCAAATGTTGTTCGTTGGGAAATGCGTACCCGTCTGTTCCTGCGTACTGCCGAATTCCTGTGGCAGGAAGGTCATACCGCACATGCTACCAAGGAGGAGGCTATGGAAGAAGCCGACAAGATGGTTCATGTATATGCTGACTTTGTGGAGAATTACCTTGGTGTTCCAGTAGTTATCGGACGCAAGACCGACAGCGAGCGATTTGCCGGTGCCGAGGAAACTTTCTGCATCGAGGCTCTCATGCAGGACGGTAAGGCTTTGCAAGCTGGTACTTCGCACTTCCTTGCACAGAATTTCGCAAAGGCATTCGATGTTACTTTCCTTAACAAGGAAAACAAGCCCGAATATGTTTGGGCAACTTCGTGGGGCGTTTCTACCCGCCTGATGGGTGCGCTCATTATGGCTCATTCCGATGACAATGGCCTTGTATTGCCACCGCATCTGGCTCCTATTCAAGTTGTTATCGTTCCTATTTACAAGTCTGATGACCAGCTTAATATGATTTCGGAACGTGTACACGAACTTTGCGCTAAGTTGAAAGCTGCAGGCATAAGCTACAAGTACGACGACCGCGACACCCAGCGTCCGGGATTCAAGTTTGCAGAATGGGAAATGAAGGGTGTTCCTGTACGTCTTGCCATTGGTCCTAACGACTACGAAAACCATACATGGGAAGTTGCCCGCCGCGATACTCTTACCAAGGAAAATGTTTCTGACGAAGGCATCATTGACCATATAAAGAACTTGCTCGAAGACATACAGAAGAACATTTACAAGAAGGCATACGATTTCCGTGCTGCCAACACCTATAAGGTTGACACTTGGGACGAGTTCAAGCGCATTATTGAGGAAAAGCCAGGCTTCATTTCTGCTCATTGGGACGGTACTGCCGAGACCGAAGCAAAAATCAAGGAAGAAACAAAGGCAACTATCCGTTGTATTCCGCTTGATGCTGAGGAAGAGGAAGGTGTTTGCGTTTATTCGGGCAAACCTTCGAAGAGGAGAGTGCTGTTTGCAAAGGCATACTAAGCTCAGTTAAGAGTTTGATGCAAAAATGTTCTTGCAGGCTCAAATAGGGGATTCTTACCACGAACTTTTAGCTTGCTGTTGCCAATTGCAAATTAGACAATCTATAAAAAATGTAGAGGCGCAAAACGTCTCTACGTTTTTTAACGAGAGATGTCTAGTTCGGACGCAAAATTTTGTGTCTTCAATTTCAAGCAAAAGATAATCCAAACAATTTTGGACAACTTATAATTGTTGCCAATCAAAAAAATGTTGTCTTCAAAAAGAAATATGCTTGGGTTTATGGAATATTTTTATTTACCACATCGTACAATCCATTTATAAAGTCCCTGTTGAATCCAAGATTGTAGCGTAAGTGTGTTTTCTCGTAGAACTCGTCGTATTGTTCAAAAGGAACAAGGGCAAATGTTTTCATGTCGTAGTTAAGATGGTTGACAATCAAATTGTTGGTAAGGTCGGAAATTTCTACCTTGCTGTTGTCAAGTCTAACTTTGAACTGCGACAAAAGTCCTACTTGATATGCGTTGTCAAAAGTTTCCTGCCCTATGGGTGTGCGTGCAATGTCATCGTCTTGTGAGGCAAAGTTGCCAAGCGAGTAGTACACCAAAGTTTTGTGTTCATCGCCTATAAATTCCACTGGTTGCACCGAATGAGAATGGCTGCCGTAAACGATGTCAGCACCATTTTCGTTGAGGAATTTTGCCATTTCCTTCTGCTCGCTATTTGGCTCGAATGTAAATTCCGTTCCCCAGTGCATCATCACGATAAGTACATCCACCTGCGGCCTAAGTGCCGACATTTCGTTGGCAACCAATGTTTTGTATTCATCGGTAACTTTACGAGTTTCTGGGTTACGATACAATCCGACGAGATTTCTGTATTGCGTGGGAACAATTTGGTTTGTGCTTAGTGTATATGCCAAGAAGCCGAACTTTATTCCGTTTTTTTCAACGATTCTTGGAGTTTTGCGGTCTTGTTGGCTTCGGTAAGTTCCAACGGTAACAATGTCGGTGCTGTCGAAAAAGTCAAGAGTGGAATTTATGCCTTTGATGCCTCGGTCAAATGTGTGGTTGTTGGCTGTTGATAGTACTTGCATGTCAAGAGATGTGACCAGTTCACCAATGTAGTGTGGTGCGCAAAAGTTGTAGTTGTCGCCACTGACTTTCATGCCATCGTTGCCGATTACGACTTCCATGTTGCCAACGGAAAGGTCATCGTTTTCAAAATATTTCTTTACAAGTTTGAAATACGTGTTTTTGTCGTAATCATTGTCAACTGCGGTAAAAAAAGGTGCCTCAAATAAAAAATCGCCGACAAATGTCAACTTTGCTTCGCGTGGAGATTCTGTAATTGTATCTTCAACAACGGCTTCTGCAATTGTTTCTTTTTGTTGTGTGCTTGATTTGCAACAGCACGATAATAAGGCAATTGAGATGAGAAATACGATAATCTTATACATTATTTTAATGCTACCTATATTCATTTTCTTCTATAATGTAACCTCACCGAGGTTATAACTATTGCCTAGAAAATCAAACTCCAGATATTTATCTTTTCCCTGCAATTCGGTTCAAACCATCAATGGCAGGGTCGTAGTTTGTTTCAAGCTTCAGAGCCTTGCGGTAGTCGGCTTCGGCAAGCTGATATTGCTTGTTTTGCGCGTAAGCATCACCACGTTTGACATAAGTCTCAAAAGCCGTTGTGTCGCAGGCAATTGCGCTGGAGTAGTAGTTTATTGCCGTGTTGTACTTGTCTGGTTCGAGGCTGATGGTGCTGTACATGTCGCCTAAGTCGCTGTATGCTAGGAATGTCCAGTACGATGCGCTGTCCATTTGTGCTACTTCGATGTAGGTGTCCTTTGCTTTCTCGTAGCGCCCGAAGTTGCGAAGCGACCAACCGTTCCAATACTTAATTTCTTGATTGTCGGGAAATTTGGAGGTCGCAGTTTTGAAGTATTCCAAAGCAATGGAATCGCCTAATTCGGTAAGACTTACGCCGATGAGGTTGTATGCTTCCCAGTTTTCGTTGTCATATTCAACGGCTTTCTTGAAGGCAGCTAGTGCATCGCGTTTCCATTGGCGTGTGTTTGCGGTATCCGATTCCGTTTCGGAGGCCTTGCGGAGAATTATACCACGGACAAAATAGGAGTCTCCATTTTGCAGATTGTTGATTTCAAGGAACTGTATTTCCTGCATGGCTTCCTGAAACATACCGACATACAGGAAAATCTTTGCAAGGTCAATATGCGCCTGTGGATACGACGGATAGCGGTTTATGCATTTGTTGAGCACTTCCTTCGCCTTTTCCGAACCGTTTGCCTTGAACATGTATAAACTTGCTAATTTGCTGTAGTACGGAGGCTTTGTCGAATCGACCTTCATTGCAATTTCCATATCGTTTATGGCTTCGTCAAGGTTGCCGTTGATGAATTGCAAGTCGGAACGCTGTACGAATAATGCTGCATCGTGAGGGTTTTGCCGAATTTGGTCCGACAGCATCTGTATGCTGTCGTCCAAAGTCTTCGGTTCTGTAATTTCTTCTCCCTCGCCATTCCCACTTTCATTGCACGAATATGCAAGCAGTGCAAACGCAAGAAGCAGATTTAGATACAAATAATGTTTCATTATTTTGCTGAAATCTTTTCCCTAATCTTGTTTTCGATTTCTTCTCTCATTTCGGGGTTATCCTCAATGAGCTGCTTTACGGTGTCGCGTCCTTGTCCGAGCTTGGTTTCGCCATAGCTGAACCACGAGCCACTCTTCTTTATGATTTCAAGTTCGACAGCCATATCGATGATTTCACCAGTCTTAGAGATGCCTTCGCCGTAGAGAATGTCGAATTCTGCCTGTTTGAATGGCGGAGCAACCTTGTTTTTTACAACTTTTACCTTGGTGCGGTTTCCGATAACGGTGTCGCCGTCCTTTAACTGGCCTGTACGACGGATGTCGAGACGGATGGATGCGTAGAATTTCAGTGCGTTACCACCGGTAGTGGTTTCTGGATTGCCGAACATAACGCCGATTTTTTCACGCAATTGGTTGATGAAGATGCAGCAAGTCTGGGTTTTGTTGATAGTTGCGGTGAGTTTGCGCAATGCCTGCGACATCAGTCGTGCCTGAAGACCCATCTTCGAGTCGCCCATTTCGCCTTCGATTTCAGCTTTTGGCGTAAGTGCTGCAACAGAGTCGATTACGATAATGTCGATTGCACCCGAGCGGATAAGGTTGTCGGCAATTTCGAGAGCCTGCTCGCCGTTGTCGGGCTGAGAGATGATAAGGTTGTCGATGTCGACGCCAAGTTTTTCGGCATAGAAGCGGTCGAAAGCGTGTTCTGCATCGATTATTGCTGCGATACCGCCGTTTTTCTGTGCTTCGGCGATGGCGTGGATTGCCAATGTTGTCTTACCTGACGATTCTGGACCATAAATCTCAATAACTCGTCCGCGTGGGTAACCTCCAACGCCAAGTGCTGCGTCAAGTGCAATTGAACCTGACTTTATTACTGGCACATTTTCAACTACTTGTGCGCCAAGCATCATTATTGAACCTTTTCCATAGTCCTTTTCTATTTTTCCCATTGCAAGCTGAACTGCTTTCAGCTTTTCTTTTCTGATTTCTTCTGGTGTTTCTGCCATATCTGTAATTTTTTTTGTTATTCTAAAACTTTGATTATCTGTTCTGTGTGATTTTTTGTGTCAACTTTTGTAAACACTTCATCAATGATTCCATTTTCATTTACGACGAAAGTTGTGCGCAAAATGCCGTAGTATTCGCGACCAGCCATCTTTTTCTTGTCCCACACGCCGAAAGCGTTGACAATCACCTTGTCGCTGTCGCTGATGAGGTCGAAAGGAAGCGAATTCTTCTCGATGAACTTCTTGTGGCTTGCAACAGAGTCGGTGCTTACACCGATTATGGTATAGCCGCGTTTCATCCAGAAATTGTAGTTGTCGCGCAAGTCGCAGGCTTCGGCTGTGCAGCCGGGAGTGCTGTCCTTCGGGTAAAAATAGAGAATGTATTTCTTTCCTGCAAGCTGTTCGCTGCCAATAATTTCATCGTTCTGGTTCTTTCCGCTGAACGATGGTGCTTTGTCGCCTTTTTTGAGTGTTATCATTGTCGTTTGTGTTTAAGTTACAAAAATAATTTCAATTTTTCGTCTTTGTACTCGTTGTTGCAAAAACTTTTTAACAACTTTGCAAAGGGCAGGAACTGCTATTACAGTCCCGCCCGTTTTGCGACAAAACCTAAGCTGCATCGGACTTATCCTGCTTATTCAGGCAGTAGGCTTCGTTTGCAACCACCTCTGTGACATACCGTTTAATCTTGTTCTGGTCTTCGTAGCTGTGGCTTGTAAGTTTTCCCTCGACTAGGATTTCGTCTCCCTTGTGGAAATAACGCTCAACTTTCTCCGCAAGCCTGTTCCAAGCCACGATGTTGTGCCACTGGGTGTTGTTTTTCACCTGTCCGTTTTCGGAATACTGTTCGTTTGTCGCGATTGAAAACCTTGCAACTTTTCCGTTCTTCGTCTCTCTTACCATGGGGTCGCTACCTAGGCGGCCAACCAATTGTACATGATTTTTAAATTCCATAATTTTAAAAATTTTTAATTGTTAATATTTCTTGTTTTTAAATTTTTCTGTTATTTTTGCACTATCTAAGTCGTTGGGAG
>JAGCNN010000215.1 GCA_017645925.1 Bacteroidales bacterium
ATCGACAGCGCCCATATAGAAACTTGCGCCAGTCTTTGTCTCAAAATAGCGGTGATTGTAAACAAACACCACATCATTCCTGTGCTTCAGAACTTCCTCAATTATATCGTTTGCCTGATAGCCGATGACAATACGAACATCCTCGACATCCTTAAACAAATCCAACTGCCATGCAATCAACGACTTGCCATTAATCTTAATCAAGGCCTTTGTCTGTCCCAATCCGAGACGCGAACCTATTCCCGCACAACTTATAACAACTGATTTAACTGACGACATAAGGCTTTCTCATTAAAAATCAAATAATTAGTTATAGGCAAAATACTCTTAGACGGAGAATGCGTCATTCCTACGGCTATAGCCACATCGGCTACACGCATGGCTTCAAGGTCGTTGTTTCCATCGCCAATGTAAACCACCTTGTAACCTTCGGACTGGTATTTTTCAACCACCACTTCCTTGCGGAGTATCTTTGTGAGCTTGACAACCTTGTTATCCTCTACAATAGCATCGGAGCAATAAGATTCACAACCGAGCCTTGCAAGCAACTTTTCCGACCAGCACAGCAGATTTCCTGTTGCAACAACACACTGTTCCTTGTGTGCACGGATAAAGTCGGAAAGTTCGGGGTACATCTTTACATTTTCCAACAAATTAGCAACCTCATCGACGGGCAATTTACCAAGTATGAAAACGCGGCGTATAAAGCTTTCCACAAACGGAATGTCGCCCTGTATGGTCTCGCGTGTGAGCTGCTCGATTTCTTCCTGCACATTGAAATGCTTTGCCATCAACGGCAAAGTCTCCTCGGAAGTTATCGTCCCGTCCAACTCGAATATGAATTTTATTTTCGACATATAACTTTTCGGCTTGTAAAATAACTTGCAAAAATAATAACTTATACAAGAATATCAAAAATATTCTCTCACCGCAAATTCAAACTGAGAAATAAATATTTCCTTGAACGCATACAAATTATTCTGCTCATAAAAAATTAGGATTGCCTTCTTATAATCAATTGTGTCAACAGTGCGGAACGATATTGGGCAATAGCCATTTGCCATAAGCAATGCATTTGCCACAAGACGAGCCGTGCGCTTGTTGCCATCCATAAAAGGCTGTATATAACTTAAAAGAAGCAACGCCAACAACGACTTTTCAAACACATTGTTCCTATTATTTATAAGAGTACACATGTCACGCAATGCCTCACGAATCTGAAATTCATTGTCAAGCGGGTGATAATTTGTGCCTGTGATACCAACACGACGATGGCGTATTCCCTTGTCAACAGACAAATCCTGAGTAAGAATCGAGTGAATGTCCTCTATACGACTTACTGTCAGCTCTTCAAGATAATCGGTATTATCAAGGATGAAACGCAATGCATACTTATGGTTCAACAGCATAATCGCTTCCTCTTTGGATTTTCCATCGGCAGTCTTGCTTTCTCGCAAAAGCCTCTCTGTTTCCAATAGAGAATATGTGTTACCCTCAATTTGCGAAGATTTCCAACTGAAATCAATTCCCAGCCGTTCAAACTCCTTCCGTTGTTCCCCTTCGGTCATTTCTGACAAATGCTTACAAAATTCAGCCTGCGCATCATTCAACCTTGCAAGTTCATCATCCGAAAATAATGAAACTTTAGGCAACTGCTCATTAATCAAGTCAAAGTTGAAAACCGTTTGTACTACGCGCTCATCAATATCCTTGGCAAAATATGTATCCAGATTCAAAGGCATCAGCAAATGGGCAGAAGCCGATAATGAATAGCGTGTTGCCCTGCCTTTTCCAGAAACAACAATATATCCGGAATCAACAGCCGAAGCAATTTTCCTCTTCAAGGTAGCATCACTGCCTTCAAATGTAATTCCCGTAAATATTTCATCTCGCGAACTTTCAGGATGATAATGCAGGAACTGAAGTATTTCTCTATCCGAATCCATAAGTAGTTAAGAAAAAAATCGGCTCAAAAATACTAAAATTTTCAACATTATCGGCTCACTCATGAACCGAAAAAGAATAAAAAACTATCTGATTTGAGCCGAAAAGACAAAATACAATCAATATCAAAGGACTAATTGCGCACACACCTGACACTAAAACCGACACTCTTATGATTACGTGTCCGCTTCATAGCTTCGTAATCCTGCTCAATTTTCCTATCCCATGCGCTGTCAGAATCTCCCGATTGAGTAGTAGAAGTCCACCACAAAATATGATACCCAAGATACAGGAACTGGGAATTATAGTACCTGATGCCAGCCGGTTTGCCATTAAAACTGCTTGTATTGTTCTTGGACTGCTCCCAACCCGGAGTATTAAACACTTCAGAATCTGCCCAGCCAGTAGTCGATGAAACTGACTTTGCTATTACATTATGCGTTTCCCTATCGTTGTCGGTATCTATATAATCGTCAAAATTGTAACCATTGTTCTGCAGATAAACCTCCAACTGCGACCATTCGTCATCGCTTGGCAAATGCCAACCAGCAGGACAAGCCGTCTGTGCAGCACGCCAGTTGTACAATACACCATACTCGCTGTAATTGGGATTTTCCATTGCCTCATATACATCCATCCCATCATACCCATACACATAATACCTCGCATCGGCGACAGACGCATCAGTCAGATAATTTACACTCGGCAAATAGCGCATATTTTCAGCCAGCCATTCCTGTTCGCCTATAGTAATGGAACAATATGAATTGCCATCGCGCTCGTCGTACACACCCGAACCCAAATGCAACCAAAGCAGCACAATGCTGTCGCAGCCGTTTGCCGCAGTAAGCGTCTGCTGATAACCACCACTTTCGGTAAAAGTCTCACCATTGTACACAAACGGGTCGGCACAAGTATTTATCTCAACTTCAGTAAAAATTGGAGTTTCATTGCCTATAATATTAAGATGAAGAAGGACAATGCTATCGCAGCCATGAACATCCTGAAAAGTATGCACATAATCGCCACTTTCGGTATAAGTTTCTCCGCCAAAAGTATATGCAGTACATCTTTCCACATCAATTTCAGTAAGCGAAGGCACCGGGCAAGGGGAAATATCAAATTCAAGGGATATGTCCTCGCTTCCTGCCTGAACTTTAGTCACAGGCGCACTCGTGTGCAAAACACCATTATATGTGGCATAACCTGTATATCTCATCACATCGTTAAGATTGAAGTCTCCACTGACAACAATCTTACTTTCAACAGAATAGCCTTTACAAACAATAGCATTTGCATTGCCACGACCAAGGTTTACCATCTTGATGGAATTTGTCATGCCATTTGCAACAGCCGAGAGCACATAAACCTTTGGTTCAGAAAGCACAACCTCGAAACGATGAACTCCTGCATCAAGATTTCCGCCATAACTTGCATACTGCCGGCCTGCCAAATCGCAAACTGACACAAAAACATTTCCTGCCTCATATACAGACAGTTCAAACTCCGTGCTCCCATCAAACGGATTAGGCACATTTGACGAAAGCAGATTATTGCCAATGCTATGATTTTCAATGCCCGTAATCCTTGCAACCATTACAGTATCGGGATAAACGGCAGTTCTATCCCACCCCTGCGAATAATTGTGAATAGTAACGCTGTCAAGCCTCTGGTAACCGCCATTGGCATTAACACCAATAAAAGAAACAACAATGTCCTGAGCAAACACAGTCGCACTAAGGAACAAAATGGACAATATCAAAG
>JAGCNN010000216.1 GCA_017645925.1 Bacteroidales bacterium
CATTTCTCGAACTTGTTCACATCGCGACCACTCTGGAATCCGAAGTGACTTATTACATTCATCGGAACTTCCTTTGTCAAGATTGACACATTCAGCAGGTTGGTCCTGACAATCATGTCGTGGGTGAAGTTCTTCTTGTTCATGCTTACGGCGATGGTCTGAGGTGTGCCGCTCGAAACCTGTATCACCGAGTTGCTTATGCAACCGTTGTCCTTTTCACCTTCGCGGGCGGTGATTACGAACAATCCGTATTCGATGTTATATAGCGCGTCGCTCATTGTTGTATATCAATGTTTTAAATTCGTTACAGTCGTCAGGCAAGCATCCATAATGGTTTGCTTGACAAGATTGCGAATTTACACAAGATTTCTTAATGGGCAAAAATAATTTTTAATGAAATTTTTGATACGTTGAATTTGTTGAGAGGCAAAATTTTGCGTCTGTACAATTGTTGTGTCGTGGCGTGCCTCGACAGTACGTTATTGTAGCGACGTTGCGTGCAACGTCTAATGTAAATTTAGTGTTTGTAGATATTAAAATGTGTTATAATTTAGTGTTTTGAAACATTATTTTGTGGTGTATGTAGGTGTTGTTTTGGAATTTTAGTGTTTGTAAACATTAAAAAGAGGCAAAAATTAGTGTTTGTAAATACTTTTTTTGTTGCTATGCTGTGGATGTTCGGACTACTATATTAATATATAGGTATTATGCTGTTGAAGCAATATCTTACCTACAGAAACTGCGTAAAATACACTGGCATACAGGTTGTTTCTCCGTCATTCTGGTAGTCTTTGGTGTAGAGCAGTATTCGGTCGGAGATGCGCGAGGAATATTTCTCGCAGAAGACATCAAGTGACTTGTGCGTGCGATAGCCCGACGATTTTACTTCTATTGGGCAGAGCTTATTGCCACGGGACAAAAGAAAGTCAATTTCGTAGTTGTGCTTTCCGTTTTCGGTAGGGAAGGTATAGTAGAAAAGTTCGTTACCATTGGCTTTCAGCATCTGTGCTACAAGATTTTCGTACACATAGCCTAGGTTTGCATTAAGTTTGTCGTTGAGAAGCTTTTGATATACAAGGTTTTCTGTGTATGATTTGTCCTTGAATGCCAATGTTACGAATAAGCCGGTGTCGCCGACAAACATTTTGTACCGATACAAATCCTTGCTCATTCCCAATCCGACATTGGGGTCGTTGGCGTGATACGACAGGTTGATAACCATACTGTCAACCATATCGGCAACGACAGAGCTTACACGCTCGGCATTTTGGTTTTCAAGTACGCTCGACACTTGGTAGCGACCTGCATTGTTGCCCAACTGACCTGGAATTGCTGCAAATAATTGAGATGCCCTGCCAGTTGAATCTATTTTGTATAGGTCGTCGTCGTATAGTTGTAGAATTTCCCGCTTGATATTGTCCACTTCCTGAAGGTTGTTTGTCTTATTGTAAGCGTCAACTGCCTGTGGCATACCGCCAATAAGCATATAAAGGCGAAGGTCGCGCATCCATTTGCGGTGTACGGCATTGCCTGCTTCGTGTTTCATTTCGAATGCTTGGCGAAGAAAGTCTGACGACACCGTATCTCCTATAGCCCAGCAGAATTCGTCGTAATCCATAGGATATAGTGTCAAGCGTGTTTCTTCGCTCGGGATGACAATGTTTTCCACATTTTTTTGATGGAAAGCAACGAACCAGTTTCTATGTAGTCGTATCGTCCGTCCTTTACCAGATGCTTTATTGCCTGTCGAGCCAAAGGTTGCATCTGTATCTCGTCAAAAATAATTACAGATTTGCGCTCGTGAAGTTTTACACCGAATATGTTCTGCAGTTGAAAAAAGAACATATCCAAATTCATCATATCTTCAAAAAGCGCATCAACTTGCTTTGATGTTTTTGAAAAGTCAATGAGGATGTAGGATTTGTATTCGTTCCTTGCAAAAGTTTCCGCCAAGGTAGATTTTCCCACTCGCCGTGCACCCTTTATAAGTAATGCTGATGTGCCTTTTCTGGATTCCTTCCAGCGCAACATTTCATTGTATAATTTTCTTTTGAATGGCATAATTGACTAACATATTGATTTCGTGGTGCAAAGATATGTCTTTTTTAGGTTTCCTCAAAATGTTTTTCGTTAAAAATGCACAAATCCTCAAAATGTTTTTTGCTGA
>JAGCNN010000029.1 GCA_017645925.1 Bacteroidales bacterium
CGTACTTGAACGAGAAAATGTCCTTTACATTGGGATTTATCTTCATCCTAGGCAACGGACGCGGTGTGCGTTCGAGTTGGGTGTGAACCTGTTCGAGGTGGTTGAGGTATATGTGAGCATCGCCGAAAGTATGGATAAATTCTCCGTACTGGTATCCGCAAACCTGTGCCAACATCATTGTTAGCAATGCGTAGGATGCAATGTTGAATGGCACTCCGAGGAAAAGGTCGGCACTGCGCTGGTAAAGCTGGCACGAAAGTTTTCCGTCAGCAACATAGAATTGGAACAGTGCGTGGCAAGGCGGAAGTGCCATGTTGTCGATGTCGGCTACATTCCATGCGCTAACGATGTGACGGCGCGAGTCGGGATTTTCCTTCAGCGACTTCACAAGGTTCGAAATCTGGTCGATGGTCTGTCCGTCGGGAGTTTTCCACGAGCGCCACTGGTAGCCATACACATGACCGAGGTCGCCGTTTTCGTCGGCCCACTCGTCCCAGATGCGTACTCCGTTGTCGTTAAGGTACTTTATGTTGGTGTCGCCAGCCAAGAACCACAGCAGTTCGTGGATTATTGACTTTAGGTGCAACTTCTTGGTTGTGAGGCAGGGAAAACCGTCCTGCAGGTTGAAGCGCATCTGGTGTCCAAAAACGCTTATCGTGCCGGTTCCCGTGCGGTCGCTCTTGCGTACGCCTTCATCAAGTACGCGCTGTAGGAGGTCGAGATATTGTTTCATCAGTTGAATAGGTTTTTCTTCTTTCCGTGTGTATGTCCTTTGTGTTGAGGCTTTTCGTCAATGTCTTCAAAGTCAGTGTCCTCGTCCATGAAGTCATCGTCATCATCGTAGTTGTCATCGTCAAAAAAGTCTTCGCTGAGCGACAATCCAATCAGAGGCAAATATGCGTGTTCTTCTTCGTCCCAAGCAATGTCGATGTATTGGACGGTTGAATTTTCAAGCATAATGTCGGCAGCCATGCTCATTTCTTTCTTTGGTATCTTCATGCCAAGTGGCGGCGGCTGGTTTTTCAGCGTATGGTGCAATTTATTGTAGTCGGAATCGGACAGATATATTTTGCTATCGAATTCTGGCATAATGGGAAAATCAACCTTTATGGCCTCGTCAGGACCTAATATTGTCAATAAAACTTTCATTTTTCCGTTATTTTGTCTCTCTTTCGTGTTTGTACTTGAAGAAAATAGCGAACATTACAGCAACTACAAGTGCGTAGCCTGCAAAGATGTACCATACATTAGGCCATTCGCCGATTAGGAATTGTTCGGTTCCAACATTCTGCCATGAGCAAAATTTATTTACGACTGCTTGTGCACCAAGTGTGCCTATTGTTGCGCCTATTCCGTTGGTCATCAGGAAGAAAAGTCCTTGTGCAGAAGAACGGATTGATGTGTCGGTTTCCTTATCCACAAAGAGCGAACCGCTGATGTTGAAAAAGTCGAATGCCACGCCGTAAACTATGCACGAAAGTACGAACATCCATACGCCCGAACCCGGGTTTCCAAGTCCAAACAGACCGAAACGAAGTACCCAAGCGAACATTGCAATAAGCATAACTTTCTTGATGCCGAAACGCTTGAGGAAGAACGGAATTAGCAATATGCAAAGTGTTTCAGAAATCTGCGAAAGCGAAATCAGTATATTGGCATGTTGTGCGCCAAATGTCGATGCGTATTCTTCTATTCCCTTGAAACTTGTTATAAAAGGATTGGCAAAACCATTGGTAATTTGCAATGAAACGCCAAGCAGCATCGAGAAAATGAAAAACAAAGCCATCTTTTTCTGTTTGAACAATTTGAAAGCGCTGAGGCCGAGTTTGTCTGAAAGAGTTTCGCTGCCTTGCATTTTTATCGGGCAACCGGGCAGTGTGAACGAGTAGATTGCAAGCACAATTCCAATTCCGCCGCTTACAACGAACTGTGCAGCCGAGGGCTGGAATCCGAGCAGGTCAACAATCCACATTGTGCAGATGAAGCCGATAGTTCCGAAAATCCTGATTGGCGGAAATTCCTTTACCGTGTCTAAATGTGCTTTTTCCAGTGCATTGTAGGCCACCGAGTTCGACAGTGCAAGGGTTGGCATGTAGAATGCAACTGCAATGCTGTAAATCGAGAATAGCACTCCGAATTGCACTTCATTGCCAGCCATAAGTCCGTACAGACCGGCGCAAAGCATTGCAATGCCGGAAATGCCGTGGCAAAGACCGAGAGTTTTCTGTGCAGGCAGACATTTGTCGGCTATTATACCCATAAGTGCAGGCATAAATATGGAAACAATTCCTTGTATTGAATAAAATAGACCTATTTTACCTCCCATTCCGTGAGGTCCGAGATAGGTTCCCATGCAGGTTAGGTATGCTCCCCAGATTGCGAACTGGAGAAAATTCATCACGATAAGTCTGAATTTGATTCCGCTGTTATTCATTTTTATCCTTTTTGTTGTTTCTTGAATTAATTTCGTCCCTGATAATAGAGGCGTATTCGTAGTCTTCTTCGTCTATCGCGTTTTGCATCAACTGGTTAAGTGCGTCCAAGTCGGCTTCCTTGAGATTGAAGCAGTAGCGTTCCGAATTGAGGTATTTCTCGTCTTCGGCGAGTATTACGCCAGCCTTGTCAACGACTTCCGAAGTGGTGAAAATGGGGCAGTTGAAGATTAGTGCGGTTGCGATTGCATCGGAAGTCTTTGCTTCTACAAATTCGTGCTGTTCTCCACGGCAGAAGAAAATGCGCGAGTAGAAAATGCCTTCCTCGAACTTGTATATCAGCACTTCTTCGGCGGTTATTTCGAATTTCCGCATCGAAATCGAGAACACTTCGTGGATTAGCGGACGAGGCGTGTCCATGCTTGTGATTTTCTTTGCTATGGACTGAGCTTCGGTGGCGTCGATGACTACGGGGATGCGCTTTTTGCTGTTGGCAACCGAGAGTACAACAACGTATGAGCCAGTCATGTTGTTGCTGTCGGCAAGTCCGTTAACCGTTAATTTTATCTGTTCCATAGCGATGGCAAAAGTAATAATAATTTACGATTTACGAAGTACGATTCACGAATGTTTTGGCAGATTCGATAATTTGAAGATTTGATGATTTGAAAGTTTAAAGTCCAAGGTTCAACAGTTTAAAGTTCAACGATTTAATGGTTATATACTTCATGTCTATTCGCCTGTGAGACTGCAGAACTGTAAGTCTGTTAGACTATTAGTCTGCAAGCCGGTTCGCCTTTCTGCCTTTCAGCCTGTTCGCCTTTTAGCCCTCGTTTACATCCACACATCAATCTTTATTTTGTAGAAACCGTCATCTAGCTCTGGCGGGTAAAGGCAATAATGAGTCTCGAAGGAATCTTCATCGTATTGTGTATCGATATAAAGTACGCCGTTGTTATTATTTATGTAGTAGGTTTTGCCTTCGTATTCAAAAGGTTTATGATTTGCACCCCTGTCGTAGAAACTATCGGCATCGTCCTTGTTGGCGAAGTACAGGTATGGATTGGTAGATGTGTCAAGGTTGAGTTCGTAATAGCAGGAATGTTTGCTGGTGCTTATCAGGTTGTAGCCGAAATCTTTCTTGTCGCCCTTTTCGATTTCCCTGCCATAGACTACTCTATCTTCGCCAACATCGCCATCTGTACTTTCTATTTCGTCTTCGTAAATGAATGTCAGGCCGCCATTTTGTACAACTTTTGCACCGCCGTAATGCTCCAGCAGGTCGAGCAGGTCTTCGATGCTGAATTGTCTGCAGAATTGTTCGGCTTCTTCGTCTCGTTTCTGCTGTTCGGCGGCTTCGCGTTCTTCGTTTAGTTTTGCCTCGGCTTCGGCTTTCTGTATGGAATCCTGTTGAGCTATTTCAAGCGAATCCACAGTGGTTTCGTCTTTTTGTTCAACATTGTTTGAATTGTTGCAGCCGACGGTCAGCAACGTACACAAAGCGGTTAACCATAATATTTTCCTCATAGCCTAGTGTGTTTTATATTTTTAATGTTTTTATGCAAATTCGTATTGTAAGATGGGTATGTTCAGTGCTTTTTCCAACTTGCAGATGGTCTCAAGCGACAGGTTTTCTTCGCCTTTCAACAGACGAGAAACATATTGCGGAGAACAACCCATTCTGTCTGCAACATCTTGTCTTGATAGATTTTGCTGCTTCATTGCAAGTGCAATTTTGATAGCAATTCTTCGTGAATACTGAAGCCAACCTTCTGCTTTGGCTTGGAGACGGTGTTCCTCTTCTTCGCGCCATTCAGATGGAGTAGGCGACTGATAGCGGCTCAAACGAGCGATAGCTTCTTCTCTTGTCATAGTCATAGTTCAACCTCCTTTTGATAATCAACAAAACTATTTTCATCGAAGACACCTTCTCTGATAAGAAAGTTTCTTACTTTTTCCATTCTCTCTAGTTCCTGCAAGGTATGCTCCCGTTCTTGCATTGTGTGTGTCAACTTTATTGCGCCACCAGTAATGATATATATGCCGGCGGTCAGTTTTATGGCATACAATCTCAGCCAGCTTTTACGGTGTGGACGACCTTTTTCTTTTCCGAGTAACATTTCTCTAATTCGATTGTTGTCAAGCGGGCGGAAAAACTGGTCAAGATTGGCATCAGGAGAAATGTCCATTATGATACAGGCCAATTCGTCTCTGTCTTCCATAGTTTGGAAAATCGCATCCTCAATGTTTGTGATTTTGAAATAGGAAATCAGGTCGTCGATGTTTTGTGTAAAGAAATCTGCAAGCCATTCTGCATCGCTCCATTGTGACATAACCCTTTGCAGTGCATTTTCCTTATCGTTGTCATAACGTACCGCCCACAATCGTCCGTCTTCAATTACCTTGTCAAATGTCATCGCTTTCTGAATTAGAATTATGCCACAAAAATAATGTTTTATTTTTACATGTGCAACTTATAGGTTTCAGATTTCTTACATCTGTTAAAAAAGGACGGTGTTCAACCGTCCCATAATTGTTATTTGTTACATCTAGCGAGTGCAAAGCATTGCACCGCTACAATTATCCATTATCAATTGTTCATTTCCTCCACTTCCTTCGGGTTGGGACCAT
This sequence comes from Bacteroidales bacterium, assembly GCA_017645925.1. GTDB lineage: Bacteria > Bacteroidota > Bacteroidia > Bacteroidales > ML635J-15 > Bact-19. Next base: position 5,064 of record JAGCNN010000029.1, read on the forward strand.
ATTGGTTTTCGCCTTTCTGTCCGTCGATGCAGCCAACAGCAATGTACAAAACCGTAAGCGCAATGTTGACAACAAATACTGCTATGCCTGTTCCGACCGCAATGGCAAGCGAAAACATATTGAAGTAAAATATGCACATCAACAGTGTTGGAACAAGCAGCAGCAAAATCCAAATGCCTTTCCTGCCTATGTCGTGCAGACGACGGACAACCACGGCAAGTGTCGGCAGAAGAGATGCCATACCATACGCAAGTATTATGCAGAAGATAATCGAAACGGCATCCGAACCATTGAACATCTGACCTTCTCTAATCATATTGAACGGATTGCCATCGGGTGAGTTTAGTGACTCTACCACTTGTGCAATATTCAATGCAATAGTCAGAATTGAGCTTATTATTGTGTTGAACAACAGGAACATCCAGTATTCCTTTCTTCTTGCCCTGCCCTTAAAGTCGGCATAGTGCTTCCAACATTTGATAAAGTATTTCATGATATTTTATGTTTTAAAGTTTCTATGTTTCTCGCTTCGCCGTTCTGTTGAGACGCAAAATTTTGCGTCTGTACAATTTAGATTTTATAAAATGTTAATTCTTCTTTCCTTTCTCTTCCAGCCTATTCATCTTCGCTAACGCAAGATAATGTGTAAATCAATTTCTTGGTGTGGTAAAGATTATCGTAATCACCAACTTCCGCCAATATCACACTGACAGGAGTATTGGAGTTTATGCCTTTGGGAACTTTACCTGCCAAATA
>JAGCNN010000217.1 GCA_017645925.1 Bacteroidales bacterium
ATCTGCCATGTTTCTGGAATTTGCTTAAAAATATTCCATTTGCCAGAGTTCTTTGATGTTTCCACAAATTCGGCATTCGCCATTTCCTTCCATTGCGTTTCGGAAAGGTGAGGTTTGCCTGTTGCGGTTATTTCTGGACGGATGAGGGTAATTTCGCCGAAACACTCAAGTTTGCGACCATTGCCGCAGTCAATAAGTTCGTATTCGTTCCAGAGGTCGTGGATGCAGATTTCCATTACTCGCAACTTGCAAATTGAGTGTCAACAATTCTATATAGTTTGTCGCCACGGCGGACAATATCGTTGGTCTTTATCGAGAACAGCGAACCTTGTACAACCTTTTGCACTGGCTTCAAGTCTTCTCGGATTTCATCTACTGTTTGTTGCAAAGCGCCTGTAGTGGTGCCAGTTATCAGGATTTCATCTCCGACATTCAATTCTTCAGCAGTTTCGAGTTTTATTTCAGCAACATTGATTTTCGAGAAGAAATTGAGCACCTTGCCAAGATATACTTTAGTCTTGGTTGCACGTGAACCATAAACTTCCGACCATTCGCCAAGTCGTTGACCGAGATAGTAGCCGTCCCAGAATCCACGGTTGAACACCGTTTCCAAGCGTTTTTTCCAATCATCAATCTTTTCGCGGTCGTATGTTCCATCAAAGCAGGAATTTAGTGCTTGGTCGTAACATTCCACAACCGTCTTTACATATTCGCAAGAACGGGCGCGACCTTCAATTTTCAGTACGCTTACGCCTGCATCGATGATTTTGTTCACGAAACCGATTGTGCACAGGTCTTTTGGCGACATAATGTACTTGTTGTCTATTTCAAGTTCATCGCCACTTTCAATGTCGGTAACTCGGTAAGACCTGCGGCAAGCCTGCAAGCAAGCTCCTCGGTTGGCTGAGTGGTTGTATTCATGGAGGCTGAGGTAACATTTGCCCGAAACTGCCATACACAATGCACCGTGGCAGAAGATTTCTATCTTGACAAGTTCGCCCTTTGGCCCGCGAATGTCGCGCTGGCGGATTTGCTCGGTAATGTATTTTACTTGGTCAAGGCTTAGTTCGCGTGCGGTAACCATCACATCACAGAATTGTGCAAAAAATGTTACCGCCTCGATGTTAGAAATGTTTAGCTGTGTGGATGTGTGTACCTCAACGCCTTTGCTGCGTGCGTACTGCATAACTGCAATGTCGGAAGCGATTATGGCTGTAACATGGTTTTCTGCAGCAGCATCCACAACTTTATGCATCTTTTCCATTTCCTCGTCGTAAATTATGGTATTTACGGTAAGGTAAGTCTTTACGTTGTGCTCCTCGCATATTGAAACAATGTTGCGCAGGTCGTCGAAAGTGAAGTTGTTTGACGAACGGGCACGCATGTTAAGTTGCTCAATGCCAAAGTAAATAGAGTTTGAACCTGCCTGTATTGCAGCCATCAGCGACTCGTATGAGCCTACTGGAGCCATCAGGTCTATGTCGGTGCGTTTGCGTTGCATTATTCTTCAATAAGTTTTTTAGCGTTCTTTACCTTTTGGTCTGTAATGGCAAGTTTGAATACATCGGAAACAGTGTCAACATAATGGAATTCAACTCCTTCGAGGTAAACAGGCTTTATATCGTTGATGTCCTTTTCGTTATCGCGCGAAAGTATGATTTCGGTGATTCCTGCACGCTTTGCTGCAAGTATCTTTTCCTTGATTCCGCCAACAGGCAGAACTTTTCCGCGCAGGGTGATTTCGCCAGTCATTGCAATGTGCGATTTTACTTTGCGCTGTGTGTATGCCGATGCTATTGCTGTTGCCATTGTAATACCAGCCGATGGACCATCCTTTGGAATTGCGCCTTCGGGCACATGCAGGTGGATGTTCCACTTTTCAAAAACTTCGGGCTTAATTCCCAGAACATCGGCATGAGCCTTTACGCATTCCATAGCCAATTTTGCCGATTCCTTCATCACATCGCCGAGGTTGCCCGTGAGCGTCATTTTGCCATCGCCTGCCGAAAGACTAGTCTCGATGTAAAGGATTTCGCCGCCAACAGCCGTCCATGCCAATCCTGTAACCACGCCTGCATATTCCTGGTCTTCGTACATGTCGCGGTGGAAGAGGGGCTTGCCGATGAATGTTTCAAGGTTTTCGGCAGTGATGACTTTCGGATATTTCTCGTCCATACCGATTGCCTTTGCCAGACGGCGAGCCAATTTTGCAATCTGCTTGTCAAGTGCACGAACGCCCGATTCGCGGGTGTAGTCCTCGATAATCTTCAGAATTGCCGAATCGTCAACCTTGATTCTGTATTTCTTGATTCCGTGATTGTCAAATTCCTTAGGAATGAGGTGGCGCTTGGCAATTTCCAACTTTTCCTCGGTGATGTAGCCACTTATTTCAATCATCTCCATTCTGTCGCGCAAAGCGGGATTTATGGTTGAAACGTTGTTTGCTGTGGCTATGAACATTACCTTTGACAAGTCGTACTCTTGGTCAAGGAAATTGTCGTGGAATTCGGTATTCTGTTCTGGGTCAAGCACTTCAAGCAATGCCGATGAGTGGTCGCCCTTGTAGTCGTTTCCAACCTTGTCGATTTCGTCAAGGATGAACACTGGGTTGGAAGATTTTGCCTTGTTGATGTTCTGCAAAATTCTGCCGGGCATTGCACCTATATATGTACGGCGATGTCCGCGAATTTCTGCTTCATCGTGCAGACCGCCAAGTGACATTCTGACATATTTTCTGCCAAGTGCGTCAGCTATGCTTTTGCCAAGTGATGTCTTGCCGACTCCCGGAGGGCCGTATAGGCAGAGAATCGGGGACTTCAAATCGCCCTTAAGTTTCAGTACAGCAAGGTGTTCAAGTATGCGGTCTTTTACTTCGTCAAGTCCAAAGTGGTCACGGTCAAGGACTTTCTGTGCATGTTTCAGGTTGAAATTGTCCTTGGTGTACTCGTTCCATGGCAAATCAACAAACACATGAACATAGTTCATCTGCACCGAAAATTCTGCCGACATCGGGTTCAGCTGTTCAAGTTTTTTCAGTTCTGCCTCAAAGACATCGGCGATTTCCTTGCTCCATTTTTTCTTCTTGCCTTTTTCGCGCAGTTCTGCGATTTCCTTTTCGTAAGGAGAGCCGCCAAGTTCTTCCTGTATGGTTTTTATCTGCTGATTAAGAAGATATTCGCGCTGTTGCTTGTCCATATCCTTCTTTACCTTGCCTTGAATTTCGTTCTTTAGGTCAAGGAACTGCTTTTGCTCGTTGAGAAGACGGAGAAGACTTATTGCTCTTTGTTTCAGTTCATTGGTTTCTAAGAGATTCTGTTTCTCGTCGTTGGTGCAGTTGCAGTTTGTTGCAATGTAGTTGACGAGGAAAGTTGCATTGTCGATGTTTTTCAGTGCAAATGCCAGTTCCCCAGGATCATTTTGTGACATGCGGACAATCTTTATGGAAATGTCTTTTATTGAGGATATTATGGCATCCATATCGTTGTCGTTGCGTATATCTGGAGATTCCTTCAAATAGCGCACCCTTGCAGTGAAATACGGGTCGTCGCTTGTGTATTCCAGCACCTCAAACCTTGATTTTCCCTGTATTATGACCGAAATGGTGTTGTCTGGCATTTCTATAACCTTCAAAATTTCGGCAACCGTACCTATTTTGTGCAGGTCGGAAAACTTCGGGTCTTCAACTTCGGCGTCAATCTGCGACAGAGCACCGAAAATCCGTGTGGTTTTCTGTATGTTTCGTATTAGTCTGAAAGATTTCTCCCTGCCAATGTTTATAGGCAGTACTACTCCCGGAAACAGCACCGAATTCCTAAGCGGAAGTATCGGCAGAAATTCAGGAAATTCCTTTAAATCATCAGTTTTCTTTATTACGTCCGTAAAAATAGGAATAATGCTTTCGCCTTCTTCCATGTCGGACATCAATCTGTAGTCGTCAAATTTGTTCATAAAAAATATGTCAAAATGGCACTTAATTCTTAATTTTTAATCGCGCACCATATATGGGCAATCCGTGTGCCAAAGATAATGAAAATTACGATTGGAGTAGGAGGTTTTTTTGAGGGCTGACGCCGTTTCTGTGGCTGGCGCCGTTTCACGTTTCACGTTTCTGTGGCTTCGCCGTTTCAATGGCTAAAGCCGTTTCTGGGTTTCAATGGCTGCGCCGTTTCTATGGCTGCGCCGTTTCTATGCCTGCGGCGTTTCTGTGGCTAAAGCCGTTTCTATGGCTTCGCCGTTTCAATGGCTTCGCCGTTTCTGAGACGCAATGAATTGCGCCTGTACAGAGAGGTTTTACGTTTCTGTGCCTGCGGCGTTTCTGTGGCTAAAGCCGTTTTTGAGTTTCAAGTTCAATGGTTCAATGTTGTTTTTGTTGAATCGCGCCATGACGCGATTGTACAACGTATCGGCGCAATGATTTGCGTTCGTCTAATTATTGCAAATCGTGTTAAATTCGTCAAGAGTCAGCACATTAAGTTGTGGAAACGGAATCTGCTTAAGGCAGTTGAAATGATTGTCTTCGGTAACAATATAATCGGCACCTGCTGTAATAGCGCAATCAACAAACTTGTCGTCGTCCTTGTCAATGTCTGCAAGCAAATGAAAGTGATAGTACGACTCTCTGTATAACGTCAACGGATGTCTGGCAATGGCTTCGACTACATTGTGCGCTATTTCTGGAGTGGTGTACATTGCCAGTATTTCCTCATACTCGGATAAAATCTCATTGCTTACGCATAATGCGATACTTGCCAGCGAGAAAATCTGTCCATATCTTATGGTACATACTTCTTGACGGTAAGGCTTGAATTAGGCAGTTGGTATCAAGTACTATGTATCTCATTGCCAATCAGAGTGTGTTATAAGGTGTACGAAGATGCTGTCCACGCAACTCGTCTAGTTTTTTCTGGTCGAATGTTCCTTCGTCCCACATCTTGTCAATATCCCTCTGCGCACGCTCGGCAAAGAAATGCGAAAGTATCAACCTTAACTCGTCCAAATCTTCCTGCGAAGTGATGTTGGCCGCTGCGTTCATCAATTCCAATTGTGCCATTTGTGAGTAACTCATAATCTTTTGCATTTAGTTCATATCGCAAAATTACATTTTTTTTCACAAGCGACAATATTTGTAGTTTTTTTCTCCCTGAAAATTCAAGGATTTTATATGGCTTCGCCGTTTAAGGTTTCACGTTTCAAGTTTCACGTTTCTGTGCCTGCGGCGTTTCAATGTTTCACGTTTAACGTTTCTGGTTCAATGTTTAACGTTTCAGGGGCTTCGCCGTTTCTGGTTTCACGTTTCTGTGGCTAAAGCCGTTTCTGTCGAGACGCGCCATGGCACGTCTTTACAGCGGCTGACGCCGTTTCTGAGAAGCAATGAATTGCGCCTGTACAAGGGGAATCGCGCCATGACGCGATTGTACATGGATTTTTTTCCCACGTAATTCAAATTCAATCAAATTATCAAATCATCAAATCCTCAAATCCTCAAATCCTCAAATCATCGAATCTTCAAATTATTGAATCATCGAATCCTTTCAATTTCCAGATTCTCAGATATTTCCACAAATGTAGGAATGGTCTTTATTCCGTAGAGCTTGGCGGTTATGCTTTCCCACGACTTGAAGTCGCAGATGTTGGTTGCGTTGCTTAGCTTGTGGTACTTTATTGCCTGAAGCCACTGTTCGCGGTTGTTGTCGAGGGAAATTAGGATAATTTGTCGGTCGGGGCTTTCTGCCATGTATTTTTGTACAGCGGTAACCGATTTCTTGTCCCACGATGCCCAGAAGCACAATGTCAATTCTTTGCCTTTGAAATTGTCGAGGCCTACTTTTTTACCATTTTCGTCGGTTAGGGAAAAGTCTGGTGCGGTTGCGTCTTCCATCAGATTTACATAGTCCCTGTTGGTTTGTTCCTGCTGCAATTCAAAGCGCTTTACTTCCGATTCAAGGTAGCGCGTTTCCTCAAGGTCGGGATTGTGGGCTTTCATTTCATCCAGCACGTACTTGTAGGTTTCGTAGTCGGCTGGGAGCTGCATTATCGGTGTGGTTGAAACATACTGGTGCAAGGCAAAATATATTATCGGTGATTCGTGGTTTTTCTTTATGAAGTCGCTAATGAACTGCTTGTCGCTCTGGTATAGGCTGTCGGCGATGAGGTTGCTTTTTTCGAGGCTTGCCTTGTCTATTCCGAATTGCTGGCTGACCGTGCTTCGCAGTTCCTCTACCTTGCGAGTGCTTTCTATCATTCTGACATTCAGTCGCTTCAATTCTTCACAATCGGTTGTGCTAGATATTGAATAGTCGGTTATGTTGTTGTAGTCTGCCGATAATGAAATGCTTTCGCCATTGACAGCGCAAATTTGTATTGGTGTTGCATTGCTAATCCTTAATCTGTACAGGTGGCGAATGCTGTCGCTGTGAGTGATAGTAAATTTTCCGTTGAATCCTGCGTTGGCTGTTGCAACCGTATCGGTTTTCATTGGCGAGAGCTTTTCCAGTACGATGTTGCAATTTTGGCAATTGGAAATTTGTCCTTCGATAGTAAATCCACTTTCATTCTTGCAGGAATTGCACAACAAAACACTTATTATCAGTGCGATAATAATTTCAAATCTTGTTATTTCCATTGGATTACTTCAGTTTAAATTCAACTGTAACAATACCAGTCTGAGTTCCGCTTCCGGGTTTAGCCTCGTATTTCCATTGCTTTACGGCCTTGATTGCGAAAGGTACACATTCGCTGCAAGTTGTTCCGCTTGCGGGTTCGGCAGTTTCTACAATTCCTTTTTCGTTTACAGTTATCTTGAGTTTCACTGTTCCTGTCATGTTGTCCTTGTTTTCGGGCATAACCTTGGTAACCTTGCGGTTTCCTATGCTACCGCCTATGCCGCCGGGACCGTTTCCACTTCCGCCGCCAGAGCCGTTTCCTCCACCAAAGCCTGGGTTTCCGCCGCCCGAACCGCTTCCGCTGTTGCCAGAACCGCTTCCGCCCGAAAGTCCGCCAAAGTTTACACGGCCTTCAGTCTTTGAAGTCGGGGTTGGTTCTACATTTTCGGTTGTTTCACCTTTGCTATCATTACCTGATGGGAGGGGCGCAGCATCCTCGAAGGCCTGAGATTCGACGCTGGGATTTGAGTTTGAGTTTGAATTTGAGTTTTGTGTAGAGGTATTTTGATTGCTTGTAGTTGCATTAGCGGTCGATGCTCCTGCG
>JAGCNN010000218.1 GCA_017645925.1 Bacteroidales bacterium
AAACCAAGTCAACCGATGAACCTGTTGGGGTTGGTACGCGAACTGCCATACCGTCGAGTTTGCCATTGAGAGCTGGGAGAACCTTACCAACAGCCTTAGCAGCACCAGTTGTGGTAGGAATCTGCGAAACAGCGCACGAACGAGCTCTTCTGAGGTCTTTGTGTGGACCGTCGAGAACAATCTGGTCGTTGGTGTACGAGTGAATAGTAGTCATAAGACCGTATTCAATGCCGAAGTTATCGTTGAGAACCTTTGCGATAGGTGCAAGGCAGTTGGTTGTGCAAGAAGCATTTGATACGCACTGAACGTCCTTTGTGAGAACTTCTTCGTTAACACCGAGAACAACCATTGCATCAATATCGTCCTTTGCTGGAACGGTAAGGATAACCTTCTTTGCACCGTTCTTCAGGTGGTCGCGGTAACCGCCCTTAGGACTTTCCTTGCTGGTGAAAAGACCAGTCGATTCAATTACTACATCTGGAGTTTCTGGCCATGGAATGTTAGCAGGATTTCTTTCTGCACTAACCTTTATTTCCTTACCGTTTACGATAATTGCGCTGTCGTTGTAGGAAACTTCCTTGTCGAACTTGCCCTGAGTTGAATCGTACTTCAGCAAGTGTGCCAATGTCTTGGTATCAGTAAGGTCGTTGATACCGATAATTTCTATATTGTCGCGTCCGAATGCAATCTTGAATACATTACGACCGATGCGACCAAAACCGTTAATTGCTACTTTTATTTTAGCCATAATATTTATTGTTTTTAAATTTCCGCAAAGATATTAAAAATAAATTACCAACATTCTTTTTTATTAATATTCTTAAACATATTTTTGATTTTATTCCAAGAACAAGCTAACATTACTGATGCTCAACACATTACACCCACATACACAACAATCTGCAGAGAACGAAAAAAGCGGCTAATTAGCCGCTTCCTTCTGGTGGAGTATATCGGGGTCGAACCGATGACCTCATGGCTGCCAGCCATGCACTCTAGCCAACTGAGCTAATACCCCATACCATTAATTAATTCTTTGCAAAATTACCATTTATTTCTTTATCACCATACATAATCTTGAAGAAATAGCATCCGCTATGCAAATCATTTACATTTATGCTGTTATGATTTCCATTCAAGCGAACTTCCTTTACAAGCGAACCATTGGTTGAATATATATTCATAATACCGTTATCCATATCTTCGATAGCAATATTGAGGAAATCGGTTGTTGGATTCGGGAATATTTCAACGTTTGCATTCTCAAGTGCATCGCATGAAGTTTCATGGTCTTCATACCTTATTGCAAGGCGCTTGGAATAAGTCAAGCTTGGATTGGTTGACATTTCTACTATCGGGTAGTTGTCGTCTGCTCTCCAATAGTTTAATGTTACGCTTGTTGAAGTCATAGGGAACGACAAGCCAATCATCATTTCCAATGCTTCTCCGAGATTTATAGTTTCGCTTCCGAAAAACGATGCAAACATAGGATTTGTAAGCGTACATTCGCTGATAATGGTAAACTCTTGCTCGCCATTTCTTTGCATATACATGTTGGTGATGTACGAATACTGCCTTTTTTCACGCAAATATTCGTATTCGCCCTGCATCATTCTGCTACCTGAGAGGGTTAAAGTTCCATTTTCATCAAATTCAGAACTGAATGTTACTTGTATGTCAATCATTATTGAGTCGTATTCGGCTGTAACAAACTGATATATCATCGGTCCGTATGAACCAAACTCATTGAAAGACTCCTGCAATGCGCTGATATGCTCAATGTACAAACCATGAGCAGTGCTGTTTGTCTGCGAATTCAACTGTGCAGGGAAAGTAATAACATCCATTTCTTCTTCAAACGGAACTTCAATGTTATCGTTGAGTCCCAACTGAGCCAAAGCACCGCTAACGCCAAGACAAACTGCCTTTTCGTCTGTAACCTTCAAATGCATACGCATTCCGTTTTCATCGGCAAACGAGCAAGTTTCTTCGGTGAATTCACCTTCTGCAGCAGGTCCGTCATAGTAAACGGAGTCAACCATATTGTATGCACCGAACTGAGACTCAAGCGAATTGCTGAACGTAAGAGGTGTTGTTAACAAATTGGCTGTTGATACAGAATCGGTTGCGTCATTTTCAACAGTGTAAACATCTCTTGCAACAGCGCCTTCCTGATAGTAGTTGCTTGAAGTTATTGTTACTTGAGCAAAAGCGCAAGCACTAAATGCCACGAATACAAGGGCAAATAAAAATCTTTTCATTATTAATCCTAATTAAATACGGTTTGTTCGTTGATTTCAATTGTTACATCGGTTGTCTTGTTGTTTTCGAGAACAAGCACGCCCATTCCTCTTCTTACAAAAGGATTTTGTCTGTCGGCAGCCTTGGTTGCTTCCACTTTCAGGATTGATTCGTACTTGAATTCATATTCCAAAACGCCATCGGATTTTGTGTACTGGGTATCGGCAACCGACTTGGTTTCGTCTTTGAAATATACCATTGTGTGTGCACTGTCGGAGTTGTTGGCCTTGATTATAACCATAGCATTCTCAACAGGTTGCTTGTTGGTATCAACAATTCTCACTATAGCCTTCGGAGGAACTGGCTGGCGGCAACCGCCTATCAAAACCATTGCTCCTAATGTCAAGGCTACAACCAAAAATATCACAACATTTTTTTTCATATTCGTTCTTGAAATTTTTTCTAATTTTACGCCGACAATATTAGTAAAAAAAACAATATAAATTAATAATTTGTGAAAAAAATATTGCGAATTCTTTTTATATGCTTTTTGGCAGCTGTATTTTTACAGTCCTGCTCCGTATTTCGCAATCCATTAAAGATAAAGAATTATGTTGAAATAGAAACAACTGCAGGCAATTTTGTAGTCGGACTATACCAAGGCACACCTGCACATCGCGATAATTTCATGGATAAATGTTCTGCAAATTTTTATGACGGAACTACTGTATATAAAACGATTCGCAACAGCGAATACTCGCTGGGACTGCGCAAGGGATTTGCCGAAAAAGATATGCTCACCGCTGATTTTGACAGCGACAGGACCTTGCCCGCCGAATTCAACGAAAAGATATTGCCACTGCGCGGAACTGTAGCAATGAAACGTGTTGAAGGTTGGCAAAATCAGTACAAGAAATCCGATGCCAGCCTATTTTTCATCGTTGACGGTGGCACAAATCCTAACATTCACGAAATAAAGACATCGGTTGCAATAAGGAACCGCGATACCTATAAAATATACATAGACAAATTTTTGCAGCTACCCGAAAACAAAAGTCTGAAAGACAGCCTTGAGGCTTTGCACACAATGAAGACCATGAAGCAGCACAACGAATTGTATGCGAACATAATGAAAATGGTAAAGCCTCAAATTGAAAAGGATGGTGTAGAATTGTTCTCAATTTCGGAAAAGAACATCGAAAAGTATCTTGAACGAAGCGGAATCCCAATGTACGAGGGCCAATACACAGTTTTTGGAGAAATTGTGGTCGGAATGGAAATTTTGGACAAACTTTCAAAGGTAGAAACTGATTTAGAGCGACAGCCCAAGAAAGAAATTTCAATAAGTACCACAAATGTATTAAAGAAAAAAGATTTTAAGAAGAAATACAAATAATTGAATATGAAAAGAATAGCATTTTTACTTTTAGCGACAGCCCTATCTTTGGTCGCTTTTTCACAAAGGAATAAAAGCCTTGATGTTGTGCATTATGAGTTGCCTAACGGATTGAATGTATATCTTAACGAAGACCCTAATGCTTCGGTAGTTCTTGGTGCTATAGCCATCAAGACTGGTGGAAAATATGACCCAGCCGACCATACTGGCACATCGCACTACCTTGAGCACATGATGTTTAAGGGCACCGATGAAATTGGAACCATCGACTACAAGGCAGAAAAGGTTTACTTGGACAGCATTTCAATGAAATATGACGAACTTGCAGCTACCACAGATGATGCCCGCCGCAAGGAAATCCAAAAGGAAATCAACGCATTGTCGCTAAAAGCTGGCAAGTACGCTATTCCAAACGAACTTGATAAGCTTCTTGACGGAATGGGCGCAACGATGGTAAACGCCTTTACTTCCGACGAAGTTGTTGCATACTTCAATGAATTTCCTGTAGGACAGATGGAAAAATGGATGGAATTGTATTCGCACCGCTTCAAACATCCGGTTTTCAGGTTGTTCCAGTCGGAATTGGAAACCGTGTTCGAGGAAAAGAACATGTATGCCGACGAGTTCACATCTAACCTTATGGAATCGTTCCTGTCGCACTTCTACAAAAACCATCCCTACGGAACGCAAACCGTCATAGGAAAGGCCGACCATATTAAGAATCCGTCTCTTACAACCATGCAGAAAATGTACGATACATATTATGTTGCCAACAACATGGCTTTGATAATGACTGGAAATTTCAAGGTTTCCGATGTCAAGCCATTGATTGATAAATATTTTGGTGTTTGGCGCAAAGGTGATATTCCTGAATATCCCAAGTACGAGGAAAAGCCTTTCAACGGTGTAGAATCGGTTGAGGTGGCACTTACACCAGTACGTATGGGTGTACTTGGCTACAGAACCGTAACCATGAACAACAATGATTTGTATGCACTTTCAATTTGCCAGGCCTTGCTGAACAATTCGTCATCCACTGGTTATCTGGACAAACTGATGAACGATGGAAAACTGCTGGCTGCAATGGCTATCAACAATGAACGCCTCGACCATGGCGGAATGATGGTCTTGTATGTGCCAAAAATTATCGGACAGAAGTTTGAGGATGCAGAAGCCATGGTTGTTAATGAAATAAAGCGTCTGCGCACCGAGCCTGTTGACAAGGAGCAATTGGAGGCAATAAAGCTGGAAATGATAAAGAATTTTGAGGAGGAAATGGAAGACCCGCAGATGCGCGCCTACAAGATGGGAGAATGTTTCATTGCCGGAAAAGACTGGAAAGATGTGCTTGCTTATCCCAAATATATTGAAAGCATAACCCCTGATGACATAAAGGAAGTTGCCGAGAAATACCTGAACGACAATTATCTGTCATATCATTCAAAGATGGGATTCCCAAGCAAGGACAAGCTTGACAAGCCCGGTTTTGACCCTGTTGTTCCCGAAAATGCCGAGGTTTCATCCGATTACGCCATTAAATTCGAGAATATGCCAGTGAAATCAATGTCGCCAAAGTTTGTAAAGGAAGGCGAAGACTATGAATATTATGGCATTGCAAAAGGTGTTGACCTGTATTACTCCAAGTTTGACCAGAACGACATTTTCAACATGGAGATAAAGTTCAAGACAGGACTCAAGGATTACCCCAAATACGAGGAATTAGCTTCTTACCTTCAGCTTATTGGCACGTCTAAAATGACAAACGACAAGTTCAACAAGGAACTTCAGAAATATGCCGCATCGTACTCTATTTCTGCCGACGACAACTACTTTACAGTGTCAATTTATGGGTTCAACAAGTATTTCAAGGAATCGGTTGGTTTGGTACTGAGCCTTCTTACCGATGCCAAGGCTGACGATTCGAAGCTGGAAAGGATTGTTGATGAAGATGATATGAACCGCAAGATGGAACGTAAGTCAACCGACGATATTGCTTCCGCTTTGATACAATATGGTATCTTTGGTGAAAATTCAAAGTATTTGCGTCGTGCAAGTGCCAAGGAAGTGTCGAAGATTACATCGGACGAAATGATGTCGGCGCTTTCGCAAGTAAAGGCTCACCCTTTCACAGTTCATTTTTCTGGCAAAATAGGTGCTGACGATGTAATTTCCTTGCTGAAGAATTTGGATTTTGGTTCTGTTGATACTGATGGCGAATTTCCGAAGGTTTTGCCTACAAAGCAGTATTCGGAAAACACAATTTTGTTCCTGAACGACTCCAAGGCATTGCAAAGCAAGATTTATTTCTACATCGAAGGCGAAGTGCTTGATGAGAAGCAGATGGCAAATATGGATGCATTCAACCAGTATTTCGGAACAGGAATGTCGTCTCTTGTTTTCCAAGAAATCAGAGAATTCCGTTCGATGGCATACTCGGCATACGCTGTAAGCAGAACCGGCTTGACTAAAAAGGAAAAATCCAAATTCATGGCATTCATAGGAACTCAGAGCGACAAGACCATTGATGCAATTTCGGTAATGACAGGACTTATCAACGATATGCCAATGAAAGAGAAGCGTATGCGTGGCGTCAAGGATTATTTGATGCAGTCGTTGCTGACCTCCAAGCCCGATGAGCGTGATGTTACCGAAACGGTTGAGAAATGGAGACTGTTTGGATACAAGGAAGACCCGCGCATTATGCAATATGATATTTATAAGTCGTTGGAATTCGACAACATAGTTGAGTTCTACAAGAAAACCATTCAGGGACGTCCGATGCTTATTACCATTGTTGGCAACAAGAAGAAAATAGACATGAAGGAACTTGCAAAATATGGCAAAATCGTAGAAGTAAAGACCAAGTCTATAATGAATTAATTATGCATAAACTTGCGAGATATACGATAGTACTTAACATTTTTGTTAGCATAAGCTTGCTTTCCTTTTCGCAGGGGAAAATCAAGGTTATGAGCTACAATCTACTGAATTTCAATAATTATCCAAGTTATTGTACAACGGAAAACAATCCGCATCAGGCAAAGGCTGGCTATTTGGCGACAATTGTCGCCAACCAGCAACCCGATGTCCTATGCTGCTGCGAAGTGGGCGGAAAAAATCCGACTTTGGCATATTCCATATCTTATATTCTTGGCAATTCGCTGAATGTAAACGGGGTAACCAGATGGGCTTCTGCTAATGCATCGGGAAATACTTACCTGAACAATGCACTATTCTACGACAAGACAAAACTCAAACTTGTTGCGCAGAGCAAGATTGACACCGACATTCGCGAGATAAACATCTACAAGCTGAAGCATTTGACCTCAAACGATACATTGAAGGTGGCAATTGTGCATTTAAAGGCAGGAACCGACTGTGCATACGACAGGTCAACTGAAATTCAGCAGTTTACGAATTATCTCACTACACAAGGCAATAACGACAATTTTATTATCTGCGGCGATTTCAATGTATATAGGGCATCGGAACCAGCCTTCCAGAACCTTGTGAATCCATCTTACCTTCCAATTGCCTTCTACGACCCCGTAAACCAGATGGGCGAATGGAACAACAACTGGAATTTCAGCGAATACCACACTCAATCAACCCGTAGTGGCAACGGAAATGATTGCTTTTCGGGTGGAGGCATGGACGATCGTTTTGACTTCATTCTTATGTCATCAAGCATTATTAATGGAACAAAGGGCATATCATATTGTCCGAACTCATACTGGGCTGTAGGTCAAGATGGTAACAGGTTCAATGGCGCAATCAATTCACCTCAGAACAATACTTTGCCCAGCAATGTGATTGATGCCTTATACAATATGAGCGACCATCTTCCTGTTGTTGCCGAG
>JAGCNN010000219.1 GCA_017645925.1 Bacteroidales bacterium
AGACAAATGCAGAGCAGGCATCGGCGACAATGGTGTTATCGGCATACAGTTCAAGCATCTCGACGACCTTGTATATTGCAATGTTTCTTTAGGCGAGTCGGATGGGAAGCAGGTTGCCGGTTCCGATATTATCTGGGAAACTAACATCGGGGTATCCATTGCTACAAAGCCTTACATTGTAAAGAACCATGATACTGAGGCCAAGGAGGTAATTTTGCAGGATGTAAATAACCAGTTGTACCTGTTTGATTTTTCTGGCAAGGAAATATGGCGTGTACAGTTGGACGGCAGAATAATAAGTCCTATCGTTCAGGTAGATGCCTACAAGAACGGCAAGCTGCAGTATCTTTTCTCTACAAAGGACAAGATATATCTGGTTGATAGGCTTGGCAATTTCATTTCCAAGTATCCGCTTGCACTTAGGGCAGAAGCTACTGCTCCGATATCTGTTTTCGACTATGAAGGCAACCGCAACTATCGTATATTTGCGCCTTGCAGCGACAACAAGGTTTATGTGTATGATATAGAAGGCAATCTGTTGAAAGGTTGGGATTTTGCAGGTACGGAAACAAATGTTACATCCGAGATTTCCCACTATGTGATTTCAAAGGAGGATTTCATAGCCTTCCACGATGACTACAAGGCATACTTGTTGGCTCGCAATGGTAGCTCTAAAATGGAGTTCCTCACGGGATTTAAGTTCTCGCGAAATCCTATCTTCTGTGATGTGTCGGGAAGTCCTAAGTTTGTCGCTACCGATGAGGCTGGAATTGTGCGCAGGCTTTATAAGAGTGGAAAGCAGGATTCTTTGGCTTTGGGAAATTTTTCGGCGGCACACTATTTTGCAATGAAGGATATTGACGCAGATGGTCGTCCCGATTATGTGTTTGCCGATTCTTCGCGGCTATCGGTATATGGAAACGGCGGCAAGTTGTTGTTTGAAAATGATTTCGGCTCGCAGATTTCAAGTCCGTCGTTCTACCAGTTTTGCGGACAGACGAGGATTGGCGTAACTTCGGCTGATGGCAAGCTGTATCTTGTCAATATGAATGGTACAATGTACGACGGCTTACCGTTGGACGGCGAAACTCAGTTCAGCATCTGCGAGGTGCCGGCAGCCGAAGCATACGGTCTTGTGGCAGGATTGAGAAAAGGACGTTTAGTAAATTATAGAATAACAAAATAAGTATCAATATGAGAAAATTGTTTTATTTTTTAGCATTGGCGATTATTGCAACAGTATGCATTTTGCCATCTTGTACTAAAGACAATTTCGATTTGGACAGGCTTGGCGGGGATGTCAGGTACGATGGCAGTTTTGCTATTCCTCTTGCTTACAGCGATGTAACATTTGCTCAGATATTGGGAGTTTTTGACACGACAATAGCATTGCAGGAAAACGACGAGGGCTATCTTTCAATGTTTTATCATTCGTATGTTGAATCTAAAAAGGTTCAGGACTTGCTGAACTTTGGAGAAGTTTCGTATTCGAAGAGTATAGGCATAGGCGATTTCTCATCGCGGGGAACACGCGACATGACGTTGCGATATAGTACAGAGGAAAACATATCGTTCACGCTGAGAAATGAAAATGCGGATAACGATGAGGCAGAAATTGATTCGTTGGTTTTAAATTCGGCAACTTTGACATACCGCTTGTCTTCGACTTTTGGCTTGTCTTCAAAGTTTGTAGTTGAGTTCCCTTCGATAAGGAAGAATGGCGTTCCGTTCAGAGATTCCATAACGATTGGCGGAAGCAATCAGAATGAATACAGGATACTTTCTCTTGCCGGATATACCATTGATATGACGACCACAAGCAGGCATTTCAACGAGATTCCAATAAAGATATTGGTGGATCTTTCCTATAACGGTGCGCCTCCTACTGGCGGCAGCTTCTCGGTTGACGTTACATTTGGCGATTTCAACTACAAGGGCATGTACGGATATTTCGGTTACAATGAACTGCTAATCCAGAGCGATACGATAGAGATAACAATGTTTAAGCAGAATCCAAAGTACGACTGGGAACACGCTTCGTTCTATTTTAGGAAACCAAGGCTGACTGTTACATATTGGAACTCGTATGGCGTGCCTTCCGAGTTTTTCTTTACAGAGCTCGATGCCTACATGCAGCGAAACGATGTTACATGGGACATGAATTCTATAATTAAGCCTAATTTCCCGCTTAGCGAAAACAATCCTTTTATAATGAACCATTCGCTTAGACCAGGATTTGAAGCCGAGGGCATTGTTACTGTTGATTCATCGAATTCTTATCTCGACCAAATCATTCCAAACCGTCCTACATGGTTGCATTTCAATGCAAAGGCAGTAACAAATTACCCGGGGACCGAACATACAAGGAATTTCATTGACGAAAATTCGCGTGTGAGGTCAAAGATTGAGGTGGAAATTCCATTGTACGGACACTTGTACAACTTTACATACAGGGATACTGCCGACATAGACATCAGCAACTACGTTGGTAACCTGCCAATATCGCGTATGGCTGTGAACATTAATATCAAGAACAATATGCCTGTAGCGGCTAAAGCACAGTTCTACCTCGTTGACGAAAACTATAATGTGCTTGATTCCCTGATTAAGAATGAGAATCTGATGCTGCTTGAGGCTGCTGAAGTCGATGCCTACGGTAATTTGATGACAAGCGAGCCTGTAAGTACGCCAACGAGAATTGAAATGACAGATACGCAGATAAACAATATGAAGAATAGCAGACATCTGCTGATTAAGATAACCTCAAGTACTGCAGGCGATTCGCAAGGCGGTGAAAATGTCAAGCTGTTCAGGGATTATGGTTTCAAGCTAAATATCGGGCTGGATGTTGACCTTGATGTGAATGAGAATATAAATGCTGCTAACTAAAAAGAGGAGGGTTTTGTTATGAAGATTTATAAGCTTATAATAGTTGCAGTTTTATTGTTGCTTTCTTTTGGTGCAAAATCACAGCAAGCGAGTACATTATACTATATGGACAGGGTGTTCCAGTCGCAAACAGTAAATGTTGCCGAAATTCCAAGTAATAACTTGCAGATTGGCGGGTTGTTGGTGCCTGTTTTTGGACAGTTGCCTCCTGCCTTTTATTTCAATTACGGCAACAATTCATTTTGCTACAACCATATAATACACCACGGAGAGGGACGCATGAAGGACAGTCTTGTTTTGGATATGCCCTTGCTTATGAAGAAGATACATAAGAACAACTACATACGAGGCGAATTCAGGCTTGATTACCTCAATTTTTCGTATCGAACCAAGAGTGATGCTGTCATTACGGTCAATTTCTCCGACAGGTTTATGTTTGGAACTAACATTCCCCGTACATTTTTCGACTTTATGTTGCACGGCAACCGTCAGTATATGCTCGACGGCGAGGCTTGCGACTTGTCTAGATTGTCGTTTAATGCCACTGGGTTTCACGAACTTGGCGTAGGTTTCTCAACCAGCATAAGGGAAAAGGTGTCGGTGGGCGGACGAATGAAACTTTTGTTCGGTATTGCCGATTTGAGTACCAAGACAGGTAGCCTTGATTTGACTACCGACCCCGAAATGTATTTTATTACGGTTAGTGCCGATATGCAAATACGTAAATCATCGGGCATTATTGACTATGATGTAATTGACTCTACATTCTATAATTCTGGCTTGAACGGATTGAAAGGCGATTATTTTTCGTTTAAGAATCTCGGTATCGGGTTGGATTTGGGTGTAAACTATTTCGTTACCGATAAACTTACCGTATCGTTCTCGGCAACCGACATTGGTTTTATAAATTGGCTTAATGATGCGCAGGTTGCTTCGGCAAAGGGCGAGTTCACTTTCGAGGGCATCAATCTTCAGTTCAAGGAAAATGAAGAAGGAAAACTTTCGTTCGGTGTAGATGAGGAAAGATATACATTGCAGCATATTGCCGATACTCTTGTGGATTTGTTTGACATGGATATTCGCAACAAGAATTATATGACTTGGTTGCCGTCCAATATATTTGTAGGTGCAACTTATCAGCTATACGAAAAATTAGGCTTCGGTTTCCTGTACAGAGGCGAGTTGTATAGGAAGACTTACAACCAGTCGTTTACACTTTCGGTAAATTCCAATATCACGCATTGGCTTTCACTTCACGCAAGCTGGTCGTTTAATAACAACACGGCGATGAATTTGGGATTGGGATTTTCGGCGAGACTTGGTTTCGTAACTTGGTTTATTGTAACTGACGATGTGATTGGTTTGGTTTTCCCGCAACGGGCTAAGACTGTGAATATGCGTATGGGATGCAACCTTACATTCGGTCACGAAAAGAAAGTTTCTAAGACGGTTACAAGGTTGTAGCACAAGGTGAAACGAGCAAAAGTTCATTCGGCTATTTACCTGTTGGGGTTGGCGGTGATGGCATTTTTTATGCCGTTGTCGCTGTTTGTAACCAACGCAACAATCATTATGATTGTTGTCAATTGGTTTGTCGAAGGTGATTACTCGTCAAAGTTGAAGCGCATCTGGGATAACAAGGGAATTTTAATTTTCTGTTTGATATTTTTAGTCCACATTGTGTGGCTTATCAATACGTCCAACTTTGATTACGCAATGAACGATTTGCGGGTAAAGTTGCCGCTGCTTGCCCTTCCGCTTGCATTGGGCGGCTCAAAGCCAATTTCGGTTGAAAAACGGAATATTGTCCTTGTTTCATTTGTTGCAGGTGTATTTGTGGCAACTTGTCTTGGCGGTGCTGCAAAGTTGTTCGGCTTAGGAGGTAATTTCAGGGCATTGTCGCTGTTTGTCAGCAATATAAGGTTGTCGTTGATGATATGTCTTTCAATATTTATCTTGCTGTACTTCATGGCAAAGAGGATATTTTTTACAAAAAAGACATTCTGGATAGGCATATTGCTGTGTTTGTGGCTTTTGTTCTTCATGTCAATGATTCAGTCTATAACAGGTTATGTAAGTTTCTTTGTGGTTGCCGAGGCTGTCTTGTTGTCAATTGCCCTGAAGTCCGATAGAAAATTGTATCGCTGGCTCAGTTTGGTTTCGTTTATAGTGATTCCGCTTGCCGTTGCTGGTTTTATTGCATACGAGATTTATGATTTTTATCGTCCTACTGGCAATAATGAACGGTTGGAAACTACAGCCAATGGCAATCCTTACGATGAGGTTGTGTCGGACGGAAGCATTGAAAATGGCAATATTGTATGGCAGAACATTTCAAGGGCTGAGCTGGAATCGGCTTGGGCTGGACGGAGTGCAATTCCGCTTGATAGCCTTGACAAAAGAGGGCAGTACATATATCCAACGCTTGTGAGGTATATGACGTCTCTCGGGTTGACAAAGGATGCGGAGGGAATTGGCAAACTTTCGGATGCAGATGTCAGGAATGTTGAAAATGGGGAAACTAATTATAGGTTTGCAAGTAAAGGAAACCTTATTTGTAGGATTTATGTAACGATATGGGAATTTGATATATATAGAAAGACAGGAATAACAAATGGACATTCGGTAACGCAGCGTGTTGAGTACTTGAAATATGGCTGTAAGCTGGTTGCCAAGAATTTTTTCACAGGAACAGGAGAGGGAGATGTGAATGATGAATATCAGGCGATTTACGAAGAGGAAGGAAGTCTTCTTGATAAGGATAATAGGAACAGAGCGCACAATCAGTTTCTTACATTCTTTATCGCGTTTGGAATTTTTGGTTTTCTGATATGCTTGTTCGCATGGTTCTTCCCTGTTTTCTCAGATTGGAAATCATGTTCGTATTATTTCTTGGTATTCTTCATCATTGCTACGGTGTCGATGTTTTCTGATGATACGCTTGAAACCTCGACAGGAGCGGTGTTTGTTTCGTATTTTTACTCACTCTTAAAATGGACTGCTGATGGAAAACAACAATGAGAAATATATGCGACTTGCGATAGAAAAGTCGCTTGAAAGTGTGGATAATGGGGGCGGACCTTTTGGCGCAGTGGTAGTAAAGGATGGCGAAGTGTTGGCTGTAGCTTCCAATTCGGTAACTCTCGACAACGACCCTACGGCTCATGCCGAGGTGAATGCCATCCGTATGGCTTGCAAGAAATTGGGTACATTTGACCTTTCTGGCTGCGAAATATATGCCTCGTGCGAACCTTGTCCAATGTGCTTGGCTTCCATATATTGGGCTAGGATTGGCAAGTTGTATTATGCTAATACCCAGACTGATGCCGACAAAATAGGATTCAGCGACAACTTTATATACGAGGAATTTGCCAAGCCTGAGTCCGAGCGTTCCATCAAGGTTGTGAAGATGCTCAGAAACGAGGCTGCAAAGGCATTTGAAAAGTGGGAAAGCAAAGAGGATAAGACGGAATATTGATTCTAATTCGCATCCTAAACTTCGGTTGCTGAGCCAATCGGAGTATTCATCCCCATCACTTCGACAGGCTTAGTGTGCGTGCCTTTACCTTATCTCAAACTTATGCGTAATGCTTTCGTCCTTCGAGTTCACCCTAATAAAGTACATGCCACCCGCCAAGTCGGTAACATTGACAACATACTTCAAGTATCCTTTGTGTTGGCTGATAGTCTCATGCTTCACAAGTTTTCCGAAGATGTTGAATATTGAAATGTCAAGGTCGGTAGGAATCTTGGTGTAGATGTCGCAGGTGATTTGCTCGCTTGCAGGAATCGGGTAGGGTATGCCAACCGACAGGTTCTCGGCATCGGTAACGCAAAGGTTGTTGTTTGTTAAGTTCAAGTCGCTATGTCCTTCGACGTCTGGCACTATTGCTTCAACACAGATTGTCGATTTGATGTTGTAGCCCTGTGGTACCGATATTTGTGTTCCAAATGTGTATGGACGTACTTCGCCCTGCGCAATATAGTCGATGCTTTCTCGGAATGTGCGGTCATCAAATTTAAGTTCGAGAATAAGATTTTCAGCTGGCAATGTTCCGAGGTTTACAATCACGAAAGAGATTTTTGCAAAAGAGTTTTCAACGGTGGTTTTCAAGTCCATAAGCATTATGTCAACTATCGGCTCCACTACTGTTATTGCCGATGATGTGTATCTGCTGGAGCATCCGAATTCGTTGATGCCAATGAGACTGACTTCGTATGTGCCAGGTTTCGTGAAAATGAAGTATGGATTTGCTTGTGAACTTTCGCCTTCATTTCCGAAATTCCAGTGGTACGAAGTTGCACCTTCTGAGGAGTTCTCAAACTCGACATACAGCGGTGAGCCTCCCCAGTCGCGCGATTGAGTGAACATTATGTTTGGATTCTCGTATATGGTTATGCTGTCGGTTGTTTGTGACGAGCAGGCATATTCGGTCTTTATGTCAAGGCTTACGGCAAATGTTCCTATTGTGTCGGCGACAAATGTTGGTTGTGCTTCCTGTGAATTGAAAATACTGTCAATTTGCCAATTGTATTCGGCAATGTTGTCGGTGGAAGAAATTTCAGCCTCCAGCATAGTTTCAGCGCCAATACATGCGTTATGTGTTGAAATTGAGGCATTTGGCAATTCGTGGATTGTTATGGTTGTGTCAATGCTTGTGGTGCAGCGGTTGGCGTATGTTACGGCGAGCGAAATGTCATAAGTGCCAATGCTGTCGTATGTGTGGACGGCATTTCTTGAAGACGAAGATGCCGACTCGTCACCGAAGTCCCATTCCCAAGCGGTTTGTGGATTAATGTTGTTGAACGGGGTTTTGTTTATGAATTTGGTTTCATGTCCGACACATATTCCAGAAATACTGATGCTTGGCATGTCGGCTTGTTGTACATTGACCTCGAAAGTTTTTGTTGAAACGCAACCAAGCTCGCTTTCTGCCGAAAGTGTTATGGTATTTATTCCATTATTGCTGAACATTGCAGTTGTGATTTCGCCAGTTAGCGGTTCGTCATTTATAATCCACGAATGGGCGCTTATATTTCCATCCGCAATTGACGACCGGGTGTGAATTTCTGTTAGAGCGTTCTGGCAGAAGAACTTTGGCAAGAAGTCTGGTTGCGGTTCTGGGTCAATGTAAACGGAAATAGTGGTATCGTTTGCGCAGTTATCTGTAGTTTCGAGGTATAGTTTGATGTTTTGCTGTCCGTATTCAGTAAAGATATGTGAGGCATTTTCTTCCGTTCCGATGAGGCTGTCGTTAGCGAACCATCTGTGTGTGCTTATGTCTCCTATTTCCGAGATGCTGAGGTCTATTATATTAATAGGTATATTCTGGCAGTGTCCCTCAATGCTGAAGTTTGCTACAGGAACCTGACCTTGCAGGTTTACATTTATGCTGTTTGTTGCTGTACAACCACGGGTGTTTGTTGTTGTAACGGTGTATGTGCCGGGTTGTGTTAAGTAATATTCAAGGTCTGTAGTTCCATCGTTCCATATCGCCGATGCTGTTTCGTCGTAGTTAGATGATAGGTGCAGTCGGTTGCCGTAGCATAGTGTGGTATCGCTATTCTCAAAACCTGCTGAGACTGGATAATTGTCGATTGCCAGATGCAATGTGTCTGTTTGGAATGAGCATCCAAGTGTGTCTGTGATGAGGCAGGTATATGCTCCCGCCTCGGATATTTCAATCAGGTTGCTAGCATCTCCATATTGTTCCCCGTCCTTGTACCATTGGAATGCATATTCGTCCTGTCGCATTTTGATGTTCCATAATATAGTATCTCCCGCGCATATTGTAGTATCCTGCAACTGG
>JAGCNN010000030.1 GCA_017645925.1 Bacteroidales bacterium
AAATCCGAAAGAACAAAAAAAGGACGGCACAAAACCGTCCTTTATCTTTGTATGTTTTTGTGGTGATACATTGTAGGGTATGGTTTGAAACCAAACCCTACAATAGACCACAAAACATTTCGGTTATTCCTTTACGAATTTGCGTTGCGAGACAACCGTTCCTTTGGTGTGGATTCTCACCACATACACCCCGCTTGTCAAATCTTCCACATCGCAAACCGCATTGTCTGCGTTTACCTCAATGCGCTTTACCACCTGACCGAGCGTATTTACAATCTCGATTTCGGAAATTGTTTCCGATGATGTGATGTTGAGGATGTCGTTGGCTGGATTCGGGAAGAGGGAAATTTCAAGGCTTGCATTTTCCTCGATGCCAGTTGCAGGGATGAATGAAGCAACGTAGGTTGCATCGCCAGTTACCGTGATGGTACGCGGGTTGTCGGTATTGCCGTCTGACCACTGTGCGAACTGATAACCGCTGAGTGCAGTTGCAGAAATCTGCCTTTCAGTGCCATAGTCGAAGGTTCCGCCACCAGTTACAGTACCCATAGTTTCGTCTGCAGATTCAACTGTAATTGTGTACTGGTCGGGAGCAAATTGGGCAGTGTAGGTTACATCGCCAGTTACTGTGATGTTGCGTGGATTGTCGGTGTTGCCGTCGCTCCATTGCACGAAATGATAGTGCTCGTTTGCAGTTGCAGAAATCTGTATTTCGGTGCCATAGTCGTAGGTGCCGCTCTCGCTTACTGTACCCATAGAAGTATCTGCCGATTCAACCGTAATGGTGTGCTGGTCGATTGCGAAGGTTGCAGTGAATGTTGAATCCGATGTTACCGTTATTGTGCGTGGATTGTCGGTGTTTTCATCGTTCCACTGAACAAAGTGATAGTGTTCGGCTGCATTTGCCGAAATTTCCACCTGCGAACCTTCAACATATACACCGCCTTCGCTTACTGTTCCCATAGTTTCATCAGCTGAAAGTACTGTTATTGTGTACATTACGCCAAAGGTTGCAGTGTAGGTTGCATCGCCAGTTACCGTGATTGTGCGCGGATTGTCGGTGTTGCCGTCGTTCCAAGCAGCAAAGCCGTAGCCTTCGTTTGCTGTTGCCAAAATCTGAATTTCAGTACCATAGTCGTAAGTGCCGCCCTCGCTCACGCTTCCCATTGCTTCACTATTGGATTCGACAGTAATTGTGTGCTGGTCGATTGCGAAGGTTGCCGTGAATGTCGAATCGGATGTTACGGTTATTGTACGCGGGTTGTCGATGTTGCCGTCGTTCCATTGTACAAAATGGTAGTGGTCGGCTGGTGTTGCCGAAATTTGCATTTCTGTACCATAATCGTATTCTCCGCTTTCGCTAGCAGTTCCCATAGTTTCATCGTTTGATTCAACCGTTATTGCAAATCTGTCGATTGCGAAGGTTGCCGTGTAGGTTGCATCGCCAGTGACCGTGATTGTGCGAGGGTTGTCGGTGTTGCCGTCGTTCCACTCGACAAAATGATAGTGTTCGGCTGCTGTTGCCGAAATCTGAATTTCGGTGCCGTAGTCGTAGGTGCCGTCCTCGCTTACTGTACCCATAGTTTCATCGTTTGATTCGACCGTGATTGTGTGCTGGTCTATTGCGAAGGTAGCCGTGAATGTTGAATCGGATGTTACGGTAAATGTGCGCGGATTGTCGGTGTTGCCGTCGTTCCACTCTACAAAGTGGTAGTGTTCGGTTGCTGTTGCCGAAATCTGAATTTCAGTACCATAGTCGTATGTGTTGCTTTCGCTGACAGTTCCCATTGTTTCATCTGCCGATTCAACCGTAATTGTGTGCTGGTCGATTGCGAAGGTTGCCGTATAGGTTGCATCGCCTGTTACCGTTATTGTACGTGGATTGTCGGTGTTGCCATCGTTCCATTGTACGAAATGGTAGTGCTCGTTAGCGCTGGCTGAAATTTCGACCTGAGTACCTTCTGTATAAGAACCGCCACCTGTAACAGATCCCATAGTTTCATCGGCGGATGCAACAGTTATATTGTATGCTGACAAGAAATATGCAGTATATGTAACATCTTGGGTTACTGTTATGTTACGCGGATTGTCGGTGTTGCCATCGTTCCACTGTGCAAATATGTAGCCCTCGTTTGGCGCAGCCTCTATTGTGGCAGTACTTTCGACACAGTCTTGCTGTATTATGCTTGCCGTACCTTGCTGCGTATTGTCGCTTAATACTGTCAAATTATATTGCAGGCGTTCGCGTATATCGTTGAAATTGCGCCAAACAGATGCAGCCCTATATGTCTCTGCCGAACCGCAAGGCACCCACAACGTTGCTGTATATTCGCTAAATGAATTAGCGTAAGTAGTAGGAGGTGTCATTCTATTTACATATATGTCTGTCAGGCCGCTGCAACCCACAAATGCATAATTTGGAATATTGGTTACATTTTCACCGATATTCAAGGTTGACAATGATGTGCAGCCAACAAATACAGAATAACTTGAATAACTTGAACTTCCCATACTTGTACAATTTGTCGCATTGAAATTAACCGAGGTCAGGCCGCTGCAATTACAAAATGCCCTATTATCGATGCTCGTAACTGAATTAGGGATTGTCACCGATGTCAGTCCGCTACAGTTACGAAATGCAGAAGCTCCAATGCTCGTTACCGAATTGGGGATTGTTACTGATGTCAGTCCGCTACAGTTACAAAATGCAGAAGTGCCAATGCTCGTAACTGAATTAGGGATTGTCACCGATGTCAGTCCGCTACAACCATAAAATGCATAATTTGGAATTTTGGTTACATTTTCACCAATATTCAAGGTTGTAAATGCCAAACAATCACGAAATACAGTATAATTGCTCGATTCGTAATCTCCCATATATGTGCAGTTTTCGGCATTGAAGTTGACGGTTGTCAGTCCGCTGCAACCAGAAAACGCAGAATTGCCAATGTTCGTAACAGAATTGGGTATTGTAACCGATGTCAGTCCGCTGCAACCATAAAATGCAGACGCAGGAATCTTAGTAACACTGCTACCTATATTCAAGGTAGAAAATGATGAACATCCGCTAAATACGCTACTAGCTGTCGTGCAGTTTGTAGCATTGAAGTTTACGGTTGTCAGTTCGCTGCAACCAGTAAATGCATTCGCAGGAATCTTAGTAACACTGCTACCTATATTCAAGGTAGAAATTGATGAACATCCGACAAATACGTTACTAGCCATTGTCGTGCAGTTTGTAGCATTGAAGTTTACGGTCGTCAGTCCGCTGCAAATCCAAAAAGCCCAGCTGCCAATTCTTGTAACCGAATTGGGGATTGTTATCGATGTCAGTCCTCTGCAACCATAAAATGCAGAATCTGGAATATATGTAACATTTTCGCCGATATTCAATGTTGTAATATTTGTATTGCATGATATTCCATTGGGTTTAATCATATTGGTGCAGTTTGTTGCATTGAAGTTGACGGTTGTCACTCCGCTGCAAGCAGAAAATGCACAACGGCCAATTTTCGTAACAGAATTGGGGATTGTAACCGATGTCAGTCTGGAGCAACCATAAAATGCATAATCGCCAATGCTCGTAACCGAATATTGTAAGCCTGAGCTCGGATCTATAACTGATGAAGGTATCTCGAGATTGCCAGTAGGTTTTGTGAAGCCAAAATAATAGTTAGATTGATCATAACAAGCATATGTCACCTCTGCTTTATGATTAGATACATACCCTAAAATGTTGTAATATAGGGTTTGCCCACTGCTACACACGGCGGAAAAGTCGTAAGCAAAAACATTGCCTGCCACCGAAAGCAACAAAAGAGTTGCTAGGAAAAAATTAGTAAAGTTTTTCATTGTTTATAAATTTTAAATTAGACCTTATATTCCACTAAAAACGCAATTAGCCACAACACTTCCTGCTCCATTGGCAAAACCTTTGGCAAATTCAAAAAACAAGTCCTTGAATCCTGTCTTTTTTATTTTTGCCCTTTCTTTTTCTTCTTTTCCATTAAGCCACGAAGTGAGTTTTTCCCTCATTTCTTCGACTTTGCTTTCTCCTTCGAATTTTCCAACGAGATAAATGTAGTCTTCGAAACTCAAACGCAAAAGTTCTGTATTAAATGACAAATCGGAATAGCTATTATGCTTCTTTATCTCGCAATCCAAATGCTTCCTTATTAATTCGTCTTCAATTGAAAGCACAAGACATTCCCTGTCGAAATATATTTTGGCTTTGCCAAGTATTTTCTTTATCTTTTCATCCTTATTGTCGTCCGGAAACTTTAAGCTCGATTCATATTTCAGACGTTTCACCTTCGACTGTGGCATTCTTAGCTGTATGCTAATGTCGTAATCCGTTTGGCTTTTAAAGTATCCATTTTTTTGCAGATAATGAAAAATCTCCACTTCAAAGTCATTTTTGTTCATCGAGCCGAAGCCTCGCTCAATGTACCTGTCAATAAATTTCTTTAAATCGTTATCCATTATGAATAATTATTTCGTGCCTACTCTTCAAGGGATTTTCGGCTATTTTTCTCCCATAATTTTTCTAGGACAAATGTCCGCTATTTATTTCAACATCACAAAGTTCTTGTTGGTTCTTGTTTCATAAGGCTCTTTTGCAAATCGGGAGTTCAGGACATAATAAAAATCGTGAACTTTATATCGTGTTTGAGGTTCTAGACTACCCGTTAATACAAATAAGAAAGCCCACGATTGCTCGTGAGCATTTCTGCTTTTCTGTATTAACGTTGAAACTGTCTAGATTCCAAACACTGTCAAAAAGC
>JAGCNN010000220.1 GCA_017645925.1 Bacteroidales bacterium
ATGCTCATCGACCGCCGTCAATACAAGGGATTCTCGGCAGTTTACGGACAGCAGTTCAAGGAAACTGGACAAATCATCGGTTGTGCATCACCAGGCGTAGATGCAGCCGAAGCTGGCAAGAACCTCAAGTTCAATGCACAGAACTTCCTCGAAATTTGCTCCGAAATGTTCCGCGAATGGATACCGCAACTTGGCGCAGTCAGCTTCCAGGCATTCTGGGCAGGCTACTACACCGAACCTCGCTACATCATCGACCCGGGACACGGCTTGCTCGTAGGTCTGCAGGGACACGGCTTCATGCTCGGCCAGTACCTTGCAAAGATGTATGTCGACAGGTACATGGGTCGTCCAGTTCCTGACTATGCCGACAGGCTGTTGCTCAGTGGCGATGGACTTTGCGAAAATGCATTCAAATAGGATAATGCAAGATAAAAATAGGAATAGAAGGGCGAAAGTCCTTCTATTTTTGTTTTGCATTACATTATATTTATTAGTTTTGCAACGGATAGCAATTGGATGCCTATGCTAAAGGGGAGGCTTTACCCCACCAGCCGTCTAGTTGCTATTTTTCTTTTAATGAGTATGGATGTTCTTCAACGCATTTCCATCCCTTTTTCTTTATAGCTTCACATTTTAGTTCAAAGTCATTCCTTGGCAACTGTATATGCGGAATCTTTAGAGCCAATTTCTCATCTTGAAAAAAACCACAAAATATTTTACCTTTATTTAAATTAATTGTATAACTTCGTGCTTTCAAATATTTAGAAATATAACAAAAACAATAAAAAATTATTATGGCAACAAACAGATTCATAACCCTTGACGAGGTTATAATTCAGAGACAATCGGCTTTCAAATACGCAAAAGGCGAATTATCAAGGCTTTTAAGCAACATCGGTCTCGCTGCAAAAATCGTAAACAACAGTATCAACCGCGCTGGACTTGAAACCAACATACTTGGTGCTACCGACAACATCAACGTGCAAGGTGAAACACAGCAGAAACTTGACGTTTTTGCAGAAGAAATGTTCACAAAAGCACTTCAGGCTTCGGGCATGGTAGCCGGTATCGCCTCGGAAGAAGAAGACGACATAATTGTATTTGATGATGAACTTTCAATCAACAGCAACTACGTTATATGCATGGACCCGCTGGACGGAAGTTCAAACATAGACGTAAACGTTTCGGTTGGAACAATATTTTCTATCTACCGCCGAATTTCAAAGCCAGGAACAAAGGTTGTAAAGGAAGATTTCCTCCAGCCAGGCAACAAGCAGGTGGCAGCAGGATATGTAATTTACGGCTCATCAACAATGCTCGTTTACACCACAGGTCTTGGAACTACAGGTTTCACCTACGAACCATCAATAGGCGAGTTCTGCATGTCTAACGAACTTATGGTAACTCCAGAAAGCGGTAAGATTTACTCAATTAATGAAGGCAACTACCTGAAATTCCCCGAAGGCATAAAGAGATACATAAAATATGTTCAGGAAATTGACAAGCCGACCAACCGTCCATATACTTCGCGTTACATCGGTTCTCTCGTTGCCGACTTCCACAGAAACCTGCTGAAGGGTGGCGTTTACATTTATCCGCGCACAGCATCATCGCCAAACGGCAAAATCCGTCTGCTCTACGAATGCAACCCGATTGCTTTCTTGGCAGAACAGGCTGGCGGCAAGGCAACAGATGGCTACGGACACCGCATTCTTGACATTGTGCCGACCGAAATTCACCAGAGAACTCCATTCGTGGTAGGTTCAAAGGAAATGGTTGAGAAGGTAGAAGAATTTATGGCTGAATACGGCGACTAATTATGAACTTCATTCAAAAAATATTGGCAACTGCGGCATTTGTCTCAGTTGCCTTTTTTGTATCCGCACAAGTGGAAGACCCGACCGTGCTAGTTGAAGAACTTAACCAGACAATAAGCGAAACATCGGGACTTGCATTTATCAACGGACGGCTCTGGACGCACAACGATTCGGATGGAGAACCAAAAATCTATTGCATTGACACAATTATAGGGCAAGTGATTGGCACAAAGGTTATTGCTGGTGTCACCAACGAGGACTGGGAGGACTTGGCTAAAGACAAAACTCATCTCTATATCGGAAACTTTGGTTCAGTAAGCACCAATCTGCAAATTCTGCGCATCAAGATTGAAGACCTTGAAAACCCAATGCTTGACACCTTGGTTCCGCGTATAATCAACTTTACATACGGCAACAGCGATTATCCCGAATCCGACTTTTCGGCAACCAACACTCGCTTTGACTGCGAAGCCATGATTGCAAAGGACGACACAATTTTCCTTTTTTCCAAAAACTGGATTGACCACAAGACCTACCTTTATGCAATTCCCAACAAAGCCAACGATTTCCATACAATAACGCCAATGGATACGCTACAGCTCGATTACCTTGTCTGCGGTGCCGACTACGACTATACATCCAACACCATTGCGCTTGTTGGCTACACCTATGATGTTTCGGGCAGTATTCCTGATTCTAAGCCTTACATTACACTGCTTAGGAATTTTGAAGGAAACAGATTTTTCACTGGCACTATCGAAACCAAAGACTTTTCGGCATTGTCAATCAAGTACAGCCAGACCGAAGGAATTGCTTTCCGCGACTATGGCAGACTTTGGGTAACTAACGAAAAATACACCAGAAGACGAATCACAATCAAGTCAAAGCTCCGCGAATTTAGGATAACCGAACCTCAAATAGTGAACAATCCAAACGACGAGCCTACATTTCCCGAAGAACCAGACCCGACAAAAATAAATGGCAACGATTCTAACGATAATACATTTTACCCCAATCCAGCCCACGATTCTGTAAACATCTATTTAGAAGAACCATATACAATAGAAATTGTTGATTTAAAAGGAGTTTCCATTTTTAAATCTTCAAAAGAAAACATCGGGAATACAACTTTAGACATCTCTTTTCTTCCGCAAGGAAGCTACATTGTAAGGCTTACCACAAGAGACACTACCCGTGAATTCAAGTTTATAAAACTTTAACTATTTATAAATTTTTACCTAATAAACTTATCGGTACTTTTGTAAGCAAAGAATATAAAATTAAAACAGATATAACTATGAAGAGAATCAGTACTTTATTAGTTGCCCTCTTTGCAGGCGCACTATGGCTGAACGCAACACCCGAACCCGACGAGGGCATGTGGTTGCCGAACAAGATTGCACAGTTGAACTACGGACAGATGCAAAAACTTGGCTGCAAACTCACAGCAGAAGAAATCTACAGCATCAACCATTCCTGCCTCAAGGACGCAATATTCCAGTTGCAGTCCGCAGAAGGTAGCGGTTTCTGCACAGGCGAAATCGTAAGCAAGGAAGGGTTGCTTTTCACCAACCATCACTGCGGATACGAGTCAATAACCAAGCTCAGCACCACCGAGCACAACTACCTCGACAACGGCTACTGGGCAAAGAGCAAAGAAGAGGAACTTTCGTGCCCATGGCTTAGAGTTAGCCGCGTTGTTCGCATCGACGATGTTACCGACCGCGTACTCAAGGGTATAACCAACGAAACTCCTGAAAACGAAAGAGCAAAGAAGGTTAGCGAAGCAATGAAGCAAATCATTGAAGAAGCTAAAAAAGACAACGACTACGAAGCATCTGTTGAGGAAATGTACAAGGGTGGCGAATACTACCTTTTTGTATATGAAATCTTTGGCGATGTAAGATTTGTTGGTGCTCATCCTTCATCAATTGGTAAGTTTGGTGGTGATACCGACAACTGGATGTGGCCACGTCACACTGGCGACTTCTCGGTATTTCGCGTTTATATGTCGCCCGATGGCAAACCATCCAAGGAATACAATAAGGACAATGTACCTTACAAGCCTCTTCACCACTTGCCTATTTCAATAAAGGGCGTAAAGGAAGGCGACTTCACAATGATTATGGGTTACCCTGGCAGCACAGAACGTTTCCTCTGCTCGTATGGTATGAAGTACAAACGCGACTGGTACAACCCAAGTGCAGTTAATGCTCTCGGCGTTAAGCTCGGTGCAATGAAAGAAGATATGGATGTTGACGACAATATCCGTCTTGCAATGGCCGACACTTACGCTTCACTCGCTAACGGTTACAAACTATGGGGCGGTGAAATTGCTACCCTCAAGTCAACCAACGCAATACAGCTAAAGGAAGAAGAAGAAGAAGCATTCCAGAAATGGGCAAACGAAAACGACAGCCGCAAGAAACTCTACGGAACCGTTCTCGACGACCTCAAGAGTACATACGAATCGTACGGACAGGCAACCGAAGACATGCTTCTTATCTCATTGCTTCTCAGTCAGGGTAGCGATATGACAATGAACTCATTGCAAATGTTCATGCTGTCAAGACTCCTTGAAGACGAAAAAGGTAATGCAGAACAGATTAAGGATTTCTGCAATGAATTCAAGGAAGGCGTTGACGACATGTTCAAGAACTACTATGTAAACACCGACAGAAAGTCTTTCGAAAGAATGTTGAACCACTATGTAAAGACCATTCCTGCAGAAAGAAGAGTTTCGGCCTTCAGCGATTATCTGTTCAAGACTTTCAAGGGTAAAACCGAAGAAGAATCTATTTCAAAGTTCATAAATGCAGTTTACACCAAGTCTATTTTCACCGACAAGAACCGTCTCAATGCATTCCTCGACAAGCCTAGCAAGAAGGCTCTCGATGCCGACCCAATGTTCTCGTTTGCAAAGAACGTTTATAGCGGAATCATGCCGTTGCAGGGTGCTTTCGTTGGCCCTATGAACAAGATTGAAACTCTTGAAAGAGTTTATACTCAAGGACTTCGTGAATTCGAAAAGGACAGAGTATTCTATCCGGATGCAAACTCGACACTCCGTCTTACCTACGGAACAGTACAGAGCTATGCTCCACGCGATGGTGTTAAGTACAAATATTTGACCTACATTGACGGTATTATCGAAAAGGAAAATCCGAATGATCCTGAATTTATTGTACCAAAGGAATTGAAGGAACTCTACAACAAGAAGCAGTTTGGTCGCTATGCTGACGAAACTGGAAATCTTCCTGTTTGCTTCCTCAGCGACAACGACATCACTGGTGGTAACTCAGGTTCTCCAATCATCAATGGTAAGGGCGAGCTCATCGGTCTTGCTTTCGACGGCAACTGGGAATGGCTCTGCTCGAACCTCATCTTCAGCCCCGAAATGCAGAGAACAATCAACGTAGATGCTCGTTATGTACTTTGGGTAATTGATGAACTCTACGGAGCAAAGAACCTCATCAACGAATTGGATATTAGGAAATAATCCTAAAGAATATTCACATAAAAAAATCCCCGCCGAAGCGAGGATTTTTTACATAATGAGAAATTTTATTATTTTCTA
>JAGCNN010000221.1 GCA_017645925.1 Bacteroidales bacterium
AAGTGGCAAATAATTTTTTGACTTTTTTTGTACATGCAGATTCTCCTAGCGATTGCTTATATGTAACCTTTAACATCATATAGTTGAAAAAAGATGTCGGAAGGTTGAAAATGAGAACGAAAGCCGAGATATTTTTGTGCAGCAAATTTTAAGAATGATAAAGACTGGCGTTTACGGAAGCATTGACTCAAGCACAGTGGGAATGGTGGAAAACATTCTCGATGTGGCCGAACTGGATGTAGTTGGCATGTACTCAGCAAAACAAGAGCATAGCGATACCAAGTTGCATCTGCGCGAGTTTGACGAAGAAGGAACTTTCCTTAATAATGTCGATGCAGTAATCGCCGTTTCTCCAACAACAAGCCTAGAAGAGATAAAAACATTGGTAAAATCGTCGAAGCATGTGTTTTTTGAACCTGCATCGTCGTATTGCAGTACCGATGTTACCAAGCTATCAAGCATAGTAGATGAAGCCAACGTAAAGGTACAGGCAGGATTCCACCATCGTTTCAACAACACTTTCCTTTCTGCAAAGCCGTTCATTGTTTCGCCACGATTCATACAATCGGTAAATCACAGGCGATTCAACACAAGCAACGAATATTGCTCGGTGCTGATGGACATGCTCATCAATGACGTTGACATTGTGCTAAGCGTTGTGAAGTCGAATGTAAAGAACATCTACGCAAGCGCATCGGCTATACAGCAAATCCCAGCGGGCACTCCCGATGTTGTAAATGCACGCATAGAATTTTACAATGGTTGCGTGGCACATTTTGTAGCAAGCCGCATTGCCGAGGACGATTCGCACAAGATGACGTTCTATTGCCGCGACAGCTATACCAACATTGATATGCTTGAAAACAAGGCTTCACTTGTAAAAAAGCGTGGCAATGCCGACAACCCGTCGTTCTTTAGCCATTCGGTAGGCGACCTTAGTGTGGAACAAATAATGGTAAAACCCAACAACGTGTATTACGACGAGTTTACATCATTTGCAAAATCAATCCTTTACAACAAGTCGCCCGAAGTAAATGTGGATACCATCCTCAAGACATACGATGTTGTAAAAAAGATAAAGGATAAAATAAAATTGGGATTTTAAGGCTGACGCCGTTTCAAGTTTAACTTCGTTGAGGGCTTCGCCGTTCTATGCCTGCGGCGTTTCTGGGTTTCTTGTTTCACGTTTCTGGTTCAATGTTTAAGGTTTCACGTTTCTAAGTTTCTAGGGCTACGCCGTTTCTGAGACGCAATGAATTGCGCCTGTACAGGGGTTAAAGCAGTTTCTCGCTGCGCTGTTTCTGTGGCTGACGCCGTTTCTGGGTTTCACGTTTCTATGCCTACGGCGTTTCTTGTTTCTGGTTTCTGTGGCTGACGCCGTTTCTGGGTTTCGGGTTTATTGTTGCGTCGTGGCGCGCCGCGACCGTACAATGTTTCCGTTTCAATGGTTACGCTGTCCTGATTCAAAGATTTGATGATTTGATAATTTGATAATTGTAGCGGCGCAATGATTTGCGCCGAATGCAATGATTTGCGCCGTATTCAATGCGTTGCATCTGTTGAATCCAACATGGCGCGATTGTACAGATGGGATGAAACGAATTATGGTAATTGAATGGTGTTTTTGTTTCCTACGAAAATGTTTATTTTTGCAGAAAAATTAAAAATTGATTAATAATAAATAGGTATGATTAAGAATTGGGAAAAATATTTGGCAAGTGGCATTATGCTCGTTGCTGTGACGGCGATGTCAATTGTTGCGTTTTCGTGCAAGTCGAATGACAAAAAAGAGAGCCAAACGACAAAGGAAGATAAGGTTGTAGCCGACAGCATTGCCGAGGACAGCATTGTGGAAGATACCACGCTGAAGATTGCAGATTGCGATTTCATGTATTTTAGAGGAAATAAGTTCTGTTTTTTCAGTATTGAGCGCATGGATTCTATTGTATATGAAGGAGAAACTGACGAAATTGTAAATTACAGTTTTGAGCCGGGCTCCCTAGGCTTATATTATTCTGTATGTAAGGACAGTTCCATGGTGTTGAAATATATCGACTTTGACTCGGAAGAGCCAACGCCCAAGCATATTGTCAACTGGGACTTGTCATGTAATGATTGCATAACCGAGACCTACGGCACATATTCTTCGCTGTCGGTGAGCGATGACGGCAGATATTTCGGCGTAAACTATGATTTTAGCTGGGACGGCTACTGGTTTACAAAGATAAAGGTGTACGACAATGAATTGCACAAGTTTGTAACTTCCCAAAATAACGAAAAACTGTACAGTTATTTCGAACGCTCATACGATGAAGAAAATGATGACGATGAAAGTACCATAAGCTTCTCTGAGGATAATAGTTACGATAGCGATGATGAAGACCTTCCGCAATCACATAACTACTACTGCGAGCAGAAAGGGAAGAAAAAGGTTTGCCTTACCGACAAGTTGAAGTTTGAAGAAACTCCGGAAGAATATTATGCAGGTATTGTTTCTCCCAAAGGCGACAGGGTTGTGTTTGGCGCTGTTACTGGCTGGGGCGATTTTCCACATGGTCCGTACTGCATTGCCAGTCTCGACGGAAAATACCAGATGATATTGGATGGTACTGACCTTTCGTATGATGAAGGTCCTTCGATGGCATGGCTTGATGACGGAACTTTCCTTTATATCGCTAATTTTATGCCCGATGTTGAAAATTTCAAGCCGACTATCATGGCAATTTTTCCAGATAGTACAAAGGCTGTAGAATTGTTTAATGTGTCGGAGTTCGTAATGTTGCCGAAGAAAGAATAATGGCTAACAGGCTGTCTGTCTGACAGGCTGACAGGCTAACGGTCTGGATGTCTAACAGCCTTATAGACTATTCGTCTTTTAGCCTTTTAGCCATCAAGCCTGTTCCCCTTTGGAGCTTCGTGCGTGAAATTTATTTGAATCTTTGTCTGTCTCTCGGAAATTTTATCTACCTTTGCCTTCTTATAATTGAAGAATAAATTTTGCATGAAAAGGATATTGGTATTGGCTTTGGTGTTCGCATTTGTGTTCCAGTCGTGCAAGGAAAAGGATCCTCTCGAAGGAGTTCCTTCGTTTGTCCGCGTTGACGAGGCCGTTATCGACATAACAGACCCATCGCAAGGTTCGGCAGTGCACAACATATCCGACTGCTGGCTGTATGCCGTAGGAGAAAACGAGGATAAATTGAATCTGATAGGCGTTTTTGAAATTCCATTTGAAGTGCCGGTACTTTCGACAGGAAAGGTTCACATTGAGATAGAGCCGGGAATAAAAACATCGGGACTTGACGCCGACAGGGAAGTGTATTCCATGATGACCAATTATACGATTGACACGGTGCTGCCTCCTAATACAACGGTAAAAATAACCCCACATTATTCGTATAGGAATGGCGTTGAGTTTATTATGGTTGAAAATTTTGACCAGATAGGAACAAAGTTTGAGACTGCCGACTCTAGCACCTATTCATTTTCAACGGTGCAGGAAGGAGCATTGGAAGGCTATTCAATGATGGTAGAAATTCCCAAAGACGACTACAGCGGTCATTTTGAGTGCCGCACTTCGGATGTATATTCCATTTCCGAGAAAGGAGTTACTTTCCTTGAAATGAGCTACAAATGCAACGACCTGTTCAATTTTGGAATGTTCGGCGTAGTTGAAAGCGCAACTTCCACAACTGGAGTTCGCGAAAATGTAATGACCTTATACCCTACCAATGACAAATGGAAACGCATATACATAAACCTTAACTACGCGATAGCAAATACGAGTTCCAACTGCGGACAATTCCAGCCTTTCTTTACAGCCGTCAGGGTTGATTCACTTAGCCCAGTGGGACAAAATTCCAAGATTTTTATTGATAACATAAAGTTGTTACACGTAGAAACACAGTCAAAGTAATGCAGAAGGCAAAGCATAATGCTCTATATATTACATTCGATTATATTGCTGCTGCGGCGACATGGGGATTGTTTTACTGCTACCGCAAGATAGACATAGAACCGCTTAGGCTAGGTTATGATATTCCACTTGAACTTGACTGGAAGTTTTATGTGTCGCTTGTAGCAATTCCTCTTTTTTGGCTGCTGCTGCACTTAATGAGTGGCTATTACCGCACACCATTCCGCAAGTCAAGAGTTACAGAACTTGGCACTACTATAGCCGTCACCATGCTTGGCGTTGTCGTTCTTTTCTTTGTCTTCGTGCTTGACGACTGGGTTGGAAACTATGTACAGTACTACAAGATGTTCGGTATGCTGCTGTTTATGCAGTTCACATTTACCTATATACCAAGAGTAGTAATCACAACTATAACCAACAACCGTGTGCACAACCGCCAGCTCAAGTTCAATACGCTGATGGTGGGAAGCAACGATAAGGCCGTAGAGTTGTACAAGGAGCTTGATGCCCAGACAATTTCATCAGGTCTGAACTTTGTTGGCTTTGTATATGTTGACAAGCAGGACAGCTACCAGATGGAAAAGCTTGTTCCAAATCTAGGCAGCGTTGACAACATACGCGAAGTTGTGGACAAAAACAAGATAGAGGAAATTGTCATTGCAATAGAATCCAACGAGCACAATAAGATTACTCATATTATAAACAAGTTGTACGGGCTGCACGTTTCGGTAAAGGTCATCCCCGACATGTACGACATGCTCATCGGCAAAGTGCGCATATCATCTATAATAGGTATGCCGCTTATCGAGATAAACCAGAACATAATGCCAGTATGGCAACTATTTGCAAAGAGGTTTTTTGACATTGTCCTTAGCATCCTTGCAATGATTCTGCTTTCGCCGCTATACCTTGTACTTGCCATAGCCGTGAAGATTAGTTCCCGCGGTCCGGTAATATACAGTCACGAGCGCATTGGCCGATTCCATAAGCCGTTCAAGATATACAAGTTCCGTTCGATGTATATTGATTCGGAACAAAATGGTCCTGCACTTAGCAGCAAGGACGATCCGCGTATTACTAAAATAGGTAAGATAATGAGGAAAACCCGCATGGACGAAATTCCTCAGTTCTACAATGTTCTGCGAGGCGACATGAGTCTTGTAGGACCTCGCCCCGAACGCGAATACTACATACAGCAAATAGTTCAGAAAGCGCCTCATTATTTGCACTTGTTGTCGGTACGACCGGGTATAACTTCTTGGGGACAAGTGAAATACGGCTATGCCGAGAATGTTGACCAGATGGTTGAACGCCTAAAATACGACATCCTTTACATTGAAAACCGTTCCCTGCTGATGGACTTAAAAATCCTTATTTATACGGTAAAGATTGTCCTTTTAGGAAAAGGCTTGTGAAAAAAAAGAGGAAATTTGTAAAAAAATTAAAATTTCTTTTGCTACCCCAAAAAAAGTTATTACATTTGCACTCCCTAAAAAACACTAGGGGCTTAAGAGATAAATTATTTATAAACAATAAAATATTAAGAAAATGACTAAGGCAGACATTGTAAATGCAATTTCCGAAAATACCGGAATCGAGAAAATGGTAGTCCAGAAGACTGTTGAATCTTTCATGGAATCAGTAAAGGGTTCTTTGATTAAGGGCGAAGATGTATTTCTAAGAGGATTTGGAAGTTTTGTAGTTAAGACAAGAGCTGAAAAGACAGCAAGGGATATGGCTAAGAATACAACCATAACCATTCCGGCACACAATATTCCAGCTTTCAAGCCGGCTAAATCGTTTGTAGCAGAAGTTAAGGATAACAACAAAGTTAAATAATTGAGCTATGCCAAGCGGAAAGAAGAGAAAAAGACATAAAATGTCAACTCACAAGAGGAAAAAACGTCTTCGTAAGAACAGACATAAAAAGAAAAAATAGTATTTTTCTTTTTTTGAATTAAGAAACTATCCAAACCTTCGGAGACCTCCGAAGGTTTGATTTTTTGGCAAAACCCATGGAAGAGGCGAAAGTGGACGAAGAGAAAACCGAAGTATGTAGCGAATTGTTTCTGGATGTCAGAAGTTCAGAGGTTAACATAGCACTACTCAACAACAAGAGACTTGTCGAACTTAGTACAGAATACAGCAATGTAGATTTTTCTGTAGGAGACATTTATCTCGGCAGGGTAAATAAAATTATGCCCGGACTCAATGCCGCATTCATAGATGTAGGCTACAGGAAGGACGCTTTTTTGCATTACCTTGACCTTGGTTCGGGATTCCTGACTCTCAAGAAGTTCGTCCGCATGGGGATGACAAAAAATGCTAATGGGCTTACCAACCTGAAGCCCGAACCCGAAATTGACAAGCGCGGAAAAATTGCCGACATGCTGAAAGTCGGTGAATATGTGCTTGTACAGATAGCCAAGGAACCTATTTCTTCGAAAGGACCGCGCCTGACATGCGAACTGTCAATCGCCGGACGAAACCTTGTATTGCTTCCATTCAACAACCGAATATCGGTAAGTCAGAAAATCAAGTCGAGCGAAACCCGCAAAAGGATGCGCAGTTGGATTGAAAACCTTGTGCCTCATAATTTTGGTGTTATCGTTCGTACCGTAGCTCAGGACAAGAATGTTGTGGAACTTGACAAGGAACTCACATCATTGCTTGACAAGTGGAAAGCCCTTTATGAACAGCTTTCGCTTGTAAATCCGCCAAGTGTCGTGCATGGCGAAATGGACAGGACTTCGGCATTTCTCCGCGATATGCTAAATTCCTCGTTTCATCAAATCGTTGTCAACGACGCTGACATGTACAACGAGGTAAAGAAGTTCATTTCCGAAATTGCACCAGACAAGACAAAGATTGTTAAGCTTTACACCGACCGCACCCCTATTTTCGACAACTACGGGATTGAAAAACAAATAAAAACCGCGTTTGGCCGTACCGTACCTATGCGTTCGGGAGCATATATCGTAATCGACCACACCGAGGCAGGACATGTTATTGATGTAAATTCAGGCACAAGAGCATATTCGAAAAATGACCAGGAAACCAACGCCTTGGAAGTGAACCTGATAGCAGCCGAAGAAATTGCACGGCAGCTTAGGTTGCGCGACATGGGCGGAATAATAGTAATTGATTTCATAGACGTACACGACAGCGAGAGCAAGAAGGCTATCTACGACAAGATGAAGGAATGCATGGCTAACGACAGGGCAAAATATCATCTTACACAGTTGAGCCGTTTCTGCCTGATGGAAATAACGCGACAGAGAGTACGTCCAGAAACCGACAAGAAAACTGCCGAAACTTGTCCTTGCTGCAACGGCACAGGAAAAATACAGGCAAGCCTCAATCTTACCGATGAAATTGAAAATCAACTGAAGTACATAATAAAAAAGCACAAAGTAAAGAAAGTGCTAATACGTACTCATCCGTTTGTGGAGGCTTATATAAACAAGGGACTTTTCAAGTCGATGAGAAAGCAATGGCAGAAACTTCATGGATGCCGCATCGAAGTACTACCTATGATGGCATATTCGTATATGGAATACCATTTCTTCAACGAACTGGAAGAAGAATTGATGTAAGATGTCAAGGGAAAAATAGGCTTTATTTCCCAACCACAAAAATTCAACTATAAATCAAAATTTAGGACTAATGTCTTAGATTCTTTTCCCATTCCCAGGCCGACAAAGTAGTTTCGTCAAGGGATTTTTCTGCTTTCCAACCTAGGATTTTGTTAGCTTTTGTGGTATCAGCCCAGACCTTTTCGATGTCGCCGGCACGACGTCCGACAATCTTGTAGTTCAGTTTTACGCCAGTGCTACGTTCAAACGCATCAATAACTTCCAAAACTGTTGAGCCTTTGCCTGTTCCGATGTTGAAGAAGTCAAACTGCTTGTCGTTCTTGGGTGAATTCAGGTATTTTACTGCGGCAACGTGGGCTTTTGCAAGGTCAACAACGTTTATGTAGTCGCGGATTGGTGTTCCGTCAGGCGTATTATAGTCGTTGCCAAAAACGCTGAGACACTCGCGGATTCCAATGGCCGTCTGCGTAATGTAAGGCATAAGATTGTTGGGTGTGCCGTTGGGCAGTTCGCCGATTTGTGCCGACGGGTGAGCGCCAATTGGATTGAAATATCGCAAAGCTATAGCCTTGAGCGAAGGAGTTGCGTGAAGCATGTCCTGAATTATTTCCTCGGATATTTTCTTGGTATTTCCGTATGGCGATTCAGCTTTGGCAAACGGTGTATTTTCGGTAACAGGCAATTTTTCGGGTTGACCATAAACTGTGCAACTTGAAGAGAAAACCAGTCCGTTCACACCATGTTTATCCATCTGTTCCAGAATATTAATAAGTCCGTTCAGGTTGTTGCGGTAATACATAAGAGGTTTCTGCACCGACTCCCCTACCGCCTTGCTTGCCGCAAAATGCACAACGGCAATAGCATCGCTGTTGTCGTAGAAAATTTTGTCCATTGCATAATTGTCGGT
Organism: Bacteroidales bacterium; assembly: GCA_017645925.1. Lineage (GTDB taxonomy): Bacteria > Bacteroidota > Bacteroidia > Bacteroidales > ML635J-15 > Bact-19. Next base: position 8,420 of record JAGCNN010000221.1, read on the forward strand.
AACATCTGCCTTGTAGAAAGAAGGGCGTTTGCCTGTTATTTTCTCAATTCCGTCAAGAACATTTATGTTCGAGTTTGAAAGATTGTCGATTATTATTGGTTCGTAACCTGCATTTATGAACTCTACAACTGTATGAGAGCCAATGTATCCTGTACCGCCAGTTATTATTATTTTCTTCATTTCTATTCTGTTAAACGTATGATTCTGCAATTCTTTTCATTTCACTGTTGACATTCTTAGCTTCGTAGAGGATTCCGTATATGGTTTCGGCTATAGGAATGTCGAAGTTGGTCTTCTTGTTTATCTCGTGAACGCACCTGCAAGCATAGTATCCCTCGGCCACCATATTCATTTCCAACTGTGCTACGCGCACCGATAGTCCATGACCTATCATGTTACCAAACAAACGGTTGCGGCTGTATCGCGAGTAGGCAGTTACCAGCAGGTCGCCCAAATACACAGAATCGTCCAAATTGCGCTTGCCGGGGTACATGCTTTCCACAAAATGTTTCATCTCCTTTACACAGTTGGCAATGTAGGCAGCAAGGAAATTGTCGCCGTAGCCCAATCCGCTGTAGATTCCAGCACCAAGCGCATATATATTTTTCATAACGATGGCTATTTCGGTACCGAGCATATCGCTGGAAGTCGTGGTATGTACATATCTGTTTGCAAACATATTAGCAACAGTCTGGGCAAGTTCCTCATTTTCAGAAACCGCAGTTAGAAACGTATATTTTTCCTGAGCAATTTCCTCGGCGTGAGACGGTCCGCTTATCATCGACATGCTAGACAGCGGAATATTGAATTCACTATGCAAATAATCAGAAATCAGCTGCATTGTCTCCGGTATGATGCCCTTTACTGCTGTGATTATTTTTTTTCCAGAAAGGTCAATGTTTTTAAGCGGCTTAAGTGATTCGTGAAGAAAAGCAGCAGGAGTTACAATCACAAGATATTCCGCCTTTGATGCTATCAACTCGAGATTGGTGTCTATTTCAACGCTGTCGGGATTAATAAAGGTAGAACTCAAATACCTTGGATTATGACCATATTTTCTAATTCCTTCAACTATTTCATCTTTGCGCACCCACCACGTTGTACGTTCAAGGTTTGCCGTAAGTATCTTGACTATCGCCGTTGCCCAGCTTCCGCTGCCTATGACGGCAACATTGTATTTCAATTTTTCGCCTGTAAGCATAAATTTAAATTTTCGCAAAAATACAAATTTATTTACGATTTGGGATTTACGATTTACGATTGGATGACAAGATGCAAATTGATTGACGATTTGGGATTTACGATTGAATCAATAATCTGTAGCGGCGCAATGCTTTGCGCTCGCTATAATTTTCAAATCATCCAATTTTCAAATCTTCAAATCATCAAATTCATCTGTTCCCAGACGATGCAATTTACGATTTTGGGATTTTAGATTTGCGATTTTGCTGAAAAGATGCAGGGAGATTTTCGATTGAATCAAATATCTGTAGCGGCGCAATGCTTTGCGCTCGCTACAATTTTCAAATCATCAAATTTTCAAATCATCAATTTCATCTGTTCCCATACGGTACAATTTACGATTTTCGGAAAGGATTTTTTTCTTTCAAAACTTCATATTTTTTCAATGTTAAAATTTGTTTGTTTGCATTATAAACAATAATTTTGTCGTGTTTTTTGAGAGTGTAGGAGGTCAACTCTATAATGATCTCGGAGTTTAAGTTTAAGTAGTTTAAAATAAAAGTTTTATGAGTAAAGTTTATCTTAAGTATCTATTGATGATGCTTTTTGTTATCCCACTGCTCTGCCTTGGATTTTCGGTCAACGCGCAGGAGGATACTTGTAATGTTTACATGACCGTATCGGTCGAGAATATTAATTGCTATGGCGGAACTGGTTCTGCTTCGGTAGCAGTAAGTGGAGGTACCACTCCATACACCTACTATTGGAATTCAAACTGGAGTTCGATGTCAACCTCGTCGCCAGATACAACCGGCATGGCAGCAGGAACATACAGCATAACTGTTGTTGATGCAATTGGTTGTTCTGCTTACCAGACCATAGATATTGTGGAACCTGTAGCGATGGAAATTTTTGTACATGCAGATTCTATTACATGTAACAATCAAATGGCCACCGTTACTGCAAATGTGATGGGCGGAACTTCTCCATACTCATATATGTGGAGCGATGGTTCAGCATCAAATATGACAACCGCTTATAACACAGGAGAATATATCGTTACCGTCGCTGATTCAAAAGGTTGTACTGCTACAGCTATGAATACGGTATTTCAAGATTATGAAACGCCTCAGATTTATATAAATAGTTCTTCCACAATGCTCGACTGCAACAATACGGAAGTAACGTTGACAGTAAGCGGTAATGCTCAAACATATATGTGGAGTGATGGAAGCACTTCTTATATTACTAACGTATATGCGCCTGGAACATACATTGTAACCGCTATGGGCGCAAATGGTTGTACGGCTTCCGCATCAATTGTTATAACTGAAGACCGTGTTGCCCCGAATATTTCCATAACCAGCACTTACACAACGCTCGACTGCAACAATATGGAAACAACGTTGACAGTAACCGGTAATGCTCAAACATATATGTGGAGTGATGGAAGCACTTCTACTGTTACTAACGCATATATGCCAGGAACATACATTGTAACTGCTATGGGCGTAAATGGCTGTACATCTTCTGCATCAATTGAAATAATCGAAGACTATGCAGCTCCGATTATTTCAATAACCAGCCTTTCTGGCACTACAACACTCTCTTGCAGCACTACACAAATAATGCTTTCGGCAGAAGGAGATGCAGAAACGTTTACATGGAGTTACGGGAGTACATCTCGTGATTTGACAGTAGATTTACCGGGAACATACACTGTAACAGGTATGGGCTCAAATGGCTGTACGTCTTCTGCAACTATTACAATAACGGGAGAAACCGATTCTCCAGTGATTACGGTAGATTTTGATGATATTTATTGTTATGGTGGAACTACAAACGCTATCACAAGTGTGACGGGCGGTACAGCTCCTTACAGTTATATGTGGAGCAACGGAGAATCGTCTCAAACTCTTAGTGGCATTACGGCTGGACAATACATTGTTACTGTTGTTGATAATGGTGGCTGTACAGCATCGTCTAGTTTCGTAGTTACAGAACCTGCAATGATTAACGTTAATGTCACCCCAAGTACTACTACAATTTGTAGCGGTTCGTCAGCAAATATTTCGGCAACTGCCATGGGTGGAACTCCACCTTATATGTATGAGTGGAATGATGGTTCAACCACTCCTGCAATTGAGGTAACACCATTCTCAACCACAAACTATTCGCTTACCGTTACCGATGCAAATGGATGTTCGGCATCGCAGTACGTTACGGTGGAAGTATCGGCACCTCTTGATGTTATGGTCAACGGCAGTGACTTAGCCTTAGCCTGCAACGGCGGAACGACAGAGGCTACGGTTGTTGTTAACGGCGGAGCAGAACCTTACACTTACAATTGGAACAACGGAACAAATGGAGCAACCGCAACCATTGGCGCAGGTTATTACATCGTTACCGTTACCGATTCCCATGGATGCTCGGCAGAATATAGTTTCTCTGTTGCAGAACCGGATTTGCTTGTACTTTCATTGAGCGCAGATTCTTTGTCATCAAGCAATCCGACAGCCAACATAACCGCTGCAGTTACAGGCGGAAATGCTCCTTATTCTTACCAATGGAACAATGGTTCTACAACAAGTTCAATACAGGTAAATGAGGCAGGGGCATATAGCGTTACAGTTGTTGATTCTAACGGATGTAGTGCAACAGAAAGCGTAACTATAAATTCGGGAATCGACAACGAATCACCTTGCATCGGTTGCAACCCAGACGATCCTAATAATCCATTTGACCCGACTGCAGGAATTAGCTGTGAAAGCATACTCAATCCAGTACAATCAACTGATTATGGAGCAAGTACATATACCCACTACGGTTCCGACTGGGACATCACAGCTAACGATAATACAGGAATAGCTTCTATCACATACTCAATAAGCGGTGCTACCAATACAATCACAGGTTCAAACACAACTCTTGATGGCCAGATATTTGAACTCGGCTCGACTACCGTTACTTGGACTGTCGTTGATTTATATGCTAATTACTCAACATGCTCGTTCACGATAACTGTCGTTGACAACGAGTCACCTTGCATCGGCTGCGACCCAGACAACATAGATCCATTTGACCCAACCGCTGGAATTAGCTGTGAAACCATACTTAATACACAGCAGCCAACCGATTATAGAGCAAGCACTTATACCCACTATGGTTCCGACTGGGACATCACAGCTAACGACAACTCCGGAATAGCTTCTATCACATACTCAATAAGCGGTGCTACCAATACAATCACTGGTTCAAACATAACTCTTGATGGCCAGATATTTGAACTTGGCTCGACTACCGTTACATGGACTGTCGTTGATTTGTATGGCAACCCCTCAGAGTGCTCGTTCGAAGTAACCGTATATGACACCGAATCACCTTGCATCGGCTGCGACCCAGACAACATCGATCCATTTGACCCGAACATGGGTATCAGCTGCGCAAGCATAGTTACCGCTATGGGCGGCAACGCAAACGAGATGAGCTTTGAGGTCGGCACTGACAATGGCTCCAATACCTACCAGCATAATGGCAACGACTGGGACGTTAACGCAAATGACAACGTAAATATCGTTTCCGGCGACCCGCACTACACGCTGGAAGGAGCAACTACCGTAGTTGAAGGCTCGAACACAACGCTTAACGGACAGCACTTCAACATTGGAACCACGACAGTTATCTGGCACGTATCAGACGGCATAAATCAAGAAGCAACCTGCTCGTTCTCCATCACCGTGGTTGACGACCAGTCACCTTGCATTGGCTGCGACCCAGACAACATCGATCCATTTGACCCAACCGCTGGAATTAGCTGCTCAACCATACTTAATACACAGCAGCCAACCGATTATGAAGCAAACACATATACACACTACGATTCCAACTGGGACATCACTGCTAACGACAACACTGGTATCGAATCGATTACATACACACTAAGCGGTGCAACCAATACAATCACCGGTTTAAACACAACTCTCAATGGCCAGATATTTGAAATCGGCACGACAACCGTTACTTGGACTGTCATTGATTTGTATGGCAACCCCTCAGAGTGCTCGTTCGAAGTAACAGTAAACGCAAATGACGACAACGAAGCACCTGTAATAAGTGGCAACAACTTTGACAGGGAACTCACTTCAAATAGTTGTGATTTTATAGTGCCTGATTTCACAGAGGAAATTCGTGCGATTTCGAGCGACAACATCACTACTAACGATGAACTTGTTATAACACAAGCTCCAACCGCAGGAACATGGATTTCATCTACTACAATGGTATTGGTAACAGTAGCCGACCAATCTGGAAATAGCAGTTCTATTAGCATAACACTTACAGTTCCTGCTCCTCCAATAGTTAGCGTAATGTCAACCAACATTATGTGCACAGGTGCAACTGGCAGCATTTTCTCAACAACAACCAGTGGTGTAGAACCATATTCTTTCGCATGGAACAATGGAGCTACCACTCAAAACATTGAAAGTGTTTCAGCAGGAACATACATTTTGACAGTTACAGATGCAAACGGATGTAGTGCAGAAGCGCAAGTTACAGTGTCTGAACCAGAAATACTTGTTGCTGAAATATCATCTACCAATATTGCTTGCTACGGAGAAAGCAGCGCTTCGGCAACGGTAAACGTAACAGGCGGAACTGCTCCTTACTCATACTCATGGAATACAATGGCAACAGAGCAAACAATAAGCAGCTTGACTGCTGACACCTATACGGTAATCGTTACCGACGTTAACGGATGTACTGCTGAAGCTAGCGTTTCAATCGAACAGCCGGAAATGGTTGTTGTTAGCCTGAACTCTGATGCAACAGAATTGTCATGCACAAACACAACTGCCAACATTACAACTGTCGTTTCTGGCGGAGTTGCACCATACGCTTTCACATGGAGCAACGATGCTACTACAAATTCATTGCAGGTTTACAATGCTGGAACATACTATGTAACAGTTACCGATAGCAACGGTTGTGAGGCAACTGCTTATACCTCAATTACCGCATCAGGAATGCCTACAATTAGCATCAACAGCAACAACATTCTCTGCCACGGCGGAACAACAACTGCTGATGTAACCGCTGATGGAGGCACAGCTCCTTATCAATTCTTCTGGAGTGACGGTTCCATCGGAACAAGCAACAACGTTTATGCTGGATTTTATATAGTTACAGTTACAGATGCAAACGGATGTAGTGCTACAACGCAAATTACAGTATCAGAACCTGAACTACTTGTTGCAGAAATATCATCTAACAATATTGCTTGCTACGGAGAAAGCAACGCCTCGGCAACGGTAAACGTAACAGGCGGAACTGCTCCTTACTCATACTCATGGAATACAATGGCAACAGAACAAACAATAACCAGCTTGACTGCTGACACTTATACGGTAATCGTTACCGACGTTAACGGATGTACTGCTGAAGCTAACGTTTCAATCGAACAGCCAGAAATGGTTGTTGTTAGCCTGAACTCTGATGCAACAGAATTGTCATGCACAAACACAACGGCCAACATTACAGCTGTCGTTTCTGGCGGAGTTGCACCATACGCTTTCACATGGAGCAACGATGCTACTACAAATTCATTGCAGGTTTACGACGCTGGAACATACAGCGTAACAGTTACAGATAGCAACGGTTGTGAGGTAATGCAAACTATTAATATCACTGCCGCAGAACCACTTGCTGTTACAATGTCAGCAACTCAAATAACCTGTGCAGAACCAACAGCCACAATAAATGCATATATTACGGGCGGAACAAATCCGTACATATATATGTGGAGCGACGGCTCAACTGCCAACACAATTACAAATGCAATGGAAGGCGTTTACACAGTAACAGTTATCGACATCGCTGGATGTTCTGCAAGCGCAAGCATTGAAGTTGAAAGTGCACTCGGACTTAACGCAAATGTAAGTGTTGTAAACGCACAAAGCTCCGACATGGCTAATGGTGCAGCAAACGTTTCAGTAATAGGCGGCACGGCTCCATATATGGTTACGCTGTCTCAAAATGGCAATGTTGCATACGAATATGCATATACGACTGATGAATTTACAATCAGCAGTTTGCCAGCAGCAGAATATTCTCTTACAATAACCGATGCATTGGGTTGCACTGCCAACTTATTATTCACAATTGAAAATATCTGCAACTTAACCGTTGACCAGCAAGTTACAGACGATGGAATTATGCTGCATTTCGAAAATGCCACATATCCAGTAACCATATTCGTTGACGGTTATACAAACGACACTGCTTCGGAAGACAACTACATGCTGCAGAATATCGAAAACGGTATTCACAACGTATTAGTTGCCGATGCAAACGGATGCTATGCAGAAATTTCAATATCTGTAGAAGCTATCAACTGCGACTCTGTAATCATAAATGCAACTGTTGATGTAACACCAACAACTAGCACCACCAATCCTAATGGAGCAGCAGTAATAACAGTAGAAGGCGGTGAAGCTCCTTACACATTCTTCTGGAGCGACGGCAATTCTACCGACAATGCAACAGACCTGTATCAGGGGATCTACAATGTTGTTGTAACCGATGCAAACGGATGTGTAAAGTATGTAACGTTTGAAGTCAACTACGAAGTTGCAGAAGAAATGTTTGACGAACTTTACGTAACACTTGACTACCACTGGGAAATGGAACAGACATATACCGAAAACGGAATTACAACAATTCCTGTTGCAGTTGTCTATGCTCAGGCATTTGGCGGTTCGGCTCCATATCTGTACCAATGGCAGGTTGCAGGAAACAACACAAGCAACTACCTGAAGATGTACGAAAGCGGCTCTGTATGCATTGATGTTACCGACGAAATGAACAATTCTGTAAGCGGATGCATCTATGTTGATTTACCAGAAAGCGAAGAATTCAGCAACGATATTGTTGAGGAAGTTTCACAGTCGGTTGACTCTTGTTTCGATGCACGTTTCATAAAGGCTCAGGTTCTTGACTACGCAATCGACACCACAAGCAGAACTTGCGTCATCACATGGGAACTTTTCGATGTTAACGGTAACATTCATAACGTAGATGTAACCTATCCTATCGACAGCACAACATCCGGACTTTATGCATTCAACCTTTACTTCACATGCAACAACGGACGTCTTGTTACTTCGTTCTCTGCACGTGTTTACATTGAAACCGACAATGGTCTTGTATCAATAGAGGAAATTGCAGCAGCTTCGGCAAGTGCTTATCCAAACCCATTCACCGATGTAATAACACTTGAAATTGAATCTCCAGTAAACGAAGATGTTGAAATCTCGGTTGTAAATATCAGCGGACAATTGGTTTACACAGCAATGAAACCTATTTCGTCTGGAAGCAACCGTTTCGACATAAACACCAACAACTATGTTTCAGGCGTTTACTTCGTAAGGGTGAAGGGCGATTCTATCAACGAAGTTGTCAAGATGGTAAAATAACCCTAGCTCGACAATACATACAAATGAAGTCTCAGAATTCTGAGGCTTCATTTTTTATTATTTCGGATGACCAGAGAAGGATTAACGAGTCCACTATTTTTTTCAAAGACAACAAGGACAACAATGACAACATTTTTTATTTCAGGAATGATGTTGTTTTGTTTGTAGAGATGTTGCGCGCAACATCTTTACTGATTCACCAATGTTGTCCAAGGTTGTCAAGGTTGTCTTCCTTTTTTCTCAACGTTGTCTGGATTTGCAATCTAGACCGCGAGGAATGGATTCATAGTAAGATTCTTTTTTTCAAAGACAACATGGACAACAGAGACAACATTTTTTATTTCAGGAATGATGTTGTTTTGTTTGTATAGATGTTGCGCGCAACATCTTTACTGATTCACCAATGTTGTCCAAAGTTGTCAAGGTTGTCTTCTTTTTTTACCCCCATAGCCCCCCAACATAAGACTGAAAGAATTTCAAAAAAGCAGAAACTTTCAAACAAAAGCATTACCTTTGTCAAACTGTTTAACAAATTATGTTTTGATATGAACGTCAGCAAATCAGTCCTTTACGTTTCGTATGACGGAATGACCGACAGCCTTGGACAATCACAGGTTATCCCCTACCTCACCGTACTTTCGCAAAACGGCTACGACATACACATACTTTCAGCCGAAAAACCAGAAGCCTACGCTAAACGCAAGGATTTCATAGCCAAACTTTTGTCCGACAACAATATACATTGGCATCCAATTCCCTACACCAAGAAACCACCTATCGTTTCCACCATAAAGGATGTCTTCCGCATGAAACGCGAAGCACACCGCTTGCACAAAGAGTTCAATTTCAGCATAATACATTGCCGTTCATACATTTCTGCATTCACAGGCGTATATATGAAGCGCAAATTCGGCACAAAATTCATATTCGACATGCGCGGCTTCTATGCCGACGAGCGAGTTGACGGGAAACTCTGGAACCGCAGCAACCCTATATACAACGCCGTTTACAAATATTTCAAGCGGAAGGAGAAACTTTTCTTTACCAAAGCCGACCACACGATAAGCCTCACCTACGCAGGACGAGACATTATCCACACCTTCGAAGGAATGGAAAATATTCCAATCGAGGTAATACCATGCTGCGCCGACACCGAACTTTTCGACTTCCACAATGTTGATACAGAAAACGTTGAACAATTGCGCGAGAAACTCGGAATTGCAAAAAATGAATTTGTTGTTACCTACCTTGGTTCCATTGGCACATGGTATATGGCAGACGAAATGATGCACTTCTTCAAACTTCTGAAAGCAAAGAAACCAGACGCCAAATTTCTTTTCATTTCTCGCGACAACCCGCAGATAATACATTCACTTTGCGACAAATACGGCGTAAGCCACAGCGACACTATAATCATGCCTGCCGACCGCGAAAATGTACCATCAATGATAGCAGTTGGAAATGTCTCGCTTTTTTTCATCAAACCGGTTTTCTCCAAGAAAGCCTCATCGCCAACCAAACTCGCCGAACTGCTTGGAATGGGTATGCCCGTAATATGCAATGGCGATGTCGGTGACCTTGATAAGTTCATGCAAGACACACCATTTGGATTGATTACCACAAAGTTTGACGATGCATCACTGCAAAACCTCATCTCACAAATTGACAATCTCGGCACTATCGACCGCGAATACCTGCGAAGAATATCACTTGACCTTTTCTCGTTGAAAATCGGCGCTGAGAGATACTTGAAAGTATATGAAAAATTGGTCTAACACACCAAACTTTTTCCTAATTTTGCTAAAATTTTTCGCAAAATGAAACAAGGAAAAGACAACAAGCCGCACATCGGGATTTACGGAAGACGCAACGCTGGAAAATCTTCTCTAATAAACTGCCTGTCAGGACAAAACATTTCTATAGTATCTGACCACAAGGGAACAACAACTGACCCCGTAAAACGTTCTTACGAAATACTCGGCTACGCACCAGTGATATTCATCGACACCGCAGGAATCGACGACGAGGGCGCAACAGGTCAGCTTAGAATACAAAAGTCGCTAGATACTCTTGAAATCATTGACATTGCAATCATCCTAATTTCAAATAACGAATTCGGTGAATTTGAGCGAAAAATCATTGACAGGCTGAAAGAACTGAAAACCGTATTCTTCATAATACACAACAAGTCGGATATTGCACCTTTGGACAACAAGCTGAAAACAAGCCTTGAAACAGAATTCAATGTCCCTGTAATTGACTTTTCAACGCTTAACCGCGACAAAGTTTCGCTCGTTTTCGACACCATAAAGCAAATAGCACCCGAAAATACATGGACATTCGGTTCTCTGCTTGGCGACATTGTAAAAAAAGATGACATCGTACTGCTAATCACGCCAATAGACAGCGAAGCCCCACAAGGACGAATGATACTGCCACAGGTTCAGGTTCTGCGAGACTGCCTCGACAACCACTGCATGGCAATGCTAATCCAAGACACCGAAGTAGAAGAATTTTTCCGCCAAGGTATAAAGCCACGCCTTGCCATAACCGACTCGCAAGTATTTCACAAGGTAAAAGACTTGATACCTAAGGATGTACCACTGACAAGCTTCTCGATTGTGCTCGCACGCAGCAAAGGCGACTTTACAAATTACCTAAAAGGAACACCTGCAATATCAAAGCTCAAGGACGGAGACAAAATACTTATGCTCGAAAGTTGCAGCCATCATGTGTCGTGCGAAGATATTGGCCGCGTAAAAATTCCAAACGGACTGAAAAAATACACTGGCAAACAATTGACTTTCACTTTTGTAGCAGGACTTGACAGCATACCGGAACCGATTACCGACTTCGCCATGATAATACAATGTGGCGGCTGCATGGTTACGCGCAAGCAACTTCTGAACAGGCTGAAACCTGCCGTTGATGCAGGAATTCCAATTTCAAACTATGGAATGACTCTCGCCTACCTCAGCGGTATTTTTGACAAGGCAGTGGAAGTGTTCAAAGAATTATAAATTATTGGTGTCTGCTAATGTACCCAGCTCATTCCGGAAATCAGATTGAACCTGCGATACGGAACGGGGAGCAGTGTGAAATCGGTTGTCCGGAACGTTGCTTGCAACCTCACGAAGTAATTTGTTAACGTATTTTATAGAGAACAGATTACTCACTTCGTTTCGTGAAAGAGCTCCGTACAAACAGGCTCACACGACACGTTCCTTAGTCGGTTCGCTTTGTTTTACGGAATGACCAAAAAGGGTTTAGCGGACACCACTATTTATAAATTGACACTTTACAAATTCTGCCACTTCCCTACTCTTAAATCCATCCTTCCGCCAATTCACACAACATCCACTTTCCGTTGATTTTCTTAAATATATAAGTTGAAAAGAAAACATACCAATCAGGAGCACCACCCTCGACCGAATAGGCTGTAATATATCTTACAACATTTTTGTCATTTTCTTCAAATTCCCATTCAGCAAACCTGCTACCTGCCTCAGTTATATCAAGACCAACCTTAAAATATTCAGCCGATTTGAATATCCAGCTATCACTAATTTCTTTTTCGTTTTTTTCTGTAACTTCAACATCCGCCTCTTCATCAGAAGAAGAATATTCCATGCGAAACGATTTGTTCACCAACGACAACTGTGTTTCCCTATCCTTTACAAAATCATTGAAAAAAGGACCAAAATCGGTATTCATCAAGTCTTCAAAAACCTTTTTAGCACTTCTACCATCTGTTTCCTGCTTGTTAACCGCATATTCAGGAATCCGAATCTTCCTATTTGATTTGTCAACCAGACAATAAGCTTCATCCGAATAATAACATTTTTCAGGCACAAAAACGAATTTTTCTTTCCACAATCCAGAATCCAGTATCAAACCAGCTAATATCTGCTTGTTTCTTTTTTGTTTTACATACTCAATCCTATTCTTATTTTCAATTCCGAAATCAGATTTTGAGATTATTTCCAAAATTTTATCATAATCAGAAGCCAAAATTTTTTGTGCAACAATCTGATATGCAACACATTCCTTTATTATGTCCGTATAAAAATCGTCAGTCTTGATTCTTTTGCAGATTTCCTCTTTGTTTAAATTCTGGGCAATCATACCCAAAGGCAAAATGAACAAACATACAATTCCCAAAGCGACAAATCTAACATTCTTATTCATAGCAATTTATATTTACAAATTCTGTCTAACTCAATTTAGCAATAACATCTTCAACCTGCGTCCTTATGCTCTCAAGAAGCTCATCCGACTTGGCTTCGCAAAGGAAACGCAAATATGGTTCCGTATTCGAAGGGCGGATATTCAGCCACCAATCGGGATATTCCATGCGGTAACCGTCAAAATCGTAAAACGCATCGGGTTCAGCCTGTGCACGGAAATGCTCGACAACCATATCCATAGCCTTTTGCTTCTCGTTAATCTCATAATTTATTTCGCCAGAATTCTTGTACTTGTTAACCTTCGAAATCAACTGTGAAACCGAAATCCCCTGTCCTTTCATCCTCGAAACAATCCGCAAAATCAAAAGACTTGCAAGTATGCCTGAATCAGAATAGTAAAAATCACGGAAATAGTAATGTCCAGCCAATTCACCTCCAAAAATTCCATCAACTTCGCGAAGCTTTTTTGCTGCATACGCCCTGCCTACACGCCACATCACCATCTCGCTGCCAAACTTTGCCACATACTCGCCCACTGCCTTCGAGGTTCTAATATCCTGATAAACCTTGCCTTTCAAACCTTTTTCCTCAAGGAAATAATGGCAAAGCACCGCAATCATCAGGTCGGGGGAAACAAAATCTCCGTTCTCGTCCAAAAACATCACACGGTCGGCATCTCCATCGTATATCACTCCTATATCCGACTTGTTTTCAAGGACATGCTTGCGCAACATTTCACGATTCTCAGCCATCAGCGGATTGCCCTCGTGATTTGGAAACGTTCCATCAAGTTCATCGCAGATATACTGTACCTTATCGCCAAGCAACTTCTTGATAAACAGCGCCGACATTCCATTGCTGCAATCCATGCTAACCTTCAGGTTTGAAATATCAGGAACGTACTGCCGCATAAAATCCATATACTGGTCAGCAACATTGTAGTCAATTATACGTCCTTTGTTTTCAACAGGTTCCACAGTTCCATCAAGCACAAGTTTCTCTACTTGGTTCAACCCGTCATCATAGCCTATAGGAGAAGCATTTTTGCCTGAAACTTTCAGCCCATTGTGCGAAGCCGGATTGTGCGAAGCCGTAATCATAACCGATGCATCGAATCCAAACCTTGCTGTTGCCCAGTAAACCAACGGCGTAGTGCTCAATCCAAGATTGCAAACATCAACACCCGCATCGGTGATTCCCTTTGCCAAACTCTCGAATATTTCTGGTGAAGAAACGCGTACATCTCTACCAATCAATATCTTATCGGTCTTAACAATCTTTGGCAGGAAAAAACCAATCCTATAAACATCTTCTTTCGTAAAATCTTTACCGTAAACACCTCTAATGTCGTATGCCTTAAAAGCTTTCATAATTTTTTTTGTTTATTTTTCACTCCCCGACGGAGGCAGATGGAAATACTGAATATCCTTCTCTTCCATTTCGGGAACAATATATTGAGTTTGAATTTTTTCGCGTTTTTGATTCAGAGCAAAACCTTCGGGACAAAACACCAACCTGTACAGATTGTAAAGGAACATAAAGTCCATCCCACTCCACTCCCACACATTTTTGCAATCGATTCGACCCTGGTTGTTTACCCAAAGCATCCTTGAACTAGTTGACCAGTAAGGCGACCACTCGGAACGGGTTGAGTCTGTTGAAGGACTGCCGTAAGGTGCCAACGAAAGCAAATTGCGGTAGAAAATTTCATCTTCGTCATATAACTTAGTACCAGCAAAATATATATGCGAATATTTCTCCTTATACAGCAAGTAAAGTATCAATGGATTTTGCTCGTATGTCCAAGTTTCACGTTTATCGTCAAGCAAATAGAACAACCTAGTGGAATTTTTGCCGCCTCGGTTTATATCGCCCACAGTAGCTAAAGTCCTTATCATGTAGTCGTCAATTCCATCGGGCAAAGGCAGCCCTCCAAGTCCAAGCACTCGCATATCCTTGTACAGCACCGAGTTGAATACATATTTGCTCAAGCCATAATTAGAACCATCGGCGTGATAATTCTTGCCCGTGAGTTTTGTAGCCGCCTCGGCAATTCCATACGAATTTATCCATATACCCATGTCCTCACCATTACCTTCAGCCACCAAGTCGTTGGTAATCGGATTGGTAATGTACCAACGCGAAGTAAGCAAGGCGCCCATTGGAATCTCATACGGCCTTGCACGCATTGAATTTCGGAACCGCATTGCAATACGCCGGTCTGGATAATCATGGTATGTATGCCGCACAAGCCTGTCAACAATATCGTCCACCCAAACGCCAAAATGTATGGAATCGCCAACCCAAACGCCTTTGTCCCGCAGATAATCAGGAATATACGGATTTATAAACTTCATTGGAACATTTGCAATAGACTCATCATCGACAAGTGTCTTTACAAGTGCCAACCCCTGCATAATATGGCAGATATTGTCTTGGCTCATACCCTGTTTGGGAATCACACCACGCTGAAAAACAGACATGTATCTGTTTGTACCTTCCTTAATTTCATTTACAACGCCATATTCAGCACCAAACTTGTCATGGTACTGCTTCCAAAAACCAAGACTTACATCATCGCGAATCAAAAATCCATTTATATCATCGGGGTACTTTATAAGCTCAGTAATCTGCGAAGTATCAGGTGATTCAAGTCCATGATGACAACGCAAGGCATATTCGGAGTACAAGTCGAGGCGCTCTATCACCATCATAGCATAAACCAACAGCTTTAACGTCTCGTCGTAATTCTGCCCATTGTCCTTCAGTAGCCTGTATTCAGTGGAAAGTATGCCGAGCCAATGATTGAAATTTTCGTTTCCATCGCTCCAACTTACATATACGACTTTCCCCTTGGAATTTACACGCCGTTCCATCGCTGGAATGTTAACTCCAAACTGCTCAACGTTTTCGGAAGTTACCAGCCATTCGTCAAGCAAACGCGAACGATAAATATCATACCTTTCGTGAATACTTGCAACGTCTTGAGACAGAACCGCTTCACAGACAAACAGCAATAATATGAAAATGCACTTCTTCAATATCAGCCTTTAATTAAAAAACATTACTTCAGTGCTTTGCAGACCTGCGAAGCACATATACCTCCTTCGTATTCTTGTCAAACTTGAACCTATCGTCAATACGCATTCCCACAACCCATGCAATCTTCCCGTCCGATTCAAGAATCTGAACTTCAGACTTTTCGGCCTGCGACAATTTCTCATCCTTAAAGAAATCACTCAACTTGCGGGCACCTTTCATTCCCAACGGAACAAACTTGTCGCCAAAACGCCAATTGCGAAGCCTAAGCGGAAATTTAAGCTTCTTGACATCCAGATAAGCTATTTCGGGATTGCGTTCGCAAACAAAATCATCATCGCAATAAGCCATTGAAATGTCGAAACCATATTTTTTCAAGTCGCCAATAACATTTATTGTAGCCTCAAAATCAGCATTTTCAGAATCATTTCTGCGGACTTCTATAAAATTTCTGTTGCGAACCACCTCCATATCGCCGAGAATGCACTTCCGGCCAGTCTGAGCCTCAAGCAAACACACAGATTCGCTTGCTAATGGTTTCGGAATTCCCTCACCCACAAGTATTTCAAACAAAACCGTAGATGGAGCAACCGTCTGCGTTAGCTTTTCCACATCAATACGCCAGAAATCTCCCACTGCCGACAATGCCTGCTCCTTGACCTTCCGCACATAGTCATTCATAATACGCTCTGTATCTGCAAAATATGACACCGAACGCAAAATATTCTCCTTTGCCGCCACGTTTATCTCCTCCAGCAAAGGCATTACAAGATGACGAACCTTGTTGCGGGCATATTTGGTGGTCGCGTTGGTGGAATCGTTGTGGAAAGGAATGTTCCCTTCGGCAGAAATCTGCTCGATGTCGGCACGCGAAACCTCTATCAACGGACGGAACAATTTTCCCTGCAACGGCTTCATACCCGACACCCCACGAATTCCTGTTCCCCGCACAATATTCAGAATGACGGTTTCGGCCTGGTCGTCGGAATTGTGAGCCAAGGCAATATACTGGCAGTTTTCCTTTTCGGCAAGTTCGTAGAACCAGTCGTAGCGCAGCTTTCGCGCCGCCATCTGTATCGAAAGTCCAGTTTCGTCTGCAAACTTGTGAGTATCAAACGTATTTACAAAACAAGGAATATACATCTTTTCGCACATGTCACGGACAAACTTTTCGTCGCTGTCCGACTCCTCGCCTCGCAGCTTGAAATTACAATGAGCCACAACACATTCGTAATTCATTTCGTTCAACAGATTCAGCATAACCACCGAATCAATACCGCCGCTAACAGCACACAGCAACCGCGTTCCACTTGGAACACCATAGCCCGATATAATATCCTTAACCTTATTGTTCATCATCATGTTCTACAAACGGAAAAACACCGTACGTCTTTAATAAATTCAAATATTCAGCCCTTGGAATCTCCTCGCCGCCAAGACTTGCAAGCAAATCGGTTTTCTGCTGGCAATCAATGACAACCACATCGTTTTTCAGGCAGAAATCCACAAGCGCACAAAATGCAACTTTCCCAGCATCAGTAACCTCATGAAACATAGACTCGCCTGTAAACACCCTTCCAATCAGATTTCCATAAAGTCCGCCGACAAGCTTATCGCCCTGATATGTTTCGAATGAATAGCCATATCCATAATCATGCAGTTTGGTATATGCGGAAATAATGTTTTCGGTAATCCATGTTCCCTCCTGACCAGCTCGTTCAACCGAGGCACAACGGCGTATCACAGCTTCGAAATTGGAGTTTACCCTTACCGTAAAATTCCGGCAGCTACGCCTTAGCGACTTCGATATGTGAGCCTTTTCGGGAAAAACCACAAATCGCGGGTCAAGCGAAAACCACAGCAGCTCCATTTCGTCGCAAGGCCACGGAAATATTCCCGAACACAAAGCCAGCAACACCCTTTCGGGTGAAAAATCTCCACCAACCGCTACAAGTCCTTCTTCGTCAGCCTCGTTAGGATCTGGAAACCAGAGATATTCTTCCAATAATTTATACACTGCCATAGGGTTGCAAAAATAAGAATATATAAAATACGGCGACTAAGATTTAAACAAAAACAACCCACTTTGCTTTTACACGAACAAACAAATATAAATCAATGAATTACACTCAAGTTAAAAGCTTTTTTTCAACAAAATGCTGTTACATTAATAAGGTACGAAAATTTTTATTAATTTTGCGCCCGTTTTTAAAGAATTATAAATTAAAATTTACTGTTAGATGAGTAAAGTAAAGTATGTTTACACCTTTGGAGGAAAGACAGCCGAAGGTAAAGCCGACATGAAAAACTTGTTGGGCGGCAAAGGTGCCAACCTTGCCGAAATGTGTTTGCTGGGACTTCCTGTTCCCGCTGGTTTGACAATCACAACTGAATGTTGTACAGCTTATTACGCA
>JAGCNN010000222.1 GCA_017645925.1 Bacteroidales bacterium
AAAAGGCAGGCACGAACAATGTCCTCGGGCGCCGATTCCTTGGTAACGGTAGTTGCAACATGGAAGTTGTAATCGTCAGCAGTTTCAAACTTCGACATCTTTTCCAATGCTGCCTTATCGACAGGGCTTAAAGATTGCTGTTGCTTAGCAATCTGTGGTTTTGAATTCTGTGTCTGTGTGTTCGAATTCTGTTGCTGACTTTTTCCGTCCTGCGTTTTGTCGGTCTGCGACTGGTTGTGCTGAATCTGCTGAACGGCCTTGTTCTTTGCCTTGTTTAGCATTCCTCCCAACTGAGCCTCAGCATTGTAACTAACACCAAACATAATGGCCACCAATGCCATTGCCTTGAAAAATGTACTCATTCTTACCATAATATTTTTAATTTAAAAGTTACTAAATAAAAACATTGTCACTCCTATGAGTAACCGGAAGGCAAAGTTAGGCCTATAGGCGGGTGTGCCGTTTGGCATTTTCTTTCAAATCTTGTGCAGATGGTTACAAAATAAGGGGAGCTGAAGGCAAAAAGAAGAAAGGTTTGCCCCCGACATTAAGGTCGTTAACGGTCTTAATGGCCTTAACGCAAGGGGGGGCACACCTTCTCTTCTTTTAGCCTTTTAGCCCAGCGTTTAAACGATTATAAATTATTGATATTTAGAAACATACAAAATATTCGTACAAATTTACGATTGAATCGAAAAATTGCACTATATTTGCCAGCGAAATATAAAATTATATGATTGACAGAACAATAACACCTAAACTGAAGCATTTTATGAAGTTATATCCCATAGTGCTTCTAACAGGACCGCGACAGTCGGGGAAATCCACTTTGCTCAAGAATATTTTTCCCGATTACAACTATGTGTCGCTAGAGGATTTGGACGAAAGGAACTACGCAACAACCGACCCACGAGGATTCATAGCTTCACATCCCGACAAAACAATAATTGACGAGGCACAACATGTCCCCTCTCTGTTTTCATACCTACAAACACATATAGACATAGAACAACGCGAAGGAATGTATATTCTGTCAGGCTCACAGAACTTCCTGCTAATGGAACAGATATCGCAGTCGCTGGCCGGCAGAGTAGCCATTCTTGAACTGCTTCCGTTTTCTCGCAACGAACTAAAAACAAGCAACATACTACCAGCAAATGTATGGCATGAAATCTTCAATGGCGGTTATCCGCGACTATACGACAAACAAATACATCCTACAGAATATTATCCTTATTACATAAGAACATACATTGAGCGCGATGTTAGACAACTGAAAAACATATCAGACCTGAGCCTTTTCACAAAATTTATAAAATTATGTGCAGGTCGCATCGGACAACTATTGAATCTTTCGTCAATTGCTAACGATTGCGGCATTGCTGTATCTACCGCACAAGCATGGCTTAGCATCTTGGAAACCAGCTATATAATATACCTGCTTCGTCCCGACTACAACAATTTTTCGAAGCGGCTGGTCAAATCCCCAAAATTGTATTTCTACGATACAGGACTAGCATGTTCTCTACTTGAAATAAAAGAAGCATACCAACTTGAAAACCACTACCTTAACGGCGGTCTATTCGAAAACCATGTTATAAACCAGTTTATGAAAGCCGCATACAACAATGGAGAAGAACCTCATTTATCGTTCTGGCGCGACAGCAAAGGCAATGAAATTGACCTAATTGACAGCAAAGAAGCGAAACAATGTGCATACGAAATAAAATCGGCAAAAACTTTCTCCACTGATTTTACGCAAGGACTGCATTACTGGGCAAAACTATCTTCCGCAGATTACTCACAATGTAATATTGTATATGCAGGAGACAGGACAATACAAATGAACGATTGTAAATTACTGACATTAAACGACATATAAAATATTCGTACAAATTTACGATTGAATCGAAAAATTGTACTGCGCCTTGTCAGCCAACAGCGCCAGCCATTCAAACGCCGAAGGCATAGAAACGGCGCAGCCATCAAACGGGCGAAGCCCACTCAAACGGCGAAGCCATTGAAACACAGAAACGGCGTCAGCCATTCAAACGGCGAAGCCATTGAAACACAGAAACGGCGAAGCCCACAGAATTATTTTCGTAAATATTCCGACGGGGTTTTTCCGAAGAACTTCTTGAATGCACGGGTGAAACTCGACTGGTCGTCGTAACCGCAACGGAGCGCAACATCCAAAACAGAGAGCGAAGAATCGGTGTCGAGCAAGTTACGAGCCTTCTGCATACGGATGCTGGTGATATATGCCTGCGGAGTTGTGTTCGCCACCGCTGCCAGACGACGGCGGAACTGCGAAGTACTCATAGCAAGCTTAGAGGCCAACTCGTCAACATTTACGCACGAAGCATCTATCTGGTCGTTGATGATGGTCATTGCCTTCGACAGGAACTGCTTGTCGCTCTCCGAAATATCTTCGGCATCTGGATTCTCGACCCTGATGATGTTTGCAAACTTTTCGTAAAGTTGCTCGTAATTGTTTTTCAACTCGTTGAAATCTAGCGAAATCTGCTTCAGGCGATTTTGCTGCAACCTTGAACGACGGCGCACGCGCACATAAAAGAACACTATCACGCCCAACAGCAAGATTGCCACAGCAATACCTACCGCCAGTATTATATTTCTATTCTTTACCTTCTGGTTTTCGTCCGACAAGTGTTCGTTGTCGTACTCGGCAGTGTAACGGGCAAGGCTCTCAGTAGCACCTTCATAGTAAAGTTTGTTCTTGATGTCGTTGTACTTGTCAAGTTCTATTTTTGCGCTGTCGGGATTTATGTCCCACAATGCCTCGTAAAGACCTTTCCGCGCCTGCAGTTCGTTGAGAGGATTGTTCATCTTGTTGCACCAGTCGGCAGCCTCACGGAAATTATCGACAGCCTGCCTTTTCTGACCGAGAGCCAACAGCGCAGCACCATTCTGGTTCAACGAGATAGCCAGCGACTGAACATTTCCCGTCTTACGGAAATAAGGTATTATGGTATCGAAAATCTCCACGGCTTCGGCATTCTTGCCCATACCTGCCAAAACAGTAGCCTTTTGTGCAAGTCTGACATTAAGGTATGGCTCCCTATTCTGCTGACGCTCAAGCGCTACCGCACGGTCGGCATATTTGAGAGCCTCGTCGAAATGTCCGAGCGAGAACTCCGTTTCCGACAAAGTTCCGCAAGTGCGCGCAATTCGGGCTGGGTCGCCGGTCTTTTCGGCATACACCAAGGCCTCCTCCATATAAACAAGTCCCTGTTGCGACTGCTTGGCGGAAACATAGATAGAACCTATGATGTTGAGCGACGCGCTTATGCGGTCGGGGTCGCCCGATTCACGGTCAATCTGGTTACAAAGTTGGCCGTACTTGATAGCCTCGTCGTAGTTTGCGAGACGCATATAGCAGATGGCAAGCACGCTCAGGCACTCGCGCTCGTTTTCCTTGTCGCCACAGGCTTGCAGAAGCGGCAAAGCAACCAGGCTGTAATCGGCACTCTTGTCATAATGCCCTGTAGCCAAGTACCATTCGCCAGTCCAAAAACTGACGGTCTTGCGCAAAGTGTCGGTCGGAGCACTGCTATTAAAAACAATGCCACTATCAGCTATCTGCTTATCAGCAAAGCAGTTCATCAACCTATTGCCAACCGTCGCAGTAGGATTTTTGTCAAACTCCACCAGCAAGGAATCAATCTCGTCAGCCTTAACGAAATGAATGTCAAGCACAATGCACAATAGCATCGCTGCTAACAATTTTGCAATTTTCATTTCCATCCTTCCAATCTCCTTTAGCAATTAAAAATTAAGTTATCTATTGATAGACTAATCAACAAAAATACTCCGCAAGTCGCATATCCATTTGACATTTTCTCACAAAACTTATGCAGAATATTACAAATCGGGCAGAAAAAGTTCACACTTTTCTCTTGAGTCTCAGCATTTTCCTCTTTCGGCTTGACATTCAACAAATCCGAAAAAATTAATTTCTCCAACATCATACTTTTGCTTTAAGTTCACTTGCAGTTGCCATATCAATATTCCTTTTTTTGATTTTTTTGTCAAATTTACAAAATATATTTCGGCAGTAATTGTAACCAGCAAGTGATTTTTGGGCATTTACTAACAGAAAACGAACAAGCAAAAGCGATGAAAGCGAGTGAAAAATGGGAATGGTGGATTGAGATGGGTTGAGGATAGTTAAATTGTTGTTGTCCGCTAAAAAATACAACAGATGAATTATTTG
>JAGCNN010000223.1 GCA_017645925.1 Bacteroidales bacterium
GTTAAGAAAATCGGCGGAACGTAGCGTAAAAAATCAGTCTGTTTGAAGCTGGAGTGAAACGGAGGCAAGTTTCTGATTTTTAGCGCAGTGAAGTCGATTTTTAGCGAAGCAGACGCAGCGGACATACTTTTTTTGTTTACTTTTTTTGGTGACAATTGTCGAAGACAATCATGAGCACCGCTGAAAATTAATTGTAGGGGCGAATAACAAAGTAAAAGCCCTCGCGGCTTGAGCGAAATGTAAAAAAGCGAATCGTCATTTTCTGTTTGATAGGATATTAACTCCACCCGATATATCGGCTGTCCCGATGTTATCCTTTTACTTGCGATGTATGTCTAATTGTCTTTTACGCAGCGGACAGAAAAAGCATCGCTCTTGCTGCTGTAATTGGAAACTACACCGCCATAATTGTAGTATATGTAACGGTAATAGGCGTTTCCGCTGTAGTATTCGTATTCGCTGGCAGTCCAAAAATAAGCAAACGAACCAAAGTTTCCGTAAGTCTTGCCATCGAAACTGCCGGCTGGCAAAACCGAAAAACCAGACTTGCCAAAAGAGGTGGTTCTTTCCAGTGTCCCATCGTTCCACAGGTCGGCACGGCAAGCTAGCTGTGAGCCAACATTATCGCCTCCAATGGCGGTTTTAAGCTGTTTCCAGTCGGTGCTACTAGGCAGATGCCAGCCACTAGGACAAGCCTCGGTTGCTGCATACCAGTTGTACAAATATCCGAAATTGGCAACATTTTCAACATTTCCATTGGGGTAATATACTTGTGGCTTGTTGCTTTTGCCTGTTCCCATCTGAATGTCCTTCGAATAACGTAGGTTTTCGGTCATCCATATCTTGTTTCCAATTTTAATGGTCTTGTAGGTATTGCCGTCTCGAGAATCAACAAATTTGCTGGTATCAGATGCAGGAGGTTCTGTACACAAGGGCACAAAACTTCCGCTAGCATACGTAAGTATGCTGACAAATGTACACAATATCAATGAAACAATTATTTTCATCGGTAAAATATCACGGCAAATTTAATTTTTATTTTCAAAATCAAGCACAAAAAATACTTTTATTTTGTTAACATATATTTATGCGCCACAATTTATCATGAATTATCGCAGGAAATGTCAAGTGCAAAAATGTCATCATATAAATTTTTGTTGCTCTTAATGTCGTAATAGTCAAGAAGTTCTTTTGCCGCAAATTCAATTTCAACGGGAGGAAATTTAGAAGTTTTCTCAAAGCTGTTCAGAAAACGAATCATAAAAAATACATCAAACTTTGTGAACATGCGTTTTGAAAAACTTTTTGCATCGGACGTATTTCGGCGACATTCGTCAACTAATGCTGCAAATTTTTCCTTTCCGACAAAATCAACTATCTCAAGAGTAATGTCAATGGATTTTCCTTGGTAAAGAGTTGAAAATGATGAATAAAACTTTTTCAACAATAGGAATAGCCCGAAATTATAGACCGTACAGCAGCCGGTATCCATAATTTTTTTTACAGAGCGCCCTGTCCCGAATGGTACACGTTCCGACACTGATGGAGCAGGAAACACAATTGGTGTTTGAATATTTGCAACTGGCGATTGCAAGGCTAGCTTCTGTAAAAAATAGAAGTCTTCGCCAGCCTGCCTACGCGACATTCCGCCCATCTGCGCGTATGCCTCAGCCGTAACAGCAAAGCAGGAACCAATAGTGTGCATACAGACTGGAATACCAGCGATTTTCTGTGCCAAGCGAAAATAGCGCAAGTACATTTCGTATCGGCGACAAGCGTCTATTTCTTGACGTGAATACAATTTCTCGTCAAAATTATGTTGAAACTGTAGGGTAGAGGCTTTTGCCTTTTTCTTTGCAATAAAGAATTTATCGTATATGCTTGTAAAATAGTCATTTGCAACAAGACAATCGGCATCAAGCGAAACAATTACCCCGTATGGGTTTTCTATGTTTGCAAATCGCCATACAGCCTCGTCCATGCCAACCTTGCGTGCATTGCCTACACCTGCAATCTTATGCGGTACACCTTCTATTATATATGGTAGCAAACAAAAATTCCTGTAATTGCTCTTTTGCGAGCTTAACTTGTTGTAAATGCTACGATTTTTTTCAACAATGGACGTGTCGGTATCTTCGGCTGAATTAACAACAACAATTACTTCGACCGAGCATGGCGGTTTTTGTGCAGAATCAAGCGAATGCAAGGCTGTGAAAATGAAATCATCGTCGTAGCATGGTATTACAACAATAATCCCCGTATCGCTGCGGGGACTATCATTAAAAATCTTTGGTGCAACAGAGTACCTTGCGGCATAAAACTCTGCGAAATCCATATTACTTTTCTTTTACATCCGACTCAAGAATGCCACCATAACGCTGGTTGAGCTTTGCAACAACATCGGCAGTGATATTCATTCCCGGCTGCGAGTACACAACAGAAACACCTCCCATGTTGCCGAGAATAATCTTGTAGCGACCTTCGGCATATATGTTGACAAAGTTTATTACGGTGTCGTAAATCTGCTGATTCATAGAACTTTGTTTTTCAAGTAACTGGTTGGACAAGGTTGCCTGAAGGTTCTCGATTGCCTGTTGTTCCTTCTCAAGTTCATTCTGCTGAGCCTGTTGGCTTGCTGCGCTAAGGAACATTCCAGTGCGAGCCTTCTCCATATAGGCGTTGTACATATCTTCGAACTTTCTCATGCGGGATTGAATTGAACCTTCAGCTTTCTTTTGCTCCATTGCAAGGTCTTCCTGCAACTTTATTGCAAAATTGTAAGTCAACAAAAGTGTATCCAAATCAATATAAGCAATATCTGTGGCTTCATCTTGATTTATTGGCTTGTCGAAGACTGTTTCTTTCTGCTCTGGTGCTTCTGTCGTTTTTTCTTTTGGCGTTATCACACCTGTAAACATAAGAATGAAAAGTACAATTGCTGCCAATCCGAGAATTAAACCGCAGGTAGCAAGCAAATTCCCGCAGTTGCATTTTTTCTCAGGTTCATTGTCCGGTTCTTTGGCTGGTGGAACAACTACAACTGGAGCTTCTGTTTTTGGCTTGTTCCCATTGATTTCGCTTTCAATCTGTGCTATTTGCTCTTCAACACTAAGACCTGCATTTTCAACAGTTCCTATTTTTTCTTCATTATTAAACTCGTCCATTTTTCTTGTATTATAATTCTGTGCAAAGGTAAAGTTATTTTTTGCATCTTAAACAAACTGGAAAACTTTTAATTTATTTTTATGATAATTTCTAAAATTTCATAACGATTTTGAGATTGGGACGTATTCCCGTGAGATAAGAAGGTACTGCGTATTCTCTGCCGCGAATGTCGGTAATCCAAGTGTGTGATATTTCATTTTTTGTATTCAGCAGATTGAACACTTCGAGCGAAATCCAGAAATCCTTAATCCAGTTAGCCTTCTTGAAATTTATCTGCTTGGAAATTCCAAAATCAACACGACGATACGATTTCATTCTGCCTGTTGCCATATATCGTTCCGAATTCGGCGGTCCGTATGGCAATCCCGTTCCGAAATGCAAACTTAGGAAAACCTTCCATGTTGGTGCTTTGGGTATATAGTCCTGAAAGAAAATTCCAAAATTCACAAGCTGGTCGGTTGGTCGTGGAATATACCCCGGATAAACCGTATCTGTAACATTGTCAACTGTCTGTACGTAGAAGTCGTTTTCAATATCTTCGCGCGTTCTCATAAGTCCAAGGCTTATCCACGATTCGGTGCCCGGAACAAATTCTCCGTTTACCTTTGCCTCGATGCCGTATGCATAACCATGCGCAATATTGTCTCCATAGTACTTAATTTGCACATTGTCAACATTGTATGGATTCAAGTTATACATATATTTATAATAAGCCTCGGCTACCAGTTTGAATGGTCGTCCCCATGCTAGAAAATTGTAGTCGCTACCAATGACTACCTGTACCGATGATTGCGCCTTGATGTCGCTGTTGAGTGTGCCGTCACTGATTCTTCGTGCTTCCTTGATTGTCGGTGGCTGATGATAAAGCCCTGTTGCAAAGCGAAATATTATGTCTTGTTTCCAATTGTTAGGTTTTACGCTGAAGTTCATGCGCGGACTTGCCAAAAATTGCTTGTTGAATGTCCAGTAGTTAAGTCTAACACCGCCACCAAGTGAAACATCGGCAGCCTCGGTTTTGAATAGGTATGAATCCTGCACGTATGCCGATGCTCTTATGCTTTGCATTCCAAGTTTTGCAATGTCGGTCTGGTAGAGCAAAACCATATTGTCGGAATATGGCAGCGAATAGTCGGCTGAATCGTTCATGGTCCATTCGTGCACGGAGTATGAGTAGTTCTCGTAATTTGTCTGCACACCCCAGTCAAGCTTGTGTTCGCCTTTGGCAAATGTTCCTATGTGCTTGGTTGAAACTACAAATCCTTCGTAATAGTTTCGTGCATGGTCGAGGAATGAGCCTACACCAATGTTTGAAACGCTGTCGCCAATGGTAGAGCCAAGTTGCTGGTCTATTTCGTTGAGATAGTATTGGGCAAGAATGTCGTATGTTTCCTCTTCGTTTGTGTAGTATCCCGATGCAATAAACTTGAGTATCAGATTGTTGTTTGGCAAATACACAGCCGACAATGCTGCTGTGCCGCTGTTGAACCTGTCAACTTCCTGTCCTTCGAAATATGTCCTTATTTTCAAGGCGTCGCTGACAGTGCCGAACGATGTTTCGCCGTCGAGTGGAATGTATTTGTACTTGTTGCTGCTGTAGTTGCCAAGAAAATTCAGTTCCAACTTGTCGGTAACGCTGTATAGCAAATACGACTGTACATCAACGTATGACGGATCATAATGCCCGGAAACATCCATGGACGTAAGCAAATACTTTGAAGTCTTGTACCTTACGCCTACGTTGTACCTAAAAAGATGATTCTTGCTTGTGCCTTCTACATGTGCGTTTGCACCAAGCAGACTTGCCATTATTGAAGCGCCAAATTCGGTCGGTTTCTTGTATTTTATGTCAAGAACAGATGACATTTTGTCTCCATACTTTGATTCAAACGCACCAGCCGAGAAAAGTATAGACGATACCATGTCGGGGTTTATGAAGCTAAGCCCTTCCTGCTGTCCCGAACGGATAAGTTGAGGACGATATATTTCAATGTCATTTACAAATACAAGGTTTTCATCAAAATTTCCTCCTCGAACATTATATTGTGAACTTAGTTCGTTGTTGGATGACACCGACGGCAAAGCCTTCAGTATGTCCTCGAATCCGCCTGTTGTTGGTATTTTCATTGAAATCTGTGGATTAAGGCGAGTTCCCGAAACCTGTCTTTCGCTTGTTGCACCAATGTCGGCAGTGGGAAGCATCACCGCGCCTTCGCTAAGTATAGCTGTTACCTGCTTGCGCTCGTTGGGTTTCAGGTTTATTTTCTGTGTAAACGATTCGTAGCCAAGGAATGAAATTTGAATCTCAATGTCTTTTCCTGCCGGAACACTCAATTCAAAATATCCGGAAGCATCGGTAGAGGTTCCTGCGCTTGCACCAACAACAATTACATTTGCGAATTCAACAGGTTTTTTGTCAGCATCGCGTACATAGCCGAAGTAAGTGGCGTTTTGCGAAATCGCCACAACAGCATAAAGCAAAAGGAGCAATGCCAACAAAAATTTTCGCATACCAATTATAACTGCAACCTATAATTTTTATTGTTTAGCATTTTTCTCCAATTCGGGATATTCGATTCTGGAATGGTAGATATTCTCAATTTTTGCAATAAGAATCTGCTTTGCCTTTCCAATCTGCTTCATGGTGATGTCAACGTCTTCGTACTGTCCATCACGGAACTGAGAATCGACAATTCCGTTTACCAAGGCAGAAATTGACTCGTGCGAATATACCTTTAAAGTACGTGAAGCAGCCTCAACGGCATCGGCCATCATTGTTGCAATGAGTTCTACCGACTGCGGCTTAGGTCCTGCATATTGGAACTTAGTTATGTCCGGAGTTTTGTCGGGATTGGCGTTTACCCACGAATTGTAGAAATAGCGTGTTACAGAAGTCCCGTGATGCTGCTCGATGAAATCTATGATTTGGTCTGGCAGCTTGTATTTCTTGGCAAATTCGATACCCATGCTGACGTGGGCGATAATTCTTTGTGCCGACTCTTCGTAAGGCATGTCATTGTGTACATTCTTGCCTCCATTTTGGTTTTCGATGAAAAATTCGGGTGCGTAAGTCTTGCCTATGTCGTGATACAAAGCGCCAGCTCGTGCCAACAAAGGTTTTCCGCCAATTTCACGAACTATGGATTCTGCAAGATTCGACAGCATTACCGAATGTTGGAAAGTGCCGGGCGCCTTTTCCGAAAGTTCGCGAAGAGCAGGATTGTTGGTGTCGCAAAGTTCAACCAAGGTAAATCCAGAGATAAATCCAAAAATCTTTTCAAAAATGAAAACAAACGGCAAATAAAGGAGCAACAATGCCGATGAAATGCCATAATATATAAATTCTTCAAGTTCCTGTTCCGAGAATGTGCCTAGTCGCATTAGCGAGAATCCCGTATGCAAAAGCGAGTATGTGATAAACACTATAATCATGCTGATAAATATCTGCTGGCGCTTAGAGGTGTTGCGCAGACTGAACATGCCAACAAGTCCGGTAATTGTCTGGATGAATACAAACTCGAAACGGTTTGCTGCGAAGAAACTTACTATTAGTATGGTTATCAAGTATATAAGAAATGATATGTCGAAGCCAATAAAGGTAACAAACAAAAGAGGAACAAGCACAAACGGCACGATGTTGATGCTTACCGAAGTATATTTGAATACAAGGAATGCCACAAGGAAAAGTACAAGCATCTGCGAAAGCACAAAAACATTTTCCTTTATGCCCCACTTTTTTAAGCGTCCGAACTTCAAGGAATAGTAGAGTATGATTGCAAATAGAATAAGGAAAACTAATGAAACACCAAGTTCCACAAGCCAGAATGATTTGCGTCCTGTTGTATTCTCGAACTGCATTTTGTAGGAATCAAGAAGGCGCTTTGAATGTTCGTCAACCACTTTGCCCTTGGATATTATAAGGTCGCCTTTGTGAACCATCCCCGACATTGGCGATACATCTTCAAGTTGCGACTGCAAATAAAGTTCGTTTAACGACTCGTCTATGGCTATGTTGGTAACGAATTCGGTATTGTCAATAAGGTCACGCACCGAGAATCCGGACAGGGAATCTGCCATATAGATACTTCCGCAACCGTAATACATGTCTTTTATTTCGGATTTTGCCGACTCCTTAGTATAGAAATCACCGATGAGTTCCAGTTCACTGATATTATTTCTAACGATACGGATTCTATTTCCTGCGTTAGGATAATTTGATGAAGCGTCCGGCAAAATTACCCCCTTGTTAAATATTGAAACCAACTTATTCTTAATCACTTCGCAGAAATCTGATGCTACATCGCTGTCAACTTTCATCTTGTCGTGCGAAACCTTGTCCAATAGACTGCAATATGTTGATACAAACTTTTTTGGCGCAACCGTATCAAATGAATAGTAAGGGATAAAATCGGCAACAATGCTATCCTTTTCGTATTGGATGTCATCCTGCGACCTGCATATTGCGAAGTCGTATGGTGCGTACAAATCGTCGTAAAGCCACTGCGTACCTTTGTTGTACGAATACTCGAATTGGTTTTCGGTAGGGAATATAAACACAGAAACTGCTATGCTTATGGCAAAAAGCAATATAGTGACAATAAGTTTATTTTTGTTATTCATCCTTAGCAATATAAAAACGCCGTAAAGGTACAAATTATTTGTAAAACAGAAAAACGTGTTGAGAGTAGTAAAAATATGCTCGTAAATTTTAGCTTAGCAAACTTATGTGGTGATTAACAATAAAATAGGAGGCAAGTGCTTTTGACAAGCCTTTGCCTCCTGTTAAATTAGAGGAATAACTTATTCCTTTATGTCAAGTTTTATTTCCAGTTCTTCAAGTTGTTCCTTGGCAAGTGGGGCAGGCGAACCACTCATTACGTATTTATTTTTCGGATGCTGTCGGCATTGGCGAAAGTCTCTTGCACATCGGAAGTTCTTGCCTACGATGAAACATACCTCAAGGCTCTGCCTTGAAAATGAACAAAAACACCAAATAAATTGCAACAAAAACACTTAATATGTTGCCGCAAAAACACATAATATGTTATCGCAAAAACACTTAATAAATTACAACAAAAACACTAAATAAAAATTTGTAATAAATTTATTTTTAGTATATTTGCAGCGATAAAAAAAGTAATGAATCATGGAATATTTTGAAAGGACAGCAGATAGAATTTTAAAGGAGCGCTTAAACGCTTTTGGGGCTGTGTTGATAGAAGGTCCAAAATGGTGTGGCAAGACCACAACAGCCGAACATATTGCAAGCAGTGTCATAAAATTGCAAAATCCCGATATGCGCGAGCAGTATATGTCGGCGGCTGCTACACGCCCCTCGCTTCTGCTACAAGGTGCTACGCCTCGTCTTATCGACGAGTGGCAGGATGCTCCTGTAATTTGGGATTCTGTTCGTACTGTTGTAGATGAGCGAGGTGTGCCTGGACAATTTATTCTTACAGGTTCAAATTCGGTTGACAAGACAAAGATTCTTCATTCAGGAAACGGGCGTATCTCGAAAATGGAAATGTTGCCGATGAGCCTGTGGGAATCTAAGGAGTCGAACGGTACAGTAAGCCTTATGCAGTTGTTTGAGAATCCCGACCAGGACATTGCTGCGGTCTCGGACTTGGAGATTGAGGATTTGGTTTTTGCCGCTTGCCGTGGGGGATGGCCGGCTACTCTTCGTCTGAGTGATGCAAAGTCGAAACTGATGGTTGCAAGGGACTATTTCCGTACAGTATGCCGAGATGACATAAGCAGGGTTGACGGTGTGAGACGCGATGAAAACCTTGCCCGTTTGATATTGCGTTCGTATGGACGTAATATTTCGACCTTGGCCAAGAAGACAACCTTGCTTGCCGATGTGTCTGCTTCGGGAAATATGTCGTGTACTATGGAAACATTTTCTTCGTATGTGGCAGCCTTGGAACGCTTGTTTGTAATTCAGGACATTGACGCATGGTGTCCAGCAATTCGCAGTAAGGCAGTGATACGGTCAACGCCGAAACGGACATTCTGCGACCCGAGTGTGGCGGTAGCGGCAATGCAGATGACACCTCAGAGCCTTATGTTACAGTTTAAGACATTCGGTTTCATTTTTGAACAATTGTGTATCCGTGACTTGCGAGCCTATACTTCAGATATTGACACTCACGTTGGCTATTATCGCGACAGGTATGGTCTTGAGGCTGACGTTGTACTTCATATCGACAATGGGAAGTATGCATTGATTGAATGTAAGTTGGGAAGCAATGAGATTGAGGAAGGTGCGGCACATCTTGTAGAAATAAAAAACTTGATTCAGGAGTATAACAAGCAGGAAAAGCAGAATCCTATCAGGGAGCCTGACTTGATGATAATCATAACTGGCGGAAAATTTGCTTACCGTCGTGCTGATGGCGTTTTTATTATTCCGATTGGTTGCCTAAAAAGTTGAATGCGGTAGCAAAAGCACTTAATAAATTACCACAAAAACACCAAATAGATTACAACAAAAATGCTTAGTAAGTCGCCGCAAAAACAGTTAATAAAAGTTGAAAAATTGGTCTTAATGTATTGAGCGATAGTTTTATATATTATATTTGATTCTGGGCTAAAAAACTCAATGCTCTAACCTAAAAAATTAACATAAAAAAATCGGCTGTCGTGTGTGTGGCAGCCGAGTTTTTTATTGTATTCTAATGGTCTTTCAGACAGTTAGCCATCTTGCCTTTAAGCCTTTTGGTCTTTCAAGTCCAATTTAATTTCTAGTTCTTCAAGTTGTTCTTTTGCAAGAGGAGCTGGTGAGCCACTCATTACGTCGCGTCCGGAATTGTTCTTTGGGAAAGCGATGAAGTCGCGGATGCTGTCGGCACCGGCGAAAATCGAGCAAAGACGGTCGAAACCGAAAGCCAAACCAGCGTGAGGCGGAGCACCATATTCGAATGCACCCATCAGGAAGCCAAACTGTTCCTGTGCCTGCTCGTCGGTGAAGCCAAGAGTATGAAACATCTTGTTCTGCAATACTCTGTCGTGGATTCTGATTGAACCGCCACCGACTTCGCTGCCGTTCATTACAATGTCGTATGCATTAGCGCGAATTTCTCCCCATTTTGACGGGTCGTCAAGCAGATATTCGTCTTCTGGCTTCGGTGCGGTAAACGGGTGATGCATAGCATAGTAGCGCTGAGTTTCGTCATCCCATTCGAGAAGCGGGAAGTCGATTACCCACAAAGGAGCAAACTTCTGTGGATTGCGAAGTCCGAGCTGGTTACCCATTTCTAGGCGGAGTTCATTCAACTGCTTGCGAGTCTTCATTGCAGGACCGCAGAGAATCAACATAAGGTCGCCGGGCTTTGCCCCAAACTTGTCGGCAAATTTCTTCAAATCGTCGGCAGTGTAGAACTTGTCAACAGATGACTTGAATGTTCCATCGGCATTGTATTTAATGTAAACCATTCCGCCTGCGCCAACCTGCGGACGCTTAACGAATTCTGTCAACTGGTCGAGTTGCTTGCGGGTGTATTCGGCACAGCCTTCAGCATTTATACCGACAACAAGTTCGGCACCATCGAACAAACCGAAGCCTTTTCCCTTGGCGACATCGTTGAGTTCAACGAACTTCATTCCAAAGCGGATGTCAGGCTTGTCGCTACCGTAGTATTTCATAGCATCGTGCCAGGTCATACGCGGGAACTTGTCGAATTCTATACCTTTTATTTCTTTAAATAGGTGCTTTGCCAGTCCTTCGAAAGTATTTAGAACATCTTCCTGTTCAACAAACGACATTTCGCAGTCAATCTGAGTGAATTCAGGCTGACGGTCGGCGCGAAGGTCCTCGTCGCGGAAGCAACGAACAATCTGGAAGTAGCGGTCGAAACCAGCAACCATAAGCAATTGCTTGTATTGCTGCGGACTTTGTGGCAGAGCGTAGAATTCGCCCGGGTTCATTCTCGACGGAACGACAAAGTCGCGTGCTCCTTCTGGTGTCGATTTTATAAGGAAAGGTGTTTCTATTTCAAGGAAATTCAAGTTGCTGAGGTAGTTGCGAACAAGAATTGCCATGTTGTGGCGGAGTTCGAGGTTGCGGCGCACTGGATTTCTGCGAAGGTCGAGGTAACGGTACTTCATACGAAGGTCGTCGCCACCGTCACTTTCATCTTCAATTGTGAACGGCGGAACCTTGCTGGCGTTCAATAGGTTGAATTCGGAAACCTTGATTTCGATTTCGCCAGTTGGCATGTTGGGGTTCTTCGATTCGCGTTCTACAACTGTTCCTTTTGCTTGCAAAACGTATTCACGACCAAACGAACGAGCCTGTTCAATTAACTTCGGGTCGCTAACGCCATCCTGAAGAAAAAGCTGTGTGATTCCGTATCTGTCGCGGAGGTCAATCCAAATCAACGCACCTTTGTCTCGGACGCGCTGTACCCATCCGCTCAATGTAACTTCTTGTCCTGCATTTGCGAGGCGCAATTCCCCGCAGGTATGAGTTCTATACATAATTCAATTTTTTTAGGACTGCAAAATTACAGAATCGCAAATGATATAGCAATATTTTTTTGTAAGTTGTCAAAAAAAACTTGAATATATTTGCCTTTCTCTTTGATAATGTTGTTTGTAGCTGTTTTTAATTGAAAAATTATTTCGCCAGAATTGTGTATTTTAGTGTTATTTTGGCGAGTTTATTTTTAAATTATTTCGCCAAAAGTTTTCTTTTAGTTGTAGTTTTGGCTATTTAATTTTGTAATTATTCCGCCAAAACATGTATGTATAATATTATTTGGGCAATTTTATTTTGAAATTATTTTGCCAGAATAAGAATAAATTGTATATTTGTGGCGAAATAATTTTAGGGGATATGAAAGAGCTTATCATAGGTAGAATTCGGGAACAGAATAAGTTACAAGATTTATACGAATCGGAATATGCTGAATTTCTTGTCGTATATGGACGGCGCAGAACAGGAAAAACATTTCTTGTCAGAGAGTATTTCGAAGACAAGTTTTCATTTTGCCATACAGCATTGTCTCCATACGAAATGTTGGACAATGCAGAACTCTTGTTGGAACAGCAACTGAAAAAGTTTGGCGATACACTTCGCTCGTATGGAAGTTTGTGTTCGGGCACGCCTAAAGATTGGTTTGAAGCGTTTGATTGGTTGCGTGATTTGCTTTTAAAAAAGTCGCAGAAAAAGCGTCTGGTCGTATTCATTGATGAACTTCCGTGGCTTGATACGCCACGTTCCAATTTTGTTACTGCTTTTGAGCATTTTTGGAACGGGTGGGGAGCTGGTAGGCACAATTTGTTCCTAATTGTGTGCGGTTCGGCTACTTCGTGGATTGCCAACAAGTTGCTAAACAATACTGGCGGTTTGTATGGTCGTTCTACCTACGAAATGCCGATAGCGCCGTTTTCGCTTCGTGAATGTGAATTGTTCTACAAAAAGCGCGGGCTTGTGCTTGACCGCTACGACCAATTGCAAGCGTATATGATTACGGGCGGCATACCTTATTATTTGTCGTACTTTGAAAAGGGGTTGAGCCTTCCGCAGAACATTGATGCTATGTTTTTCTCTTCAAATGGCAAGCTGACAAATGAATTTGAACGTTTGTACAGTTCCCTTTTTGTTGATTCTCAAAGGTATATCTCTGTTGTCAAGGCATTGAGCGAGAGAAGAGACGGATTGACAAGGAAAGAGATTTCCAAGAAGCTCGGTTTAAGTTCGGGTGGGGGGCTTACCGAAATTCTTCGCACCCTCGAAGCTAGCAATCTCATAGTTTCTTATCCTATTTATCAGGGTTCGCAGCGAGATACGCGCTACAAGTTGATTGACTTGTTTTCGTTGTTCTATATGTATTTTATGGAGTCGCGCACAACAAACAGCCATAATTTCTGGTCGGAAAACCATAGGTCGCCACAGTTGAACGCATGGAGAGGCTTTGCTTTCGAGGAAGTGTGCTATGTGCATCAGAATCAGTTGAAACAAGCTTTGGGAATTGCTGGTGTGCATACCGAAATTATGCCGTGGCGAAGCAAGGGCGAAAATCCTGTGCAAATAGATATGGTCATCGACCGTGACGACAGGATAATAAATGTCTGTGAGATAAAGTTTACAATGGATGAGTTTACGATTACTAAGGAATATGATGCCAATTTGCGTCATAAGTTGCAGGTTTTCATGGATAATATTAAAATAAAGCGGAATCCGCATCTGACACTAATAACAACTTACGGGTTGCAGAAGAATGAATACAGTGGTCATGTCCAGAAAAGCCTGACAATGGACGATTTGTTCCGTGAAGAGTTTTCTTATTAATAAAAAGGTTTGGCAAAGCCTAATTTTTGTTAATTTTGCAAATTATTAAAGGTATTGATATGATTGATTTGTCGAAGCTGAATAAGGAGCAGAAAAAAATAATTGCCGACTTGCATAGTCCTGACGAAGATGTTATTGTGGAAACTTTGTACACTATTCGCGAAGTAGGCGGCGAATATTGTATCGCACCGATGATAGAAGTGTTTTTCACAACGCCTTTTGCCAATGTCCGTACCGAAATAGGACGTGTTTTCCTTGACATGAAAAGTGCAAAGGTTTCGAGCGAGATACTTGAAAATCTTTCCGGATACATGAATCACGAGCTTATTGGTGAATTTATCTCCAATCTCTGGCAGTCGTCGGTTGTGTTTGAGGATGTTACATCGTTTGTAGAGAAGTTTGTTGTTGCAGATGAAATGCTTGCTTTGGATTGCCTTTCGTTGGTAGAGAACAATCTTGGCAATATTTCTGGTAAGTCGCTTGCAAGGTGCAGGGAAATTGTTCGCAGCAACTATTCTTCGTTTGAAGGCATGAAGAAGCAGTTGGCTGATGATTTGATTTCCATTTTGGAAAGCCGCAGCTGTATTGAAGGCTAGATTATATTCTTGATTAAAAGCAGGATTTGAATAAACGTTTATTCTAGATATATTTTCCCGCTTTTGCGGTTTAGCTTTTTGTATTGTTCGGCCTTGTGCTTTACTACCATTATAAAATAGTATGCGTTCATGCTGTTGATAAAGTCGGCGGAAAAGTTGCACCAGTTGAGGAATTTGTCCGTTTCGGCTTGGGTAAAACCTGTGAGTTCCATTAGTTGCGATGTGCTTATGCGTTCTTCTATAAGCTTGCCAATGTAGTCCTTTTCTTGAAGTTCGGCTAATTTCTGTCGTTCTTTTCCTTCTTTGCTGAATTTTTCATACAAGGCGGTTATTGGACTGAATGTGAATCCTGCACCTTCTGTTTGCGGTCGATTATAGAAACTTATGGCTTTTTGTTTTATTGGAAAATTTTGGTTTGCAAACACATAATCGTCGTCTGGCAAATTCATTGTTGTAACCTCGTATTTTAGTTGGTTGTATCGCCACTCGAAAATGTCAACGGTTGGCAACATGTAGGTTTCCGTTTTCATTTTGACAATTAGCGGTTCGTTTCGTTCAGCTGCCTTTTCGTCAATTACAACGTGCTTGCGTTCGTATCCTAGCATCGAAAACCTTATTGTGTCGTACATTTTTGCCGACAATACAAAGTAGCCTGAAGTATCGCTAATAGTGCCTTCGTGCCGATGTCGAATGGATATGTTGGTGAATACAAGTGGCTTGTCTGTCTCCGCATCAAGGACGTAGCCTGCTATTATTACTCGGTCGTCCATCTTTATGAACTGGGCAATAGAAAAATTGCAGCTAAATAAGGCTATAGTTGTTAACAATAATATTTTAGCTGCAATTTTCATCGTGAATAGTTTTATTTCACGAATTCTAAAACGGAATCTGTTATGTATTTAAGAGTCTCTTCGTTGAGTTCTGTATTCATCGGCAATGCAATTACCGATTCGCAGAGTTTGTCTGTAACGGGAAATGCATCCGGATTGTATTCGAACCCCTGGAAGGCTTTCTGCTTGTGCAGTGGGATAGGGTAGTAAACAGCTGATGCTATTCCTTTGTTTTTCAGGTGCTCCATTAGCGCGGTGCGGTCAACGCCGTTAAGACGCATAACATATTGGTGGAATGTGTGTGTGGTTTTTGGTGCACGTTTGGGAGTGCTGATTTTGGGGCAGTTGGCAAATGCCTTGTCGTAGTAGTCGGCTGCTGTGCGGCGGGCATTGTTGTATTCGTCCAAGTGGGGAAGTTTTGCCCTTAGCACCACTGCCTGAATGGTATCAAGACGAGAATTTACGCCGATTCGGTCGTGGTGGTATCTTACTTTCATACCGTGGTTTACGATGGATGCGATTTTCTCGGCAAGCTCGTTGTCATTTGTAAATATTGCACCTCCATCGCCGTAGCATCCGAGATTTTTTGACGGGAAAAACGATGTGCAGCCGATATGTCCGATTGTTCCTGCCTTTTTTGTTGTGCCGTCCGAAAAATGATAGTCGCTGCCAATGGCTTGAGCTGTGTCCTCGATGACATATAGGTTGTGGCGTTGAGCAATGTCCATTATGCGTTCCATGTCGGCGCACTGACCAAACAGGTGTACGGGGATTATTGCTTTTGTACGCGGTGTGATTGCCTTTTCTATCTCGTCTGGATTTATGAGATATGTTTCTGAATCAACGTCAACCATCACGGGTTTCAGTTGCAGCAAGGCTATTGTTTCCACTGTTGCAATGAATGTGAAGTCTGCGGAAATAACTTCGTCGCCCGGTTTCAGTCCAAGAGCCATGAGAGCAATCTGCAGTGCATCGGTTCCGTTGCCGCAGGTGATAACATTTCCCACATTGAGGTATAACGCCAATTCGTTGCGGAATTCCTTGACATCCTGACCGTTGATAAATTCCGTGTTTTCAATCACTTTTGCAATACCATTGTCAATTTCATCCTTAATTTTAAGGTATTGCGATTTTAAATCAACCATTTGAATCATAATCAAAAATTTTTTTGCAAAATTATGAAAAATGGCGACAACTCGCCATCTTCATAATTGGAACTTTTTTCCATCATTCGCTTTTACGCAAGTTCCAAAATTTTTTTCACCAATTTGTTGCTTGGACTTACGTCAGGGAGAAATTTTAGAGACCTGTCAAAATCTGTTAACTCGTTGAAATCTAACAGGTATTCTTCTGTTTTGTCTTTCGCGTTAGTGTTAATTGAATAAAAATACGTGTAAACATCTGTCATAGGCAAATCCTTTTATTTGTCAAAATAACGAAACGTATTTGTTTTTATTGCATGCGGAAGAAAATTTTTCTTAATTATTTTTTACTATTTCTTAATGTTCTTTTTTGCTTTTGATGCATTGTGTTGTTAATCAGTGGTTTTGTATTTTAGCTGCATTGTACCGATGCGATGAATCGCATCGGTACAAATTGAAGCAGGAGAATCTGCAAATCAATATTATAACAAGGTATTTGTCTGCTATTGCCTAATCTATTATATATCCAAGCTGTAGAGAGTTGTCAATGTTTGCGACACTGTCGCAAGATTTCTATTTTCTAAGAATCTCCTTTCTTAATACAACGCCTTTCCCGTCATTTCCTTTGGCTGTTCTATGCCCATAAGTTTCAAAATTGTGGGGGCAACATCGGCTAAGATGCCGTTGTTCAGGGATTTTACCTTGTCGGAAATGGCAATGCAGGGAACAGGGTTGAGCGAGTGGGCGGTGTTGGGCGAACCATCGGGATTGACGGCGTTATCGGCGTTGCCGTGGTCGGCGATGATGATGACATCGTAGCCGTTGTTGCGGGCAGCGGCAACCACTTCGCCTATGCACTTGTCAACATCCTCAACGGCTTCCCAGATTGCCTTGTAAATGCCTGTGTGTCCGACCATATCTCCGTTTGCAAAGTTGACGACAATGAGGTTGTGTTCGTTCTTGTTGATTTCGGCAACAAGGTTGTCCTTGACGATGAATGCGCTCATTTCGGGCTGCAGGTCGTAGGTGGCAACTTTTGGCGAGGGGATGAGTATGCGCTTTTCTCCATCAAATTCAGTTTCACGACCACCATTGAAGAAGAAGGTCACATGTGCGTACTTTTCGGTTTCGGCTATGCGCAGTTGCTTCAGTCCGTTGCGCGAAACTATTTCGCCGAGGGTGTTTTGCGGATATTCCTTGTCGTAGATAACATTCACGCCCTTGAAATTCTCATCGTAGCAGGTCATTGTGTAGTACTTGAGTGGAATGGTGTGCATTCCTTCTTCGGGGAATTCCTGCTGGGTGAGAGCAGTGGTAATCTGGCGGAGCCTGTCGGTGCGGAAGTTGAAGCAGATGACGACATCGTCGGGCTGGA
Source organism: Bacteroidales bacterium (assembly GCA_017645925.1). Classification (GTDB taxonomy): domain Bacteria; phylum Bacteroidota; class Bacteroidia; order Bacteroidales; family ML635J-15; genus Bact-19. The sequence continues at coordinate 17,403 of JAGCNN010000223.1, forward strand.
TTGTCGTGAGCGGATTGCCGTTGCCGTCAACCATCACTATCGGTTTTATGAATTCATCGGTTACGCCTTCGTTGTACGACTTCTGCATTGATGTAAGTATATCTGTCGATTTTTCACCTATGCCACTGACCATCAAGTCGTAGCCGAGTTTTATGCGGTTCCAGCGCTTGTCGCGGTCCATAGTGTAGTAACGACCAACTAGCGATGCCAGTTTTACAGCCGACTTGGTTTCCGACATATAATCGACAATTCCCTTCACGAAGCCGATTCCGCTCTTGGGGTCGGTGTCGCGACCATCGGTGAGGGCGTGGACGAAAGTCTGCTTGCAACCTTTCATATCCGACATCTTAATAAGTGCTTCGAGGTGCTTGTCGGATGAGTGTACGCCGCCGTTTGAGACAAGTCCGAGCAGATGCACCTGCTTGTCGTTCTTCAAGGCATAGTCGAAGGCTTCGTTGAGCTTTTCGTTCTTGAAGAAGTCGCCGCTGGCGATGGCGTTGTTGATGCGACCATAGTCTTGATATACGATGCGACCAGCACCAATGTTGAGGTGACCAACTTCCGAATTACCCATCTGACCATCGGGCAGACCGACATTCTCGCCGCAGGCAAGAAGCTGCGAGTGAGGATATTGCTTTAGAAAATTGTGATAGTTTATTGTGTTTGCCGAGTCAATAACATCGGCCTTGTCGTGCTTTCCGATTCCCCATCCGTCGAGTATCATGAGGATGGCTTTCTTGTTTTCGTTCATCTGTTTGAGTGTTTAAAATAACCTGCGAAGATAATAAAAATATGGTTTTATCTGTTAGCGAAAATTTTGTCCATTATATTTTCGACTTGTCCTGAAAAAATGCCTTAAATAATGTTTCTTTGAAAAATGATTGATTGTCTGTACTTTAACAATACATTTTGTAATAAATCCAAACATAAAATCAAAAAAATTTGTAACAAATCCAAACATAAAATTGTGATTTTTTGTAACAGATCCAAAGATGGAGTGGGGGATGTTTACAAGCTGTCTGTTAGTGTATAAGTTGTACCATATCGTTGTCAATGTTGTTTTCTTTTAAAATTGGATTTGCATAGCTATGGGGTGTTTATGATAAATAATTTGTGGAGACGCAAAATCTTGCGTCTCCACAATCTTCCTCTTTTTAAAGACAACAGTGACAACAAAGACCGTGGTCTTTTTACCAATCTACTGCTGTTTTTTCTATTCCCTTTATTTTGTCCTTTGTTTCTTGTGGAAGATTGCAACCTTCGAAAGCACCTTCTCCAATGCTTCTTACAGAATTAGGAATTGTAACGGATTTTAGCTTTTGGCAGTTGCAGAAAGCCTCTTTTCCTATGGTTATTACCGAATTAGGAATAACAACACTTTTCAGTGCGATGCAGCCATAAAATGCATTATTGCCGATACTGGTTACCGAATCGGGAATTACAATTGAGGTTAGGCTGCGGCAACCGTCAAATGTCCACTCGCCAATGCTTGTTACTGAATTTGGAAGAATAACGGATTTTAGCTTGTCGCAAAACTCAAAAGCACCATTTCCAATACTACGCACCGAATTGCCGATTGCGACTGATTTCATTGTGTAGCAAGCATAAAAAGCTGAATCTCCTATGGTTGTTACTGAATTTGGAATGGTTATCGCTGCCAGTTCGCCGCATTCGTAAAACGCATGAGAGGCAATGCTTGTTACCGAATAAGCTGTGCCGTTGCTGGAGACTGTTGTGGGTATTATAATCTTCCCACTTGGTGAAATGGTGTATTCTCCGTTTTCCAATTCGTATGTTACCTCCACTGTATATGGCTCTGTATCAGATGTTACATTATAGAACAAAGTCTGTCCGCTTTCGCAAACAGCAGAAAATTTTTGTCCATTTACATGGTTGGCAAAAGAAATCAGCAATATTACCACTGACAGGGATATTGAAAAAAATAAGTTCGGCTTCATATTGTGTTTTTTGAATATTAATCGCTGTAGCAATTAGGGTATTTAAATGCTTGCGCATTTATTTTGTTTATTTTTTGTACTATATCGTCTTTTAATTTTTCACAATTATAAAAAGCACCGTTCCCTATCTGGGTTATTGAATCGTGTAGGTCTATTGAAGCAAGACTTGGGCATGAGGCAAATACACCACATTCAATTTCTGTTACTGATTTTGGAATTGAAACAGATGTAAGTTTGCTGCAATTAGAAAACGCATTGCTGCCGATATTAGTAACAGAATTAGGTATTATTATCTCTGTCAGACTGTTGCATCCGCTAAATGCAGATTTACCAATCTTCGTAACCGAATTAGGTATTGTAACTGATGTTAGTTCAATGCATGAACAAAACGCCTCATTTCCAATAGTGGTAACTGAATTCGGGATTGTTACCGATGCCAGATGGTTGCAGCCTATAAATGCATCATCTCCAATGCTTGTTACTGAATTTGGAATTGTAACCGATGTTATATTGCTATATGCAAATGCTCCGCTGGAAATATGTTGTATTCCGTTAGGAATGTCATATTTTGATGCATATTCACTTGGCAGATATATGAAGTTGCTGGCATTGTATATTGGAGCTTTTAGTTTGTCGCAACCAGAAAACGCAAGTTTTCCAATGCTTGTTACTGAATTAGGAATCGTTATCGATAAAAGTCCACTGCAACTGCTAAATGCGTCATCACCAATGCTTGTTACAGATGTGGGGATTATCACGGATGTTAGTTCGTGGCAATTTATAAAGGTCTGTTCTCCAATGCTATTTACTACATATTTTTTGCCTTTGTAGGAGACTGTGGCCGGTATCTCAAGCTCGCCGGATGGATTATTATTGTAGCGTGAAAACAATTCTTCTATCCAGCCTGATATTTCATAAGTAACCTTCACCGTATATGGCTCTTTATTGGATGTTACCTTATAGAACAAAGTCTGTCCGCTTTCGCAAACCGCAGAAAAATCATATAAATCATTTGTTCCTTTAGTTGCTTTGGCTTTTGTGTCAATGGTCGCACTTGGTTCTTGCTTTGATTTTTCTTTCCCCGATTCATTAGAGTGCAAAATACATGAGCATAGAATTATCATTGCTGCTATGGACGTAGTAAAAAATAAAATGTGGTTCATTTATCTTGCTTTAATTAATTTTTTGCAAACATAATAAAAATGTCCTTTCATTTGCTTGGTTTGTAGAGATTTTATTCTTGTGTTTTCCGTTTCTTTTGCACAAAAATCAGGATTTTTTTGTAACAGATCCAAAGATGGGAGAGTTGGCTTGTGTTTTCTTTAACCTTGCAATTTCGTCTGCTTCTTTTTGGCTTGTGCTACGAAAACGCCGGTAAGCACAACGGTTATTCCAATAATTTTTTGTATCGTAATTTCTTCGCCAAGCAGCAGAGCCGAAAGGAAAAGTGTGAATACAGGAATCAGGTTTGTGAAGATGTTGGCTCGTGCGATTGGAATGTAACGCAGTGTGTATGTGTAGCATACGAAGGCCGCTGCCGAAGCGAAAATGCCAAGTTCTATTATCGGAAAAATGGATTCCCATACAAAGCCAGCCTGCATTATGTTGTCTTTTTCGAATATTATTACAAGTGGCAGGAACATGAACGAGCCTATGAGGTTCTGGTAAAAAGTTATGGTGAATACCGAATATTCCTCCGGGATTTTCTTCACGGCAACGGTGTAGCCCAGTGTGGCAAGTATTGCAACACCAAGAAGCATAAGGCCTTCGGGTGACACCTGCATGTTGAGGTTGATGTCGAAAGTCATTATGGCGACACCTACGACGGACAAAAATATACCTATAATATTAAGCAACGATATTTTTTCTTTCAGGAAAAAATATGCGACTATTGGAGTGAAGAGTGGTATGGTACCTATTATTATACCTGCGGTTGAGGCGTCAACTTTGGTAAGTCCGTTGGTTTCGCCCAAAAAGTATAGAAACGGTTCGAAGAGGGCAAGGATTATGAAGATTGGCAGGTGTTTCAGTCGGATTTTTATCCCTTTCTTTGTAACAAGCAATATTAAAAACAATATCACCGAGGCAACTATTGTTCGTAAGTAGATGATTGTTATAGGATTGTAGTTTGCAAGTGCTTGCTTCGCCCAGATGAACGAAAAAGACCAGCATAGCATCGCTATTACCAGCAAGGGATAAATTATCAGTGGCGAATCCTTTTTCATGGGCGCAAAAATAATTTTTTTACTGTTTCGTTTTCGTTTTTTGTGCAAGATGTTTAGTTTTGTGTTGATTTTCTGATGATGAATGTAGCTGTAAGAATATTGTATGTTGCTTGCCAGTGGACTTGGGGCATATTGCAGAATGTCATTGGTTTTCTGGTGTTTGCGGTCATGTTGAAGAATAGGCATTCAATGTTTCGCGGGGCAATTGTTACACATTGGAATCATCCTTACAGTATGGGCTGTGGAATGTTTGTTTTTATTGGAAACCATGGACGTTCGTATTGGAGCAAGGAGAAGAATGACAAACGCAACTATGATGTGCTGGTTCATGAATATGGGCATACAGTGCAGTCGATTATACTGGGACCATTGTTTGTGCTGGTGATTGCTATTCCGTCTCTGATATGGGCATCGCTGCCATACTTTAGCAGGTTGCGTATGCGGAAGGGTTTGTCGTATTACTGGCTGTACTGCGAGAAATGGGCTAATACGTTGGGCGATCAGGTTTGTGGAAATGTCAGGATGGATGTGTGAAAACATAAGGCCTTTGTGTGTGTGAAAGTTGTATATTTGCAAGGTGTTTATACAATGGATTTAAAACTGACGGGATATAATTGGTTTTCTGACGGTTGCGTTTCGGCTCGTGGCTATTGCTTCGATTCGTATGGCAATTTGTATGCAGGAAACAAGTTGCTGGAATACTTTGCCTCGGCAAGTGATGAAACTTCATTGCACGATTTGTTGACCGATGCTAATGGTATTTTCGCATTTGTTATAAATAAGCCTGATTTCAAAGCCATTGCCATTGATGGAAGCAGGATTTATCCTTTGTTTTATCGGCTGGGCGATGAAGTTTCCGTTGCTGACAATCCGTTTGACTTGATTGCTGGCTCTTCTGTGCTCGACAAGCAGGCTGTTGATGAGTATCTTTGTTCTGGTGCTGTGTTTGCTGGCAAGACTTTGGTGTCGGAAATTTTGCAGGTAAAACCTTCGCATTATGTTGTGTTTGATGGCGTTTCGGCTCACGAGACTGAATATTGGAATTATTGCACAAAGGCAGGAGAGGAGATGGATTGTTCGCTTGAGCAGCTTGACTGTGTGTTTGAAAAGGTTTTCCGTAGGATGCTCGAATCGGCAAAAGGCAGGCAGATTGTCGTGCCGTTGAGTGGAGGTTATGATTCTCGGCTTATTGTTTGTTGGCAGAAGAGGTTGGGCGTTGAAAATGTAGTCTGTTATACAGTTGGTCGTCCCAAAAGTCAGGAATGCCATATAGCAGAGATTGTGGCGAAAAGATTAGGCTACAGACATTATTTTATTGACAATACAAGTACAGAGTTTGTCCCTTCCTATTTTTACAATGATGCTGATTTTCAGAAGTATTGTCATTTCGTAGGCGCACTGGGAAACTTTCTGTGGGTTTTTGAGTATTTTGCTGTTAAATGGCTAAAAGACAATGCTATAATTGATGATAATGCCGTATTTGTTCCAGGACACTCAGCCGATTTTATAGCAGGAAGTCATTTGAGAAAGGCACTTGTAACGCAGGATAGTTCTGTTGGTTATCTCACCAGTGCCATAATGAATGATAGCTTCGAATATGGATGTATGTCATCGTATGTTCATAGCAAAGTGAAATCATATTTTCTTGCAAATGAGCGTATTGGTGTTTCTGCTCATACAAATTACATGTCGTTCATTATGCAGAACAGATTGGCTCATCAGATAAACAATTCGGCTCGATTATATGAATTTTTTGGTTATGATGTTCGTTTGCCGTTTTGGGACAAGGAGTTGCTTAATTTGTTCAAGGCTCTGCCATACAAAAGATTAGAAAATTGTAATCTTTATGTTGAATATGTCTCTAAATGTGTTTTTTCAAAGTTTGGAGTAGATTTCGGAAGGAATGTTCCTGACAGAAAGGCTATTTTGCGCCAACGTCTGAAAAATAGGTTGAAGCCGTTTTTGCCAAAGTCGTTTGTGCGGAAATTTGTTATGTTCCACGATGATATTTGTGAACGAGAACTAACAGCTCCGATGGTCACGGAACTTATTGATGCTGGTGTGTATGCCGACGACCGTCATTTCTTGTCGTACAACGAGGTTATGCGCGACTGGTATCTCGAAATGGTTAAGCGGAAACTTGTTGCGTCGTGGCGCGCTGCGACCGTACTTTTGGGTGGGTAGGGCTTTTTGTCTGTTAGCCTTTAAGCCTGTTCGTCTGTTAGCCTTTTCCCCCTTGTTCATAATATTCCAAAATCTCGATTGTTTGTTTGATAATAAAAACTTATCTTTGCACGCATTAAAGAAAATAATTAAACGAAATGATAAACGATAAACTATTAAATCCTAAAAGTGTTGTAATCGTTGGTGGTTCCGACGATGTTCATAAGCCCGGCGGAAAGGTGCTAAAGAATTTGCTTTCAAGTCCTTTCAAAGGTCAGGTATATGTTGTTAATCCCAAGATGGACGAGGTGCAGGGCATAAAGAGCTATCGCACTGTTGAAGACTTGCCAGAAGTTGATTGTGCTGTGCTTGCTATCGCTGCAAAGTTCTGCGCTCACGCTGTCGATGTTCTTGCAAACACCAAGAAGACTGGCGGTTTCATCATATTGTCGGCTGGTTTCGGCGAGGAGAACGAAGAAGGTGCTAAGATTGAACGTCAGATTGTTGAATATATCAACAATGTGGGCGGCAGCCTTATCGGTCCTAACTGCACAGGTTTCCTCAACAGCAACTACTGCGGAGCTTTTGATACTCCAATCCCACAGCTCGATCCTCATGGCGTTGATTTCATCACTGGTTCGGGTGCAACAGCAGTGTTCATTAAGGAATATGGTATTTCCAACGGTTTGAAATTCAATAGTGTATGGGCAGTCGGAAACTCGGCTCAGATTGGTATCGAGGATGTTCTCGAACACCTTGACAACACTTTCGACCCAGTTAAGAGTTCGCGCGTAATCATGCTCTATATGGAAAAGATTGGCGACCCGCAGAAGATGCTCAAGCATTCACGCTCGCTCATCAACAAGGGATGCCACATTGCAGCCATTAAGTCGGGTGGTTCTGCCGCTGGTAGTCGTGCCGCTTCGTCGCACACTGGCGCTTTGGCAACAAACGATGCCGCTGTTGATGCTCTTTTCCGCAAGGCTGGTATAGTTCGTTGTAGCAACCGTCAGGAACTGACTACAGTTTGCGCTGTGTTTATGCATCCTGAAATTAAGGGTAACCGTTGCGCTGTTATCACTCACGCTGGTGGTCCTGCCGTAATGCTTACCGACGTTTTGTCGAATGGTGGAATGGAAGTTCCTCCTCTGAAGGATCATCCTGCTAGCGCACCACTGCTTGCAAAACTCTTCGGAGGTTCATCGGTTGGTAATCCTATCGACTTCCTGGCTACTGGTACTGCAGAGCAGCTGGGTTATATCATCGACACTGTTGAAAACGAATATGAAGACATTGATTTCTCGGTTGTCATTTTCGGTTCACCGGGATTGTTCAGCAACAGAGAGGTTTACGACCTGCTTGGCGAAAAGATGAAGACCTGCAAGAAGCCTATCTTCCCTGTATTGCCATCCATCATCAATGTTAAGGACGATATTGACGATTTCATTGCCAAGGGACATATCAACTTCCCGGAGGAATGTGTGCTTGGTAATGCATTGTGCAAGATTTACCACACACCTAAGCCACAGCCCGAAAATGTTGAGCTTCCGAAGATTGATGTTGCCCGTATCCGCAAGACCATCGACCGCGTACAGAACGGTTATATGGAGATTGCCGACTACAACGAACTTCTCGATGCGGCAGGAATCAACCGCAAGAAATCGGTAGAAGTTGACAAGAAGGAAGATGCTTTGGCATTTGCAAAGGAAGTAGGTTGCAGCAAGGATGTTCCGCTGGTAATGAAGGTTGTAGGTCCGTTGCATAAGTCCGATGTTGGTGGCGTTGTTCTTGGAGTAAAGGATATGGACACCGTTGCAAAGGAATTCGACCGTCTTATTAAGATTCAGGATACCTACGCAGTGGAAATGTACCCGATGCTCGATGGTACCGATGTATATATAGGTGCTATCCGCGACCCGAAATTCGGACATCAGGTGTTCTTTGGACTTGGTGGTATCTTCATCGAGGTTCTGAAGGATGTACAGAGCGCACTCGCTCCGATTACCGCTGCCGAAGCAAAGGAAATGCTTACCAAGGTGCGTGGCTACAAGATTTTGCAGGGTGTTCGCGGACAGGAACCTGTAAACATCGACATTTATGCCGATCAGGTTGTTCGCGTAAGCGCATTGGTAATGGCCGCTCCAGA
>JAGCNN010000224.1 GCA_017645925.1 Bacteroidales bacterium
CATACCAGATGCTTAACACTTCGCCGATTCCGGTACTCAGTGTTACACCGAAGAATATTTTCTTGGCAGGCTACAGGGTAACAGGTGGAAATTAAAAGAAATTTACGAAGTACGATTTACGATTTTAGATTGTAAACAGATTTCAAACAATATTTTAGGAGGCAGTAGCCTCCTTTTTTTGTTTTCGATACAATATTATGCAATATGTTCCGTTATTATGGAAAATGCTTATGAGAGGGATATTTTTTGTAACGGTTATGATGCTCGTGTCGGTATTCGTGTTTGCTCAGAATGGTAAGGCAAGCAAATATCTTGTCTATAATGAGACGACAAAAACGGGGCATACTATTAGTTTTCATATTCTTGCAGGTAAGAATTATGCAGTAATGTGCGACGATTTCAATCCGAAGATTTCGGAAAATTTGTATCCGCTTCTCAGTTGCTATTTGATAAGCCGTAAGCCTGCAGGTTACAAGTTTCTCAATGTGATTGACAGTCCTGATGAAATTTATGTTGGCGACGTGGCAAATTCGAAATTCGAGAAGTTGAGCAGGAAGTCAATTATGGTAAAATATGCGCCCGATTCGGCATTTATGGCACTTCTGAATGAAATTATTGCAGAAAAAGAACCATCTTTTCCAGCTCCTACTATTGTTTCCGAACCTGTAATTATGAAGTTTACGCCTAATATTGGTTCGGAACGCATTGGTGAATACGACTGCACTATTGGTAAAATGCAGATTACAGAATCGTGGAGTTGCAAGATATGGTACACCAAGGACATAAACTACAACTGGGTGCATATTATACATGGCGAGTTCTGGCTTGTGCCAGGAACTGTTGTTCGTGCCGAATATTCCGATGGTATGGTGTACAGCCTCGAAAGTATCAGCGATTCCGAACTTGCTGTCGGCAACAATACCGAATCGGTAAAGGCAGCGTTGCATTTGTTTTTTAGAAGATAATAAGAATGCCAATTTGCGAGTTTTTCATTATAACAGAAGAGGCCACCGAAAGGTGGCTTTTTTTATGGTCAATATGTGTGCGCAGAAATCCAATCGTAAATCGACCTGTTCAACCTTTAGCTCGCGTAATCAATCATCAAATTATCGAATCTTACAATCATAAATCGTAAATATTATTTACCTTTACGCCAAATTTATCGCATGATTATTGGCTTGATAATATTGCTGTTGGTTTTTGCTCCTATCGATGATGCATCTGCACATCAGCGGGCAAAGTACAACGTGGTGATTGACACCGACTGCGGAATGGACGATTTCCGTGCATTGGCATATTTTATGGCATCGCGCGACTTCAACATCGATGCTGTGCAGTCGGTCGGTGCTGTGCTCGATGCAGAAACATCTTCGCAATGTTTGGCTTCTCTACTTGGCGAATTGCACCACGAGGGAATATTGCTTGGAAAGGGCTTGAATGCGAAGAATTTTAAGAAAAATTGTTCGCCAGCCATTGATTTTTGGAAAAATAGGGCGGATTTTACCATAAAACCTCGTGCCGATGCCGTTTATACAGCCATTGCAAATAGTCGAAAGCCTGTTATATATGTGGCAATGGGACCAATGACAAACCTTGCTGACCTTCTTGACAAGCACCCAGAGCTCGCATCGAAAATAAGTTATGTGCTTTGGCCGTCGAGTACAAAGGATGGTCAGCCGTGTGGCTACAACTACCAAATGGACAAGTCGGCATACGAGAAGGTTCTTGCTTCGGGACTGAAAATAAAAGTTCTGGATGCTGGCAGAATATTCTATCCCGACGATTTTCTCTCGCTTTTGCCCGAAATCAACACTCCATACGCACAAGCTTTCGCCAAATACTATCAGGGACAGACGTTTGCATCAGTTCGCTTCTGCGACGACTTGTTACCTTTCTATATCCTTTATCCCGAATTGTTCAGCGAGATGGCAAATCAAAACATTTCGGTGCTTATGCCAAAGCCTGATTCATATTTTGATGTAATTGCCACGCGCGTTCTTAATTCTGTTGAAACAGAAAAAGGTGTGATAATCACTGAAATGCCACGAAGTAACTCGTTGCTGTCGGCAGATGTTGCGCCTATCGCCGAGCAAATAATACAAAAATACGGTTATACAGAGTATAAACTTGTGCTTTTGACTTCGGAAATGCACTCGCACTTGGG
>JAGCNN010000225.1 GCA_017645925.1 Bacteroidales bacterium
TACCACGCCCAACATCTCTTACAAGTTATTCCACGCCGTAGCAATTACGGCATTCGGTAACTTCCTTGAGATGTTGTCCTCTAAAAAAGAGGACTTTGTGGTAAATGAGAGCCAAGGGATAGTCACAAACGCTATCTGTCGCCTGTTATTTTATGTTTCTAGTTTCTAAGTTTCTGGTTGCTTATATGTTTAATATTGTTTAAAGTCGTTATTTTGATGAACCACAAAATTTTGTGGCATTACAAGTTTTTATGCTTTGAGATGTTGCACGCAACATCTGTACTTATTATCCGTTAGAACAATTTCTTGAATCCCATTATTTCGCGCATTTCGCGAACTGTCTTAATGGCATTCTCGCGAGCTTTCTCGGCGCCACGGGCAACTGTGCGCTTCAAGAATTCGTTGTCTGAATCTATTTCCTTGATACGCTCGCTAATCGGCTTTATTATTGCCACAATGTCCTCGGCGAGCTGCTTCTTCATGTCGCCGTAGCGGATTTCGCAGGTGTTGTACTTTTCGGTAAAGTATGCAACAGTGTCGGGCGTAGAAACTGCCTTCATTATCGTGAAAAGGTTCTGGATTGGTTCTGGCATAGGCGAATTAGGCTCTGTTGGTCCGCTGTCGGTAACTGCACGCATCACCTTCTTGCGTATAACTTTCTCGTCATCAGCCAGGAAAATACCATTGCCTTCCGATTTGCCCATCTTGCCTGTACCATCAAGTCCAGGAATCTTGATGAGCTCGCCACCGAAATTGTAAGCCTGCGGTTCCTTGAAATACTCAACATTGAACATGGTGTTGAAACGGCGGGCAAACTTGCGCGTCATCTCAAGGTGCTGCTCCTGGTCTTTGCCAACAGGAACCTTATCGGCATGGTGCATAAGTATGTCGGCAGCCATAAGCACGGGATAAGTGAGCAAGCCTGCGTTCACATTTTCGGGCTGCTTGCGGGCTTTTTCCTTGAAAGAACTTGTACGGCAAAGTTCGCCCAAGTAAGCGTTCATATTCAACAACAGATACATTTCGCAAATCTCCGGCACATCACTCTGTATGTAAACCGTTGACTTTTCGGGGTCGATGCCACTTGCAAGGTATTCCACCAGCACCTGACGCACATTGCGGTGCAGTTCCTCTGTCGCTGGATGAGTGGTAAGTGCATGATAGTCGGCAATGAAAAAGTAGCAGTTGTTGCCTTCCTGCATTCTTACAAAGTTCCTTACAGCCCCCAGATAGTTGCCCAAATGGAGATTTCCCGTTGATCTGATTCCACTTAATACTGTATCCATTTTTCTTCCTTTTGCTTATTATTTCTTTGGAGAAAGTATCTCGTTGTACCTCTTTTCGTCCTTTAGTATCTCTATCGCCGTCTTTACTTCCTCATCGTAGTTGATGCTGAACATTATACTACCCTTTTCGTAGAAGTATCTTGGCATTATGTAGCTTACAATCCACTTTATTACTTCATCCTTGTAACGCTCCAAGTCCCTATCCTTGTCCTGTTTCAGTTTCGACAAAAGATTCTCGATGTCCTTGGATATGTTGTCGTAGTATTTTTCGGTCTTGGCAACCTCAATCAAATCCTCTACGCTTTCCTCCGAGAACGACTTATACTCAAACTTTTCACGCACAAGAAAATCCTTGAAATCCTTGTAGTCGGCATCGGTGAAAACAAACTTTGCAGGATCATCGCCAATGGATTCGTGCTTACTACGATACCAAACCGAATACTTGAAAAACATATCATCAAGCATCAATTGTGTAAGCAAAGTATTTGTAATGCTATCATCCACAACAACATCAGGAGTAACTCCACCACCATCATAAACCTCGCGCTTGTTCTTGGTGTAGAACTTCGAGATTAGCGAATCAGGAACATGACCAACGCTGCCGTCCTCGTTGCGGTGCGAATAGTCGAGAGCCTGAATGCAACGTCCGCTCGGTATGTAGTATTTGGCGGTTGTAACCTTGAGCATACCATTGTAGCTAAGGTTGCGCGTTGTCTGCACAAGTCCCTTGCCGAAGGTGCGATGACCAACAACCACGCCCCTATCCAAATCCTGAATGCTTCCCGACACAATTTCCGATGCAGAAGCAGACATTTCATTTACAAGCACTACAATCTTAATGTCCTTGTCAATTGGCTTTGCAGTTGTCTTGTACGACTTGTCCCATTCCGAAACCTTGCCCTTGGTGCTTACTATTTCCTGTCCTGCGTCAATGAAAAGATTGCAAATCTTGACAGCCTCTATAAGCAATCCGCCCGGATTGGAACGCAAATCCAACACCAACGACTTGATGTTGTTTGACTTCTTCATGCTTTCGAGAGCATCCTGCACTTCTTTTGCAGCGGTGTTAGTAAAACTACTTAGCGCAATATAGCCCACTCCATCGTCAATGATTCCGTAATAAGGTACAGATGGCAACTTTATCTCCTCGCGGGTTATCTGAAATTCAATAGGCTCGTCCTTGAACATCCTTTGCATCTTCAGTTTTACCTTTGTATTAGGCTCACCACGAAGAAGTTCCGACACCTCATCGGACTTTTTTCCCTTCATCGAACGACCATCTACTTCAAGAATCTTGTCGCCTGCAATTATTCCACCCTTGGCTGCCGGAGAATTTTCGTATGGATCGGTAATCATCACATAGTCGCCATCCTGACGGATGAGCGCACCAATTCCGCCATACTGACCAGTAGTCATCAACTTTATGTCCTCAATCTGATTTTCAGGAATATAAACCGTATAAGGGTCAAGGCCTTCAAGCATCTTATCGATGGCTGTCTTGATTAGTTTTTCTGGTTCTACAGGGTCAACATAATAAAGGTATAGTTCCTTGTAAAGCGAGTGGAAAATGTCAAGATTCTTCACACTCTCGAAATTGTAGTCGGTCTTGCCATCCTCTTGAGCCTGTGTCGGAATTGACACAAAAAGCATAAAAATTGAAGCAAAAACCGCTACCAATATATTTTTATATCTTCTCATAAACTTCAGAAAAAATTTTTCGTAAAGATAAAACAATTATCCTTTCAATGTCGGAATAATCGTTAATAATATTCGTCTGATACACAAACGCAATGTCAATACATATATTATTCTCGGCACAATATTTTCTCAAATCCGACAGATTTTTCCTTACTGCCTCGCGCATGCGCCTCTTTATCAGATTCCTATCAACCGCATGTCGCAGATATTTCTTTGGTGCCGACACAAAAATGCGCACCCCGCCTTGCGACGAGGAGGCAGAAAATTTAATGTATGTATGCCTAATGTATTCTAAATTCGCCTTTCTGCCCTTCCTGAAGAGGTTTTCAATGTCGGTCTTGTGCTTCAGCATCAAACTTCTCTTCAAAGTCTGCCGCGAGAAATCGCTACAGATTTCCTCGTTGACAGCAACTGGAGAAGTTTCGGTATCAGGCATTTCGGCTATTATTTTCCGTTGTGTGCCTTTATAAACTTTTCGAGTGCTGCCGGCATTGATGGGCTATCAGCAGTAGGAGCTTTAATGTCAAGACGATAACCCAAATTTTCCACAGTCTCTGCAGTTGTCGGACCGAATGCACCTATAAATACATTCTCCTCGTCCTGATTGAAATTCGGGAAATTCTGCTTGAGCGACATTACTCCTGCCGGGCTGAAAAACAGCACGATGTCGTGACCAAGGCTTTCCATATCGGACATATTGGAACTTACCGTGCGGTACAAAACTGCAATGTCGTATGCAATCTTAGCCTCGTCGAGCTTCTCGGGAATGTCTTGCTTGTGGACATCGCTAAGCGGAACAAGGTACTTGTCCTCCGGGAACTTCTGAATCTGCTGCATTAGATTTGCCAAAGTACCGTTTCCGTAGAAAATCTTGCGTTTGCGATATGTTACGTACTTCTGGAGATAAAAAGCTATCGACTCCGATATGCAAAAATACTTCCTGTTGTCGTTGGTCGGAACCCTCAGTTCCTCGCACATCCTGAAATAGTGGTCAACACCATGACGGCTGTTAAATATTACCGACATGTAGTCGGCAAGGTTTATCTTTTGGGCACGAAATTCCTTCGATGGAACACCTTCAACTTTTACGAAAGGACGGAAATCCATCTTAATGTTGAATTTTTTCGCAATATCATAGTAAGGTGATTTGTCTGTCTCCGGCTTTGGCTGGGATACGAGCACACTTTTTATTTTCATCGTAAACTCCTATAAATTACACAATTACTATTTAAACCTCAAAGTCAAAACGCTATCTTGATAATTATCAAAATGGGTAAAACTTCGAGGGCGCAAAAATACAAAATTGAGTGATGATTCAAAAATTTATTTTTTAACAAAAAGAAAAAAAATGTAACGAACTGAAACAGCAGCAGAATGACAGTAAATCCAAAGGCAATCCATATAAGGATTTTTGCAGTTAACGCGTTTACAAACGGACAAAATGCAAAAATTGGGACATAAACGAGAGAGAGAACTCTTTCTGTGTCCAGAATAAGCGTATTGTAGTTGGCGGCATACTTCTGTATCCGGAATACCATGCCGAAAAATAGATTTATAAGTCCACGCGAGAAGTTATATGCCGAAAAAAGACCAAGAATCAAAAGCATGGTTTTCCATTCGTCACCGTATGTTAAACCTATTTTTGTAACTCCCATGTAACAAACAACGGTGAACAGCATGGTTGATATGGAAATCAATGAAATGATTGTTGTAAGAGCTTCTATTGAAGAAACATCTGTCGGTTTGCTAACTTCCCTGCCCGAAAAGTTCTCGACAAACATTCTGTACAATGTCGTCCTGTAGAAATCGGGGTATGTAAGTTTTGTAATGGTGAAAAGGACAACAATAAGAACCGATGATACCAGAATTATAGAGGCATTCCAATCTTTAATCCTATCGACAACTGGCATCAGTTCGTACATAACTGATTATTTTTCAATTATGAATGAGCTTTCTCCTATTTTACAGCCGTCCATATATATGCTTACGCCGTATTTTCCTGCGGTTAGTGGATCCTTATCCCTGTTTACCTTGTGGTAAATGGAGACATCCAGCGACTGGTTCTCGTAGGTGATTACTCGCGTGTCGGTATATGAAAGCTGCGAGTCGCCCGCTGTGAATGTGCCTCCAGACGAAATTATGTATCCGTCGGGACGCTTGATGCGCAGATATACATTCCTTTGTCCGCTTGAAGCCAACTTGTTGGCCGAAAGCGTAAAACCAATTTTCAGCTTTTCAATCTTCGACGACCTGTTTGTTTCCTTGTCGCGTCCATTAAGGAATGTTACACTTATGTGCGATGCATTTACCACACTTGCATCCTCTATTGTGGTAAGCAGTTCGGTATTGCGGTCAACAAGTTCGTCGTTTTCCGACTTGTAGCGGTCGTTTTCCGTCTTAACCATTTCATTTTCAGCAATAAGCTGCTGATTTAAAATGTTGAGGCTGTCGATTTGGAATACATAGTGGCGCATAATTTTCTTAAGCGACTTTATTTCTTCCTCGTAGGTCTTTTTCATTCCCGCAGCCCAGTTTTTTGTGTTGTTGACTTCTTCTATCAACTTAATGATTTCTTCCTTGCGGTTGTTTATCTCTGCATTAAGGCTATCGTTGGAAGTTTCAAGCATATTGTAGTCATCAAGCAGGTCCGAAAACTTTTCCTTGATGTTGTCTCTTTCGTTTGAAACCGTAATGTTCTCACTGGAAATTTGTTCGTTCTCCTTTTTTGTACTGACCAAAACAAATATCAACACTATGATTGCTATAAGCATACCGGACACCAAGCCGATAAGCACTTTAGTTGTTATGTCGTTCTTTTCCATAGCTTATGAATTTTGAGCGAACAAAAATAAGCATTATTTCAATTCGGGATTTACGATTTACGAATGAAAACTAACAATGCAATTAACAATTTAATGGGGGCAAAGGTTTCAAGGTTTCAAGGTTTCTGGTTTCTAGTTTCTGTGCCTGCGGCGTTTCTGGGTTTCTATGTTTCACGTTTCTGTGGCTACGCCGTTTGAGGCGCAATAGATTGCGCCTATACAAAGCAGCAAAAGCCATTTCTTGTATTGTTGGGTCGCAAAATTTTGCGACCTTACTTTAATGGCGGAGATTGTTTTTATGATTCACTTTTGATGGGCTGCGCTTCAAAAAGACGGCAGACACAAAAATTGCATCTGTCGTCTTAAAATGTGTTTATGTTGAGCTCGTCGAAACATTTATGCTGAGCTTGTCGAAGCAAACTCTATTTTCTTTACAATATTGTTGTGTAATTATGTGGTTCATAAGCAATTATTTGGCAGATTACTGATATGGCAGTGAACTAAAGGTTGTTGCTATTGGCATAGTGCTAAGGATTGCAAATCCTAATATTCATGCCTTCCAGATTGCAAATCCGGAAGGACATTGGCATCTATTGTTTCTTGCATTTGTATGTCCATTCCCAATATCCACCTGGACTTTGCTCCCAACGACGAATGATAATGCTGTCTCCATTAAAATTTCCAGTCGTTGATATAGGACTGGCACATCCGTCCAAATTTACATTGTCAAAACTTCCGTCCTGCCTAACTGTCAGGTTGTACCATGTAGAATTGTTATCATTATGCTCAATCCTTACAATAGTATCATCATCTGTCAGGTACACGCTCAAGGTCGCATCAGATTCAGAATTGTTTTCTCCCAATCCAGTATATTGGTAGTAAAACAATTTGCCATTGTAAGAACCTGTCCAGTTTTCCCTATAGTCGGGCGTGTCAAATACGACAGGATATGTTTTAATTTTCAGCCCGGAGTAACTATACATTTCATTTGCCCAAGAATAATCGATGTGAACAGAATCGGAACCATAATGTCCATTTACCCTAGCGGCAATACTATTGCCTTGACACTGGCGCATATACCATGGAATGCCAGGAGAAACCAATGTGTCGTGCAAATTGCCTGCATTATCGTAAGTCATAAAAAATGCTATACCCAGAGATGCATCACATGCTTTCAAAAGTTTATCGCTTGTTCTCACGGGATATATTTCCAGTTCAATATTTTCTCCTGTAGAATTTCCGTAGCCAGAATTTCTTACGCAAGCGTACTTTCCTACTATAGACCTGATACCATATATGCAAGAGCTGTTATCCTTTTGTGCTGTCTCATCATAATTCATTGCACTACAATCAGTGCACCCTGTTTTTGTACATCCAGCAAAACATACAAATACCATAAGAGCCATTAGTAATAAATCTATTCTTTTCATACACAAAATATTTATGTTCATAATTTTGGTGCAAAGTAAAAAAAAAAAAAATCAAACGAAAAAAGAAAATGTTTGAAAGTGGTATATAATTTTTTGGCTATGCCAGTTTTGAAGTTTCTGGGTTTCTATGCCTACGGCGATTGAGACGCAATGAATTGCGTCTGTACGGGAAGCAAAAAGCTTATTTATGGTGTAATGGATTGGGCCTGTACGTGAAGATTCTGTTACCAAGCATAAAATACCGCATACCAAACCGCTACAAATTCCTCTATGGTTAGATTGCCATTTATGGTGAACATTATGTCGCTGCTATACACCGATGTGCCCTTGTAAACCTTGCCGTCGCGGACAGTGGCAATGATGTCACTAGTATAAACCGATGTTCCCTTGTATATTTTTCCGTCACGGATAGTCATGATTATGTCGCTGGTATATACCGAGTTGCCCGAATATACCTTGCCATCCTTTATGTTGTAAATGACGTCGCTGCTATACACCGAATTGGCCTTGTAAATCTTGTTGTCGCGAATGTTGCAGACCACATCGCTGCTGTAAACCGAATTTTTCTTGTAAATCTTGCTGTTTGAGACATTGCATATAACGTCGCTGCTGTAAACACTTGTGCCCTTGTAAACTTTTACGGGATTGACGGCAGATAACGAAATAGAAAAAATGATAGCAATAAGTATTGAAATCGTAGCTTTCATATTCAATCAATGTGTTTAAATTACGGCATGCGAATATACACATTTAATGCCAAAGATGGTGTTAGATTATTTTTACAAAACGATTTCTAATGGCGATAATGTTTTCATGAATTTTTTCCGAACCTGTGCCGTCGTTCTCCAAGCTCGCGAAGTCGGTTTTTATGCTTTCAATGGCATCGGTGTCAGAGAGTTGCGAAAGCAGTTCGTTTATTGAGTGCAATACTCTGAAATGACTTTCCATCGAACTGGCATTAGCTTCGTTCGTGTCGGTTTCCTGAGCCAGCCCCAGATATGTTGTTTCAAGCCAGAACCCACAGACGAACATGGCGGTAATTCCATATTTTTCGGCTTCGGTCGGCACAATTGCATTTGTGTTGAGAAGGCTGTCGATTGTGGCGAAAATCACTTGCTCGTCGTTGATATTTTCCTCGATTTTAGGAACATATTCCGAAAAAATGTTGTTATCGACAGCTAATTTTTCTGCCATTTGTTTGGTCGCTTCCAAAATGTCGGTGCATACCTGTACCCGTTCAAAGTAGCGTGCATATCCGAGGTCGGCAACGAACATCCCCATTGCCATGGCGGTTTCCTTAGAGTTCTGGTAGAGGTTGGCTGTATGCACGTCGAGCAACAAGTCCTTGTCGAACTTTATCTTGTTGATGCGTATGTTCTTGCAGATTTCTGAATACTTGGGCAACTGGTTCAGTATGCTGTCGATATGACTTTTGTCGGCGGTAGATTCAACGTTGGAAAAGTCCTCGCTTACCTGCTTGTATTGCACAGCATTGCCACACGACACAAGAGCAGCAAGCAAGGTCAGTACTATGAAATATACTGCTATTTTACGCATTTAGCTTCGAGTACCTGTCAATCATCACCCTCAGAGAATCAGTCCAATACGGTATGTTGATGCCGAAAGTTTCCGAAATCTTTCTGGTGTTCAGCACACTGTAGGTGGGACGGGTTGCCTTGGTAGGATATTCGCTTGTGAGCAAAGGCTTTACATCTGCTTCTATCTTAGTGAGCCTGAAAATGTGCATTGTGAAGTCGTACCACGAGCAAACGCCACGGTTTGTGAAATGATATATTCCGCCGTGCCATTCGTTTTTGTTGAGGTACAAATCGGTGATTTTCAGCAAAGCCTTTGCAAGGTCGCCTGCGTAGGTCGGAGTGCCAACTTGGTCGAACACAACGCCCTTTATCTTGCCTTCGCTGCCGAGACGAATCATGGTCTTCACGTAGTTGTTGCCGTATTCGCTGTAGAGCCAAGCCGTGCGCACGATGACAGCATCGCAGTTTTCGGCGGCAATGTTCTGCTCGCCTTCGAGCTTTGTCCTACCGTATGCCGATTGTGGATTTGTCGGCGCATCTTCGCAGTAAGGTGTGTTTGCCTTTCCATCGAAAACATAGTCGGTAGAAACGTGTATCAGCTTGAAACCGAACTTGTTGGCACATTTTGCAAGGTTGCGCGGAGCAAGGGCATTTGCCAAAGTTGCATTTTCAAGGTCGTCCTCAGCTTTTTCCACAGCAGTGTAAGCTGCGCAGTTAATCACAAAATCGAAGTTGTTGTTAGGAAAAAAGGCTGTTGTTGCCTCAAGGTTTGATATGTCAAGTTTGTCAATGTCAACATATTCAAATTCAGCATTTGCAACCATTTCGTGGTTGTCGCGAATTTTGCTGCCGAGCTGTCCGTTGCAGCCTATGACGAGTATTCTTTTCATTTTTAGAAGTTTAATTTTGCATCTCTTAATGTTGGGTGACTCATGTCTCTTTCGGAGAAAATCATCTTGTCCTGCGGAATTTTCCAGTCGATGGCGAGTTCAGGGTCGTTGAAGATTATACCGCCTTCACTTTCCTTGTTATATGCGTTGTCGCAAAGGTATGCAAACACGGCATAGTCGGAAAGAACCGAAAAACCGTGTGCAAATCCGCGTGGAATAAGGAACTGACGCTTATTTTCTTCGGAAAGTTCAACCGAAAGGTGCTTGCCGTATGTCGGTGAACCCTTGCGTACATCGACAGCCACATCGAGAACCTTGCCGACAACGCAACGAACAAGCTTTGCCTGCGAATATGGGTTAAGCTGGAAATGCAAGCCGCGCACAACGCCGTAAGTAGAGCTTGATTCGTTCTGCTGGACTGGCACAAAGTTGATTCCTGCAGCCTCAAAGACGGATTTATTCCAAGTTTCAAAAAAATATCCACGTTGGTCACCGAAAACCTTTGGCTCGATGATTTTCAAATCCTTTATAAAGGTATCTGTTACAGTCATTTCTGCTATTTTTCGTTTACAATTCTCAACAAATATTTTCCGTAGTTGCTCTTTGCAAGTTTTTCGGCAAGGACAGCAAGTTGTTCCTTGTTTATGAAGCCTTTACGATATGCTATTTCCTCTATACAGGATGCCTTCAAGCCCTGACGGTGCTCAATTGTCTCGATGAAGTTTGATGCCTGCAACAGACTGTCTGGTGTTCCAGTGTCAAGCCATGCGAAACCACGTCCAAGAAGTTTTATTTGCAACCTATCTTCTTTGAGGTACAAGTTGTTGAGGTCGGTGATTTCGAGTTCACCACGCTTCGATGGCTTCAAACTCTTTGCTTTTGCAACCACATCGTTTGAGTAGAAGTAAAGACCTGTAACTGCGTAGTTTGACTTTGGATGTTCGGGCTTTTCCTCGATGGAAATCACCTTGCCGTTCTTGTCAAATTCGGCAACACCATAGCGTTCAGGGTCGTTTACATAGTAACCGAAAATGATAGCACCATCCTCTATTTTTGCAGCATCGGTCAACTGCTGTCCGAAACTCTGACCATAGAAAATATTGTCGCCGAGCACGAGGCAAACCTTGTCATTACCAATAAATTCCTCGCCAAGTATGAAAGCCTGTGCAAGTCCATCCGGCGAAGGCTGAATCTTATAGTGAATGTCCATTCCGAGTTGCGAACCATCGCCGAAAAGCTTTTCGTACAAACCAATGTCTGTCGGAGTGGAAATTATCAATACTTCACGAATTCCCGCCAGCATCAGCGTAGAAAGCGGATA
>JAGCNN010000226.1 GCA_017645925.1 Bacteroidales bacterium
AGCATATTGAGGAAAACCCGGATAGAATACCGCAAGCAATAGACGCAATATATGCAATGAAAAAGAAATTGCGCAAGCAAAACGGCGGGTTCCTTCCTAATTCGTACTCAAAACGTGAACAGGCAAAATATGCAAAAGCGATGGTTTACGAAACGGTACGGAACTAATTTGGCAGAAAGGCGGGACGGTACACCCGCCTTTTTGTTGTGGCTGTTTCTTCCTTCCTTTCCAAACGGTCACAATTAAGAGGGGCGGCGGCGTATCCTCCCACGTTCGCCGGGGTTGCGTCCCATTTATGTGCGAGGTATGAGGTCACGGGGCGTGTTTATGGGGAGGAATAGCAAGGGGGGTTTTTTTGAATATCACATGGGTTGCGCCGGATACGCTGACACCGTACCCCGGGAACGCAAAACAGCACCCGCCGGAACAGGTGCAACATATTGCCAACAGCATAAAGCGTTTCGGATGGCAACAACCGATAGTGGTTGACCGGAATAACGTTGTTGTTATTGGGCATGGACGGTTGTTTGCGGCAAAGCAACTGTTGCTTGAGCAGGTGCCCGTTGTTGTGGCTGATACGTTAAGCGATGATGAAATAAACGCTTTGCGGTTGGCTGATAACAAGACCAATGAAAGCGCATGGGACTTCAGCAAGCTTGAAGAAGAACTTGCCGCCCTTGATATTGCCGGAATTGATATGGAACAGTTTGGCTTTGCGGCTTTAGAGGATGACTTTGCAGACGCAAAGAAGGAAATTACAGAGGATGAAACGCCGGCAATTCCCAAAGAAGCAAAAGCAAAGCGGGGAGAAATATACAAGCTTGGTGAACATAGGCTTATGTGCGGTGACAGCTGTGATGATGCAGATATATCCGCTTTAATGGGCGGGGAAAAGGGAAGGATGCTATTTACATCGCCGCCATATTCTGATATGCGGGAATACGAAGGGAATAAGGATTTGTCAGTTGATAATTTGGCACAATTCATTGCCAAATACAGGCCGTATACAGATTATCAATGTGTAAACCTTGGTATTCAGCGCAAAGACAATGATATTGTCCAATATTGGGACGAATACATACGCATTGCCCGTGAAAGCGGGTATAAAATGCTTGCATGGAATGTGTGGGACAAAATGGATTGTGGATCCATCGGGCAACACACAGCATTTGTACCGATTTGCCATGAATGGATTTTTATATTTGGTACAGAATACACAGATATAAACCGCACATGGCGAAAAAAGGACGAAAACATACAACAGCATATTACCCAATGCACGCAAAGGCAAAAGGACGGATCAACAACACGGCGCACGCATGGGGATATGTCTTGCGAATACAAGAAAATGGAATCCGTGCTTTCACTTTTGCCGGAAAAACACAACGAAGTAAGGCAATTACATCCTGCAACGTTCCCTGTTGGACTTCCTGCCGAATACATTAAGGCAATGACAAACGAAAATGATATTGTTATTGAACCTTTCGGCGGGAGTGGCACAACGCTCATAGCGTGTGAACAATTGGGCAGAAAGTGCCGAATTATGGAATTAGAACCAATATATGTTGATGTGATTATACAACGTTGGGAAAACATGACAGGACAAAAAGCAGAACTGATACAGGGGGTTGATTGAGATTGGCAGGAAAGGTAAATATGATGAGTGGTTAACGCCGGACGGGTTGACCATCATTGAAGGTTATGCCCGTGACGGTCTGA
>JAGCNN010000227.1 GCA_017645925.1 Bacteroidales bacterium
ATGGCATTACTCTTATTTCCGCAAAGGTACGTTTTATTATTGAAATGTGGAAGAAAAATTTATCCTTTGCTAAAGCTTTTCGCTCTCACCAATGGGAATATTCGTGTCGGATAGATAGTGCAAATCCTATTATTGCGGAAACACCTTAAATACTTCCTCCTTATACTTTTCTGCAACATCCTGATACTCATCGATTGTAATAATACTATCCTGATATTGTTTCGCAAAAGAAGGCCTATGGTTGGCAATATTATGCAACGTATCATGGTACTTGTTCATCAGTACATTACAATAATTAACGAAATGCGACTTAAATGCATCTTCATTCGGAATATCAGCCCCAATTTCGTCGCGGAGAACTATCGTCTCACGAAAAAACAAATTTATCTTTAAGACAAGAAACTCCCTATAGCCGTCAAACTTTTCGAAATCAGACCTATACGAGCGATACAATGTGCCAATCCTTACTTTCGCTTCATCAAGCTTTGCCTGCTCATATTCAGTATCTGATTGCGACCTTACGATAACTGTCTGCGCAGGCTCTTTGTCGTCATTTTCTTCAGTTTCAACACGGACAACCGTATCAACATGCGCAACAACCACCGTGTCAATAGCCGGAACATGAACATTCCCCGACAAGGTATCTTCAAAATGCGAATATGCAATAGCAGCTCCAAATCCAAGCAGCAGCAGTAGCGCCACCACAATCGGCAAAACAACCATCAATCTTCGGCGCATCCTTATTGCCGACAACACATCTAACGCATTACTATAGCGTTTTTCTCTGTCGGTCTGCGTACATTTTCGCACCACAGCCGAGCAGCCGCGAAAACCTGTTGCCGAGACAATGTCTTTCAGCACCATGCCAAAAGAGTAAATATCGGCACGACAGTCTATTGCAACATTTTCATCGTATTGTTCGGGTGCAGCATAGCGAGCTGTGCCAGCAGGTTGCTTCAAGATGACGTGCGAATCGGTATCAGAAAAGCCAAAATCAATGATTTTTACATTGTTGCCATTGCGGGTGACAAGAATATTGCTCGGCTTAATGTCACGGTGTATAACCTGCAATCCGTGAAAATACGACATTGCCGACAAAATCTCCCCAATAACCTTCATAACAACGCCATAAGATGGTTTAGTTTCAAGGAAATCGGCTAATGTAACGCCATCTACACATTCCATTATAATGCAGTCGCCAATGGTGGCGTCAAACTCCCTGCCGTAGAACGTGACAATGTTTGGATGCGAAAGCATCATCCCAAGTTCAAACTCCTTGTCTAGCAGGTTGCGGTAGATTGGATTCGAGGAAAATTCAGGCTTCAGCCCCTTCAACACAAACCATTTGCCATAACGCTTAGCACGGAACAGCCTGTTGAAACCACCGCAAGGCATCTCAACATAATCGGCAAACTCGTCGGTTCCGCCACTTACAAAGGGCTTGTTTATAAATCCTGAATCCGAACTCTGGTCCATTTTTTCAATGTCAAATTTTTATGAAATATTGAAGTGCAACTGCAAAATTACATAAAATTTAGAAGAAAACACCTGACTGCTTCTGTTGATAGATACCATATTTTAGCACACCAAAACAAACTATTTATTACCAATAAGTTACAAACAACAATTTCGTCCATTTGGGAACTTGGCTCGTTTTCACTTGGGAACTTGGACGGATTTTGTTTGGGAACTTGGCTCGTTTTTTCTCCACCTATTTGTACATCCCGTACAAAAAAGGGACACAATGCATTGCGTCCCTACAGATGCCATCCCCCAATTAACACACCGACACACAAAACACAAAAAAAGTCGGCAGAAGAAACC
Organism: Bacteroidales bacterium; assembly: GCA_017645925.1. Taxonomy (GTDB): domain Bacteria; phylum Bacteroidota; class Bacteroidia; order Bacteroidales; family ML635J-15; genus Bact-19. Next base: position 1,825 of record JAGCNN010000227.1, read on the forward strand.
TGCCGACCAACATTAACAATTAAAATTACAATGTCTTTATTATGACATTAACTCGTTGGCGGAATTAAGCGAGCGCATATTTTATCCATCCAATAGGTCTGTTATTGACGACATTTAGGTACTGGGCAATAGTAAAGGCTGAAATTTTGCTGATAATTCTAGTGAAAAAACCTGCAAGTTGTTTAG
>JAGCNN010000228.1 GCA_017645925.1 Bacteroidales bacterium
AACATTGCATCCTACGCATTGCTAACCATGATGTTGGCACAGGTTGCGGATACCAGTACGGCGAATTCATCCACACTTTCGGCGATGCTCATATTTATCTCAACCATCTCGAACAGGTACACACCCAATTGGAACGCACACCGCGCCCATTGCCGAAGATGAAAATAAATCCAAATGTAAAGGATATATTTTCGTTCAAGTACGAAGATTTTGAATTGGTTGACTACAATCCATATCCACACATTAAAGCAGAAGTATCGGTATGACAAACAGACAGATAACAATGATAGTGGCGGTAGCCGAAAACGGAGCCATCGGCAAGGACAACAACCTGCTGTGGCACATCAGCGGCGACCTCAAGCGCTTCAAGGCGATAACTACGGGACATTCGATAATAATGGGACGCAAAACCTATCTTTCGTTCCCAAAACGCCCCCTACCCGACCGCAAGAACATAATTCTCACCACCAGCGATACCGTTTTTGAAGGTGCATACACAGCCAAGAACATCGAACAAGCCCTTGCCCTTTGCGACAGCGATGAAGTGTTTATCATCGGCGGAGAATCAATTTACAGACAGTTTTTGCCATATACGACCAAGATTTACCTCACACGCGTACATCAAAGCTACGATGCCGATACATTCTTCCCCACCCTCAACATGGACGAATGGGAAACTATTGACACCGAAGAACATTTGGACGGAGAACCGCCGTTTACGTATATAACGCTGAGAAGGAAAGAAATGTAAGGTTTCTATGCCTGCGGCGTTCAAAATTTAAAAATTCAATGATTGTAGCGGCGCAATGCATTGCGCCGTTTCATGGCACCCAAATCCATCGATAAATTATCTGCAAATATCCAGGCAATTCATATTTTCATAAAATATTCATTTTCAATAATATAACCACAAACACTTCGCATTTTCAAGCAATGAAACTGGTCGCTAATGTACCAAATTATATACATTAGCGACCGATTTCGTTGAAAAATTTTGTTGGCATAGTGAAAAAATAAAGTAACTTTGCAGTGAAAACAAACTGACAAATTTTCATCAAAAAATTGCCATGAAACTATTTATAGGTCGCGAAAAAGAACAACAGCAACTAAAGGAATACATCAACTCCGAACAATCTGAGTTCATTGCCGTATATGGGCGTAGGCGTGTTGGCAAAACATTTCTAATTCAGCAGGTTATACGCGACAAATACGCATTTTATGTCGCTGGGATGAACAATGTCAGCATGCAGCAGCAACTAGATAACTTCATGAGCAGCATTCGGAAAAAACGTCCCGATGTCGGAACTGCAAAAACATGGTTTGACGCTTTTGTTGCATTGGAAAACTACTTGGAATCGCTGCCCAAAGGCAAGAAAATCGTGTTTATTGATGAAATGCCGTGGATGGACACGCCCCGTTCCAACTTCATCAGCGGACTGGAACATTTCTGGAACTCGTGGGCTTCGTGGCGCGACGACATAAAACTCATCGTGTGCGGCAGTGCTACCTCGTGGATTATCAACAACCTTATCAAGAACCGTGGCGGACTGCACAATCGCGTAACACACAAAATTCCACTCAAACCTTTCACGCTCAAGGAATGTCAGTTGTATTTCAAGGCGCACGGATTCCGTCTGTCAACCAAGCAGATAGCTGAATGTTATATGGTATTGGGCGGCGTACCTTTCTATATGTCGAAGATGGAAAAGGGCGAAAGCATTGCCCAGAACATCGACCGGCTTCTTTTTGCCGAAGACGGCGAACTGCGCGACGAATTTCAGAACCTTTACAGCTCACTTTACAAGAATGCAACCGGTCATATCAAAATTGTTACAGCACTATCGGAAAAAGGCAAAGGTTTGACAAGAAGCGAAATTGTAGAGGCAACCCAACTGCCCGACAACGG
>JAGCNN010000031.1 GCA_017645925.1 Bacteroidales bacterium
CCGATGGCGATAAATGCGAAGGATAGGAACGAGACTTTTGTTGGTCGCATTCGCCTCGACTATTCGTGCAAGAATGCCATAAATATGTGGGTTGTCGCCGACAATTTGCGCAAGGGTGCAGCAACCAATGCAGTGCAGATTGCACAGTATGTAAAGGATAAATTCATCGCGAAGTAGGCGGATGGCATCGAGGCACAAGAAGGGTAGGAGGTGGAAAGTTGTCGCGGTTTTCGTGGCTGCTGTGGCATTGCTTGTCGCAGGCTATTTCTCGTACCCTTACTTGCAGAAATACTACAAGCGTTTCTTCGGTAGTAGCGAGGAGTCCGAGATGGGTGCTGTTGTGCCTATGCAGACTTACCGACAGATGTATCCGCAGTATAGTTTGTTTGGAATTGATGTTTCTGAATATCAGGGTGATATTGACTGGGAAACCTTGGTTGACAAGAACAAGATTGATTTTGCATTTGTCCGTGCTACGGCGGGTAGCGATACCAAAGACAGAAATTTCTCGGAGAACTGGCGACAGTTGAAGAAATACAATGTACCGCGTGGGGCATACCATTATTACCGTCCCAACGAGAACAGCACCGACCAGGCCAATCTTTTCATAAAGACGGTTGTCGTTGAAAAGGGTGATTTCGTCCCGGTGCTTGATATTGAGAAGTACAGCAAAGTGCAGAGTGTCACGAGTTTGAAGAATGGTTTGCTCAACTGGCTTTCGATTGTGGAGGCGCATTATGGTGTTGTGCCGATAATCTACACTTACAGCAATTTTTACGAGAAGGTCATCACCGACGACAAGCGTTTCAAGAAATATCCTATCTGGATAGCGCACTATTCCGAAAAGGAGAATCCCAAGAAATTGCCGTCAGACTGGGTTTTCTGGCAGTTTTGCGAGGATGGTCGTCTCGAAGGCATTGAGACGAATGTTGACATAGATATTTGCTGTAGTGCTGAGAAGTTCAGGAGTTTAAGGAAATAGTTCACAAGTACAGCTATCTTAACCTTTGCGCTGATGCCACTGCAGCGAGCAAAGTTATAAATCAGAAAGAATAAAATAAGAGAGGTCTTTAAGCCTCTCTTATTTTTTACGGAATTATCTATTTCACAATAAACTTTACTGTTTCTCTGGAACCTTTGTCGTCAACTTGCAAGAAATACACACCTTTTTCCAAATCTGCAACCGAAATTGTTCCGCAAGAAATTCCATAGATAACCTCCTGTCCCAGAGCATTGAGAATTGAATAATCGACCTGTCCACACGAAAGGTTGTTCAGATAGAGAACATCGGAAACTGGATTAGGATAGACTTCCAATGACTGGCTTGTGGATTCCAGAACTGCAGATGGTGTAGTCGTTGGGATTATATTCACGATAATGCCTTCAATCTTGGTCATTCCGTAGTAAAAATTTTCATCGGGAATGTCGTACCAATCATCCAACGAACCACCGTATCCAAAGTTGATATGGAACTTGCCGTCCGATTCGCGGTAGCCATCGACGACGACGTTGTGACCGACCGTACCTTCTGGATTTTCAACGGCCAAATGTGCAGGATAACCTGCTTGCAGATTGGAAATCAAAGTGGCATACATTTCATCACTTGCTTCGCGATAAAGCTGGCATTCGGTAAAGCCAAACCTCTGATATGCGGCAAACGCCTGGTCAACATAAAAGGTGCCGGAACCCTGCGAAGTATAAACCTGCGTACAAGCTGTTCCGCAAGCAAAAACCACAGCAGCAGCCAACATGTCGGGAAGTTCCTCGCCACGCTGGAAATGTGCATCAACGGAATCAAGCAATATGTTTAACTGTGGAAATGAAGGGAATAGCAAAGTTTCCCAATCATCATCAATATTGTAGTTGCGACCGGCGTAGTTGTGTAGATAGTCGTCATCATCTGTAAACCGAGTGTCCTGTGTAGTGCGCAAATAATTGATAATCTGTCCCATGGCGATTGCAGGACAACCGGCATAACTGTACGAATTGCTATACGAAGGGTCTCTTGGGCAAAGCAGATTATATGGAGCCTCCTGTGTCCAATTTGACGTAAGCAAACCTTCATTGCTTCGCGATGGCAGGTTTGAAGCTGGAATATCAACAGTTTTAAGTATAGGACTCTGCGCCCATACATTCGATGCGCTAAACATAATCAACATGAAAAGAACTATCGGCTTTTCCCAAAAACGCCATGATATTTGTGTTCTCATTTGATACAAACTTAAATTAAACTTTATTTTAACTGATGCAAAGATATATAAGATTCTCTAAAAATGAATTTTACTTAACAAAAAAATGCAACCATTTCTGATTGCATTTTTTTGGTTTTGTAAAGGGTACTATAATATTGCCAAAATAATTCTAAGTGTAATGATTACAGCAATTATAATCAATGCAATCTTAATAATCTTAACAATAGGTTTCTTCCCTTTTTCATTATCCTCCTTTTGTGTTTTCTCTTTCTCCAATTCTTTTTCTGCCATTTGCTTTTTAAGAATTTCAACGCGAGATATGTTCTCTTCTTTTACAACGTCGAATCGTTTGATTATATTTTCCTTGAGCATCTTAATTTCTTCCTCATGCGCAGCACACAATCCTGCAATTGTAGAATCATCAGGAAATCTCATAACCGCATTTTTGTAATGTCTATCCTTCATCAAGAAAACAGGGAATTTATTTATGTACTCATCATAAATTGTCGATGGGTCTTTCCCTATAGTTCCATCATTAATGTTATACATTATAATACCATATTTTCCACCCGCAAACTTTAAAAAATATTTATCATCAATTGCATCTGTGGCAGAAGGTATTTTTTCCACCTTGTCAAAACCGTTGGTAAGTTGACCATGGTACATCTCCATAAAATTAAATAATTCAACATACTCTTCAGGAGTTTCAGGAATCGCACCCGATAAAATTCGCAACTGCTTACTAAAACGCTCCTGCTTTGCATCATACATTTGAATCTTATATTCCTCCTGCCGTTTCTTATTGCGTGCATCGGCATTGATACCAGTTGCGTTTTCGGGCTTTTCAACCCTACTTAATCCAGCTTGTTTAAGTTGATTTTGAAGTTTTGTAATAAATACACTTTCCATCTTTTTAATTTTTTATTCGTTAATACTTTATGAAATAATCTCTGCAAAACATCTTGAATCAATACTGCCCAAATTAAAAGACGGCAGATACCAAGCCATTGACATGAGCCGTGTCAATTACAAGCAAAAACAGCAAGATGGAGTATTGCATTTCACGGTCTATGAGTTCAAATACAATGGAAAGACTTTTGAACTAAAATGTGAAGCTATAAAGAAAAAAGAATGGAGAAATGTTGTCGAGATGCCGTACTCACTAAAAGAAAAATAGCAATCAGACGGCTGGTGGGGTAAAGCCTCCCCTTTAGCATAGGCATCCAATTGCTATCCGTTGCAAAACCTTTTAGATACTTATCAACCACCCTATTTTCAATGCTGGTGTCTGGAATACCAATGATACAAATAAGGGGAAAGGAATCACGCCAAAGCGTGAACTATCCGCTTCTTTTTCTCGTATCACAACAAGTTTTCCAGACTTTGCATTGAGAGAAACAAGAGCGTCAGCTCAATATAAATATTCTACAATTCCGTTCTTTACATATTTATTCTGTTGTTATTTTTTATTTTATTACAAAATTACAACATTTTTACAATCAAGCAAATTTATTTTTTGAACATATCGGAACAAATAGGCATTACTACAAAACCCCTCAAAAATAAATAATTATATGCATATTTACTTAAACAATTTCATTTACTTTGCAAAAAAAATCGAATGAGGAAATTATTAGTCATCGCAGTTGCAGCAATCACACTTGTCGCCTGCACAAGCAAAACAGAAACACCAGAACCGAAAGGAGAAAACACAATGCAAACAACACAAGAACAAGACAAACAATCGCAAGAAGCAACTCTTACCGACACAACAGGTAAAGGACTGAAAGTACTCCTAATCAACGGCAGTCCGCGGAGAGAGGGCAATACCTATTTGGCACTAATGGAAACAGCCAAGCAATTGAAGCAGAACGGAATTGAATCCGAACTTTTGCAAATTGGAACCGAACCCACACGAGGCTGTATTGCCTGCAACCACTGCAAAAAGACTGGTCGCTGCGTATTTGAGGACGACCTATATAATCGCGCATATAATCTTATGTCCGAGTGCGATGGCATTATAGTCGGTTCGCCCACCTACTACGGTCAGCCGAACGGCACTTTGCTTTGTCTTGTGCAACGTCTATGCTATTCCGCATCAAATCTTATGCAGAACAAGCCCGCAGCAGCTGTGGCTGTTTGTCGTAGAGGTGGAGCAACTGCCGTATATCAGACATTGCTAATGCCATTCCAAATGCTGAATATGCCCATTGTCACCTCGCAGTACTGGAACATAGTCTATGGTTGCGACGAGGGCGAAGCCGCATTGGACGAAGAAGGCTTGCAGACCATGCGCACTATGGCGAACAACATGGCTTGGATGCTCAAGAAAATTCATAACGACCCAGAAACTCCCATAAGGGAAAAGGAACACAAAGTGACGAATTTTATCAAGTAGCGAAATATAGGTTACCGAAAAAGGTAAATAAATCTTTTCGGATTGGAGTGCTAAAACCAAATATTTTTCTTCGTTTTAGCACTCTATTCGCGATAAATGTGTTAAATCGCCTTATTTTTGGTCGTTTTAGCACACTTATCCTAAGCTATTTTAACAACATCCCAAGCAGTAAACACAAAATTATCAGCACATTACAACATAGCAAACAATCAAAACGAGAACCATAACTCATCATTTTCAACTCATAGTCGTTCCTCGTATCATAAATGAACATTATCCACCTTCATTATTCCGACAAAATTCATTTACTTTGCAAAAAATTTGAATATGGGAAAGAAGTTATCAATATTACTACTTGTGACAGCAACATGTATGATGGTACAAACAGGATGCGACAGCACAGGTGCAACTTTCCGTCCCAACGATGAACTATTCGAATATACCTGCTATGCCAAAGGCAGTTACTGGGTATATGAGGATTCTGCAACTCATGGGATTGATAGCATAGCGGTTATTACAGAACCCCAAAAGTCAATTTCTGACGACCACCGACATGGTTCATCTTCTAGTGTAAAGACATTTTGCTACCAATATAACTATACTAACTGCGAGAATTCTGTAAACGATACTATTTTATTTGAAACTACAGTACATGGTGATTTATTAGGTAGCGGTCGTGTTGGAGATCGCCCTGAAGATTGCTATTTATATCCAATCCGTCCATACGGGAAATACACAAGGTCTGCATTTGCATTGACTTATATTAATTTGCAAGAACCTGTAAATGACTGTAATAATATATTATATTTTGAGGATTTTTATGTCCCACGATACGATAAAAAATATCAGTCATTAATTATAGCTAATAACAAATACAATGATGTAAAAAAAATTATAATCAAGGATAGGCAAAAAATGCTGGAGGAAAATTTTTTGTTCGATTCTATTATTTCGTATTGGGCAAAAAATATCGGTGTTATCAGATGGGAATGTCATGATACAACAGGTTCTACAATAATGAATCTCGTTAGATACGATGTAAAAAACATAAAGAAAAAGGATTTATATAAAAGATAATCTTAAATAATAGTGTTTTCATTTACTTTGCAAAAAATTTGAATATGAAGAGAACCATATCAATCATACCGCTTATTCTGCTGTTAGCCACGGCATTCGCACAGCAGCCCGACAAGGCGAAATATGCCACATCGCCATCGGGATTTATGCAGAAGGAAATAATGAAGGACATCACCGGCAAGGAAGGCGATGCACCTAACAGAAAGTCGTTCGTAATGGACTTCGACGGCAAGACCTACCCCACCGACCCAGCAAAATACACAACAGTATGGCACAACGAGCCTGTTTCTCAAGGGCTTAGCGGCACCTGCTGGGCATACTCGGCGACCTCGTTCATTGAAAGCGAAGCCTATCGCAAAAGCGGTCATCAGGTGAAACTGTCGGAAATGTTCACAGTTTACTGGGAATATGTAGCCCGCGCCGAGGAATTTGTCCGCACACGAGGCAATATCGAACTTGGCGAAGGTAGCGAGTCGAACGCCATAAAGCGCGTGATGTTCAACCACGGACTTATGCCATATTCGGCCTACAATGGTCTAAAGGAAGGTCAGAAATACAACAACCACGTGAAACTTTTCTCCGAGTTCAAGGCCTATCTCGACGAAGTTGCAAACAAAAACCTCTGGGATGACGATGTAGTTGGCAAGGTAAAGGAAATCCTCGACCGTAACATCAGTACGCCTCCCGAGACATTCACCTACGATGGCAAGACATACACGCCTAAATCGTTTATGGAGGAATACCTGAAAGTCAGGCCGAACGACTATTTCAGCTTCATGTCGTTCAAGAAATACCCGTACAACCAGCGCCACGAACTCGAGGAACCCGACAATTGGTGGCATAGCAACGAATACTACAACATTTCGCTCGACGACTACATCTGGATTATCCGCAACGCCATTACTAACGGCTATTCTGTTAGCCTCTGTGGCGACACATCCGAACCTGGCTATGTGAAGGAAAACGAAGTCGGCATAATCCCCACTTTCGACATTCCTGCCAACTACATCAATGCCGACTCGCGCGAAATGCGTCTTGAAAACGGTTGCACCACCGATGACCACTGCATACAGATTGTTGGTTTCCAAAAGATAAAGAATCAGTACTGGTACTTGATAAAGGATTCAGGTTCGGGCGGAATGGACGGCGCTCACCGTGGCTACCGCTTCTACAGCGAGGACTACATCAAGCTGAAAATGATAAACATAATGGTAAATGTCGATGCCGCAAGAAAAATTCTGGACAGAATAATAAAATAACAACATGACAGACGAATTTTCAAACTTACTCAAACAAGATAAAATTCCCGTACTCGAGGAATTCTACACCATACAGGGC
>JAGCNN010000229.1 GCA_017645925.1 Bacteroidales bacterium
AGCACACTCAATCCTGATACACGCAGAAAAGGCGGAATGCACTACACAAGCATCGCCAACATACACAAGCTTATCGATCCTCTTTTCATGGACGACCTTGATGCGGAATTTGATGCGATATGTAAAACTACAGCCGCAAAGGCTCGTAACGACAAACTTTTTGCGTTCCAGAAAAAACTTGGCAGTCTTAAATTCCTTGACCCTGCATGTGGTAGCGGAAATTTTCTTACCGAAACATACATCTCGCTCCGTCGCCTCGAAAACAAAGTCATTTCAATTCTGAACAAAGGCGAAAAAGTTTTAGGTTTTAATGACGAGTTTATTAAGGTTAGTATCAGTCAGTTCTATGGAATAGAGATAAACGATTTCGCAGTTACTGTTGCCATGACAGCACTATGGATTGCAGAATGCCAGATGATGGAGGAAACGGAAAAAATCCTCGGGATGAACTTGGATTTCCTGCCGTTGAAGAATCATGCCAACATAGTGGAAGGCAACGCGCTGAAACTTGACTGGTCAACTCTTGACAAGGAAGAGCAAACAGGCTTCCTATATGCCGATAAACTCAATATCTACAAGCTTGACGATGGCAATGATTTTAAAGGCATGGTTGCCCACGAACCTGTCCCTGAATACGGCAGACGCTACAAGGAATTGAATGTTGTAGCCAAAGAAATTGAAGAAAAGGAACTTCCTAAAAAACAAACTTCGCAGGTGGTTTACGACTACATAATGGGAAATCCGCCATTTGTGGGATACACGTTCCAATCCGAAGAGCAAAAGAAAGATTTGGCAAATATAGACAGCAACATTGGAAAAAACATTGACTATGTTGCAGGATGGTACATTAAAGCATCTCGTCTTATACAAAATACCCACACAAAGAGTGCATTTGTTTCAACAAATTCAATATCACAGGGAGAGCAAGTATCTGCAATATGGAAACCTATTTTCGAGAAAAACAACATTCAGTTTGATTTCGCATATAGGACTTTCGTATGGGATTCTGAAAGTTCACAAAAAGCCCATGTTCATTGTATAATCTTAGGTTTTAGCGACAAAACAAGTCTTCAAAAAGAAAAAGCAATATTCGATGAAAGTGGGCAAAAGAACATTGTTAAAAACATCAATCCATATTTGTTTGACGCTCCCACCATATTTATAGAAAAGAGAAAACAACCTTTGTGCAATGTTTCTAAAATGAACAAAGGAAGCCAGCCAACTGATGGCGGAAATTTGATTATAAACGAAGAAGAATACAGCGACTTTACCAAAAAAGAACCTGATTCACAAAAATACATACGTGAATTTTTAGGTGCAGATGAATTCATCAATGGGAAAAAAAGGTATTGCCTATGGCTGGTTAATGCAAGTCCTGCAGAAATAAGAAAAATGCCTCTCATTATGAAGCGTGTTGAAGCGGTAAGGGAAATGCGTGCCGAAAGCAAAAAAGAAGCGACACGAAATTGGGCTGCATATCCGTATCTGTTTACAGAAAACCGCCAACCAGAAAGTGGAAACTATCTTTTGATACCAAGTACATCCTCAGAAAGAAGAAAATATATTCCAATAGGTTTCTTATCATATAACGTTGTTGCATCAAACGCAAACTTAATAATCCCCAATGCAACATTATATGAATTTGGAATTCTGACAAGTAATGTCCACAATGTTTGGACACGTGCTGTATGCGGTCGCTTAAAAAGTGATTGTCGTTATAGCAACGACATTGTTTACAACAACATCCCTTGGCCGACACCAAACGAAGCTCAAAAAGCGAAGATTGAACAGACTGCACAGGCAATACTTGATGCTAGGGCGAAATATCCCGACTCTTCACTGGCAGACCTTTACGACGAACGCACTATGCCAATTGAACTTCGCAAAGCACATGATGGAAACGATAAGGCTGTAATGCAGGCATACGGATTTTCGTCAAAAATGACGGATAGTGAAATTGTTGCAGAACTGTTTAAGATGTATGAAATTTTGATTGAAAAATAATTGAATATGAAGAAATTACTATGCATATTGGTTTTGTCTGTCATTTGCGGACTGGCATTTTCGCAGAACGAAGAATATCATACCAAGTCGAAGGCGGCGATAAAGTGTTTTGAAAAGGCTGTGGCTTACTATGAGAATGGAAAAACAAATCAGACGGTAAAACTTGCCCTGCAGGAGGTTGACAATGCAATCGCCAAGGATTCAATGTTTATCGAGGCATATATGCTTAAAGCGGAAATATATGATTTCCTTAGTGATATAAAGTCATCAATAGCCTATTATGAAAAGGTTGTTGAACTTGACCCGCACTTCGACTACGGCATAACTTTGAAGCTCGCAATGCACAACTATGGCATCGGCGACTATGCCTCGGCAAAAAACTACATCGATTTTTTCTACGCCAATGCCGATGTTGCCCGTTACAAGAAGTTTGATACTGACCGTTTGCGCGAATACATAACTTTTTCCGACAGTGCCGTGCGTAATCCTGTGAATTTTAAGCCGCGTAGCGTAGGCAGGATAAATACCGAATGGGACGAGTACTGGCCGTCGCTTTCTGCCGATGAGGAAATGCTGGTGTTCACGAGGCAGATTCCGCTAAATCCCAACAATCCCTCGCGTAGTCAGGCTAATATGCACGAGGATTTGTTCTACGCCTACCGCAACAAGCAGACTGGCAAGTACGATTCGTGGGCTCCGCTTCCAGGCAGAATCAATACCGAACTCAACGAGGGTGCTCAATGTATTTCGGCTGATGGAAAAACTTGTGTGATAACGGCTTGCAACCGTCCCGACGGCAAGGGAAGTTGCGACTTGTACATAATGTTCTGGGAAGGCAAGCAGTGGTCGCAGCCGCAGAATATGCGTACTGTAAATACCGAATTCTGGGAGAGCAACCCGTCACTGTCATCGGACGGAAAGTACTTGTATTTTTCGTCGTCGCGGTCGGGAGGCTTCGGCAAGACCGACATCTGGCGCGTGCAGATTGACAGCAAGGGCAATGCCATGAAGCCTGCCGAAAACCTTGGCGGAAAGGTTAATACGCCTTACGAGGACATTTCTCCGTTTATACATCCCGACTGCAAGACCTTGTATTTTGCATCAAAGGGGCATCCCGGACTTGGAAGCTACGACTTGTTTGTTGCAAAGACCGAGGACGAAGGCAAGACTTGGTCGAAGCCGAAAAACCTTGGCTATCCGATAAATACCTTGGGCGAGGAGAGAAGCCTTATTGTGAACGCAAAGGGTGACCTTGCAATGTTTTCCTCGTCAAGCACCAAGCGAGACCTTGACATCTATGGATTTGAACTTCCGCCTGAAGTTAAGCCAGTTACGGTTACCTACGTAAAGGGTTATATCTATGATTCGAAGACCAACGAAAGGCTCAAGGCAAAATGCGAAATGCTTGACATTGAGAGTGGAGAAAAAGTTGTTGATATGTATTCTGGTGACAAGGACGGCGAATATATGGTGTGTCTGCCAATTGACAAGGACTATGCGTTCAACGTTTCGCGCGAGGGCTATCTGTTCTACTCTGAGAACTTTTCTCTCACCAACCTTGAGCATCCAGAGGAACCGTACATTATGAATATTCCGCTTCAGCCGATAGAAAAAGGCGTGACGGTGGTTCTGAAAAACATTTTCTTCAAGACCGACAGCTACGACTTGCTGCCCGATTCATATACCGAACTTGGCAAAGTTGTGGAATACATGAATGCAAATCCTAAGATGAAGATAGAAATCGGCGGTCATACCGACAACGTTGGTACCAAGGCCTACAACAAGACCTTGTCGGAGAATCGTGCAAAGTCGGTTTACAACTACCTTGTGTCGCTGGGAATTGCAAAGGAACGCCTGTCGTACAGCGGATACGACTTTTCGGTTCCTATTGCCACCAACGACACTGAGGAAGGTCGTGCACAGAACCGCCGTACAGAATTTAAGGTAGTAAGTGTTGAGTAGGACATGAAAAGGTTGAATGTAGCGGTAGTTTTGGCAGGCGGAAGCGGTCGCAGGATGGGCGGTGACTTGCCCAAGCAGTTTTTGCAGGTTTGCGGACGGCGCATCATAGAATATTCTATCAATGCCTTTGAGAAAAACGCTGGCATTGACGAGATTGCAGTTGTTGTGAACAAGGATTTTATTCCGCTGATGGAAGAAATCAGTGCCGCAACCCCGTGGTCTAAACTGAAGCATATCCTAAATGGCGGAAACGAGCGTTACGATTCAAGTATGTCGGCAATTCGGGCATACGACGATGTTGTTTGCAACCTGATTTTCCACGATGCAGTGCGTCCTATGGTTTCGCAGAGGATAATTTCGGATGTGGTTTCGGCACTCGAAACTTATAATTCAATTGCAGTTGCAGTACCGGCAACCGATACCATTGTAAAGGTTGACGGGTCAGGGCGTATGATAAGCGAGATTTTGCAGCGTTCGCAGTTGCGTTGCCAGCAGACACCGCAGGCATTTCGCCGAGAGACTATTGCCCAAGCATATAAATTAGCTCTTGCCGACACTAATTTTGTTGCAACCGACGATTGTGGTGTGGTTTCCCGTTATCTTCCCGAAGAAAAGATTTTCATTGTTGATGGCGACGATTCGAATATAAAGGTAACTTATCCTAAGGATTTGGGCTTGTTGGAGAATCTTATTCCAAGCAAAGGTTATTAGGATAACCATATTGCAATACAAAAAGGTTATTGCGATAACCTTTTTGTACTGTGAGAGATTTTAATATATCATCCCTACAATCCACAATGGCAGTTTATTGCCTATTGGGAATTCCATCATGTCGGCAAGTATGAACGAGTTAGGCATGTTCGCTATCTGGTCGAAAGTTTTGCTTTGTCCACCGACTTCAAAGGTGATTTTCCCGTCTATTAGGAAATCTCCGTTTGCCTTGCCGTACTCGACAGAGTGCGAAGTTGCCAGTTGGTTCACTGCAAAACATTCGCGCAATGTGCCAATCTGGTTTTGCTGCCCGATGGCGTAAAATAGGTTTGGATTGTGTAGATAAATCTTGTCAGGCTTCTGCATTTTAGTTACCGATTTATTGTCGGAATAGAGCAGGTGTAGCAGTTCGGCGCGGCGCAAGCTGTCAAGGTAACTTAACACGGTGTGCTTGTTCAGTTCCAAGTAGTTGGCAAGCTTGACGATATTCACCTCGAACGGAACGTTGTCGGCAAGATACAGCAACATGGCCTTAATGCGGCGTGTGTAAGAGGGTTCTACTCCGCAGAATTGAGTCAGTTCCTGGTCGATGATGAAGTTTATTACGTTCTCGATGCGGCTGTAGTATTCGTCTTGGTTGCCGTCGTAGAAGGGGTAGTAGCCTACGCGTAGGTACTCCTCGAACATTTTTTGTGGACGGCAGACTGCATTTACTTCCTTGCAGATGTCGTATGGAGAGGAAAGTATGTCTGTCAATTTGTAGATTGGAAGCTTTATGTCCTTGTAGAAACGCAGGAATTCACGGAACGACAGCCCTTCCATCGAATAGCTTAGCACGCGTCGCGACAGGTCGGCATCGGCGTTTAGTATCTGTATCAGTGAAGAACCTGTGAAAGTAATCCGCATGTCGGGATATAGGTCAATTATCTCCTTGATTTCGCGGCTCCACGACGGATATTTGTGTACTTCGTCAAGAAACAAGTGTTTTCCGCCCATCAGGTGGAAGTATTCTGCCAGTTCTAGCAAGCTGTGGTTGGCAAAAAACATGCTGTCGAGAGTGCAGTAAAGTGCTTCGCCGGCTTGCTCTCCATACTTCATTTTGATGTATTGGCGGATAAGCGTAGTCTTGCCAACTCCACGTGAACCACGGATGGCAACCAGTTGCTTTTCCCAGTCGATGTTGTACATTATATCACGTACAATTTCGGTGTTTACCTGCGAAATAAGTATGCGGTGTTTGTTTAGTAGTGTTTCCATCTTTCCCTTTTTTTGTCGCCCACAAAGATAATAAAGGTTATTCTAATGACCAAATAATTTTATAAAAAGATTATTTGATTAACCATAATTTTTATTAAATAGGTTATTATGCTAACCTGAATTTATTATAAAAAGGTTATAGTAATAACCTTTTTTGTGGCAAGCATATTGGCGATGTCAAAAAGTTTTTGTAGTTGCCCAAAATAATGTATATTTGCATTGTAAATATTGAGTTATGAAGAAACTAGCTCTGATATTGTCCATTTTGTTCCTTAGTGCGATGGTGTTTGCACAGGACATTGTTGTTTCGTTTATTGGTGTAAATGCAAATGGCGGTTACCAGAGGCTCGACAGCGTTGCAATACACAATTATTCGCAGGGGTGGGACAGGACTGCCGTTTATCCCGATACCGTAATGGTTGCGATACTTAATGGTATTGGCAATGTGGCTGGCGATGCCGAAATGCTTTCGTGTGCGCCGAATCCTTTTGATGGAGAAACCGATTTTGTTGTGAATCTTCCGCAGGATGGTGCTGTTTCGATAAGGGTCTTTGATGTATCGGGGCGTATGTTTGCCGAGTACAATGGGATTGCAATGACAGGTGCCAATGTGTTTGGTGTCAGTTTGTTGCAACCTGATGTCTATTTTCTTTCGGTGACGTCAAACTGCATAACATCGACTATAAAGCTTATGAACGCGGGCAATGGTGGTTCGGACAGAATTTGGAGCAAGGGCACAATGGCTAGCGAAAAGATTTTCGTCAGCGGCGATTTCAACATAAACGATGTGATGAGATATGCAGGTTATGCAACATATAATGGCGAAGTGTATGAAAGTGCATCAGTTACGCAGCCTCAATATAGAAGCGAAACCATATCGCTCGAATTTGACATTGTAAATCCTTGTTCTTCTCCTTCGTTTGCAGAGATAAGTATTGAAAGGTGTGCTAGTTATGAGTTTGGAGGCGAAACATACACCCAGAGTGGCGACTATGTACACACATTTCGCGATGCTAATGGTTGTGACAGCATTGTCCTCCTTCATCTTAATATTACAGGCAATGGAACTCCAATTTTTACTGAAGTTGAGATAAACACTTGTGCCGACCCATTTGTGTATAATGGTGAAACTTTTACTGAAAGCGGTGGCTATCAGCAGGTTCTAACATCTGCCGATGGCTGCGACAGCATTGTATTGCTTTGGTTGCATTTGGGTTCTGGCGTGTATGATGAGCGTGATGGAAATTCGTATTGTTCCATTATGATAGGTGAACAGGAGTGGTTTTCGGAAAATGTGCGCTATTTGCCGAGTGTAAATAATCTGTCTAATGCGTCTGTAGCAGATGCGAGGTATTATGTATATGATTATGATGGTACAGATGTAGATGAAGCCAGAAATAATCCGAACTACAGCGAGTATGGAGTGTTGTACAATTGGAAGGCTGCGCAGACGGCTTGTCCTGCTGGTTGGCATTTGCCAAGCGATGCCGAATGGTCGCAACTGGAGGTATATCTGGAGAACAATGGCTATAATTTTGACGATTATATAGATACCGATAATGACAGAGCAACTCATAATGTTATAGCAAAGTCATTGTCCTCCACAAGCGGATGGGGTGATTGTAGTATTAGAAATACTCCGGGCTGGGAGCAGTCCAAGAACAACACAAGTAGTTTTAATGGTAAGCCGGCAGGTATGAAGATTGCCACATCTCAATTTCAAGAAAAGGGGGCTCGCACTTGGTGGTGGACTTCTGACACTGAATATGGTGATTCTAATAGTGGGTGGGACAGGAGACTTAAGTATGATTTAGAGGAGTTAAGCAAGACGCACAATCACAAGAGTGTTGGTGTAAGTGTAAGGTGTGTGCGAAATTAATTTGTTGATGATAAATTGTAGATTATGAAGAAGCTAACTTTGATATTGTCCATTTTGTTCCTTAGTGCGACTGTGTTTGCTCAGGACATTGTTGTTTCTTTTATTGGTGTTAATGCCAATGGCGGTTACCAGAGGCTTGACAGCGTTACTATTCACAATTATTCGCAGGGGTGGGATA